>NZ_JBFAQJ010000013.1:0-167902 GCF_040677225.1 Saccharopolyspora sp. NPDC049357 | reverse complement strand
GAGACAACCGAAGCAGTCGGCACCACGGCGCGGAAAGTCGCGGTGGTCGCCTCGATGGCGCTGTCGGCGGCCGACCACCGCGCCGCTGGGTTCACGGAAGCAGGCTGAGGACCGGATCGATGATCTCGTCGGCCATCTCGTGGTGGATGCGGATGTTCTCCTCGGGACTGGTGAGCAGGCTCTCGACTTCCCAGGTGGGGTCGGAGAGGTGGTACTCCTCCAGGTGGCCCACGAGCGCGCCCGCAGAGGCTTGGACCGCACCGAGCGGTCCGTCGGTGGGCTCGGGCGCGGACTCGTGCGCCGACGCGGTACCAGCACCGACCAGCCCCAGCATGGCTCCGCTGGCGGCCAGGGTGACGGCCGCGCGGGCGCAACGTCGACCGGTGCTCGCGACATCATTAGCGCTCAAGGTTCGACTTCCCTTCATTAGAAGCAATTCCGATCGGACGACCGGAACTTCCGACCAAACGCCTTCCCAACACGCGCAATACGTGACCTCATGAGAGGAGTGAAACGAATCCCCAATGACTGCGATGCTTTTCCGGCGTTGATCGAAGTCAATCAAGACGAATGATGCTCGGTGGTGAAGTCGGAGTTCCACCGGTGGAAACTACTTCTCTTCGGGTAACAACACCCGTTGTGTGCACTACGTAACCGCTCGTTCACACCTCTGAAGCGGCCGCGCCCGTATGTTCACCACCCATGAACCCGTCTACGGACCAGGCCAACGCGATCGTGGACGAATTGATCCGCTGCGGTGTGCGCGACGCGGTCCTGTGCCCGGGATCGCGCAACGCCCCGCTGGCCTTCGCGCTCCACGAAGCGGATTCCGCGCGCCGCCTGCGGTTGCACGTGCGGATCGACGAGCGCAGCGCGGGGTTTCTCGCCACGGGCCTCGCGATGCACCTGGGTAGACCGGTCCCGGTCGTGTGCACGTCCGGAACGGCCGCCGCAAACCTGCACCCGGCCGTGCTGGAAGCCGACCACGCCGGACTCCCGCTGCTCGCGATCACAGCGGATCGCCCGGTCGAGCTGCGCGGCACCGGGGCGGGCCAAACCATCGACCAGCACGGCTTGTTCGGCAGCGCGCTGCGGTGCTTCGCCGAGATGCCCATCGCCGACATGACCTCTCGGCGGCACTGGAGGAGCACCGTCGACCGGGTCGTGTCGTGCGCGCTCGGCTCGCTGTCGCACGATCCCGGGCCGGTGCAGCTCAACGTCCCGTTGCGCGAACCGCTGGTGCCCGATCACCTCGGCTCCGCCGTTCCGGAGGCCGGCCGCGCCGACGGGTTCGCCTGGAGCACCATCGTTCCCGGCGGGAACTTCGCCGGTGCCTTGCCGCTGTCCGCGGAGGCTCCGACCTTGGTGATCGCGGGCCAGGGCGGGGCCGACGCGGTCCCGCCGGGGTTGCCGGTGCTCGCCGAGCCCGGGTCACCGCTGTGGCACCGGTCCCTGCGATCGGGTCCGTTGCTGCTGACGGAGGCATTGTCCGGCCGCGCCGAGCAGCTGCTCCCCGAGCAGGTGGTGGTGTTCGGCAGGCCGACGATGCACCGGTCCGTCCAGCGACTTCTGGCCGACGAACGGATCGCGGTTTTCGCGGTACCACCCGCTGCAGGAGGACGAATTCGTCCCCTGTGGACGGACGTGCCGGGGACGGTGCGCGCCGTCGGCGCCCTCCCCACTGGCTGGGAGCCGCCACCCGAGTTCGGCGAACGCTGGAAGTTCGCCGATCGGTCCGCGTGTGCCGCGATCGACGAGGTCGAGTCCTGCGCAACGACGACCGGCCCGCAGGTGGCGAGCGCCGTGCTCGCAAGCGTCCCCTCGGGATCGCAGGTGTTCGCGGGACCGTCCAACGCGATCCGAGACATCGCCCTGGCCGCGCACCCGCGTGCGGACGTCACCGTGCTGGCGAACCGGGGCGTGGCCGGGATCGACGGCGTCGTCTCCAGCGCGGTCGGTGCTGCGCTGGCGCACGACGGACCGAGCTACGCCTTGATCGGCGACCTGACCTTCCTGCACGACTCGAACGGGCTGCTCATCGGCCCGGACGAACCGGAACCACAGCTGACGATCGTGGTCGCCAACGACGACGGCGGTAGCATCTTCACGGTGCTGGAACAGGGTGCCGACGCCTACGCGCCGGCGTTCGAGCGCATCTTCGGCACTCCGCAGCGGGTGGACATATCCGGGCTGTGCGCCTCGTGCAGGATCGAGCATGTCCTCGTCGAAGACCTCGCAGACCTGGCGACGGCGTTGGTCGGAGCCGCCGGTCTGCGCGTGGTCGAGGTGCCGGTCGACCGGACGCATCGCCGCGAGCTGCACGAACGGCTGCGAGCGGCCGTCGAAAGCGCGCTCGCCAGTGCGACCGTCGAACCGGTGCACGTCCCTGCGGCTTCATCGTGAAGGTCGACGAGCATCGAGGAGACCACGTGACCACGAACCCGGACCTCCCACACCTGACCGCCGCAGCTCACCAGGTGCTCGAACGCAATCGCGACAGCAACGACTCCCAGCGCGCCCTCAGCGAGGAGACGCTCACCTGCCTCACCGACACCGGGGTGCTGCGAGCGTTGGTCCCCGCGCGCTTCGGCGGTGGCGAATGCGCGTTGCGCACCGCCATCGACGCGACGTGCGAGGTCTCCAAGGCAGACCCCTCCGCCGGGTGGGTGGTGATGATCCTCGGCTCCGGCGCGTTCATCAGCGGCCTGTTCCCGGCACGCGCGCAGGAGGAGGTCTACGCCGACGGCCCGGACACCAGCGTCTGCACCGTGCTGGCCCCGCGATCCACGGCGCGGCAGGTCGATGGCGGGTGGGTGCTGAGCGGACGTTGGGCACCGGCCTCCGGCTGCCTGCACTCCCGGTGGGCGATCCTCGGCTTTCCCCGAGGCGACGGCGAAGCGGCCCTCGCCCTGATCCCGATGGCGGAGTTGACCGTTGAGGACACCTGGTTCACCATCGGAATGCGGGCGACCGGCAGCAACCTGCTCGTCGGGACAGACCTGTTCGTACCCGAGCACCGGGTGCTGCCGCTGAGCGACGCGATCCACGGCCGCTTCCCGCTGGGGTCCCCGGAGCCCCGTTACCGGGCGGCGCTGATGCCCACGCTCGCCAGCTACATGATCGCGCCCTACCTCGGGATGGCCACCGCCGTGCTGGACCACGTCGTGGCGGCAGCGGACACCAAGGGCATCGCCTTCACCCACTACGAGCGGCAGCGCGACTCCACAGCGTTCCAGCTGGCCGTCGCCGACGCGTCGATGAAGATTGACCTCGCGCGGCTGATCGCGGAGAACTCGGCGGCCGTCGTCGACGGCCACGCCGACGACGGCACCTTCCCCGACCACCTCACCCGCGCCCGAATCCGCCAGCACACCGGCCACGCCGTGCAGCTGTGCCGGCAGGCGGTCGACGACCTCGTCACCGCCCACGGCGCATCGGCTTTCGGCGAGAGCAGCCCGCTGCAGGCCTACGTGCGCGACATCCACGCCGCATCGCGGCACGCCGTGGCCAACCCGGCGTCCTGCTCCGAGATCTTCGGCCGCGCGCTGCTGGGCGTCGAACCGAACATCACCGAGATGATCTGAGGCAAGGGGCCCACATGACGACCACCCTCCCGGAACGCACATCGGTCCACCTCCGCGAGGTCGAGCACGGCACCGACCTCTGGACCCTCCCGCCGAACGGGGACGCGATGGTGTCCTGGATGCACGACGGCGGAGGAATGATCGGCTGGGGCGAAGCGGCCCGGTTCGAGTTCACCGGACCCGGCCAGTACGAGCAGGCTGCGCGAACGTGGTCCGGCTTCGTCTCCTCGCTCGGCGGAGACGCGGCCGGCGCAGTGGCGTTCGTCAGCTTCTCCTTCGACCACCGCGGGCGCTCGGTGCTGATCGTGCCGAAGGTCCTGGTGACCCAACGGGACGGCCGGAGCCGGGTCACCACCGTCGGGCCCGAAACTCCCCCGCAGCGCAGCCCGATCGCACGGCCCGTCGGGGTGCGCTGGAGCGAGGGCGCGCTTCCCCGAGCCCGATGGCGGGATGCGGTCGCCGAGGCCGTGGGGCGGCTCCGGCTGGGCGAGCTGGACAAGGTCGTGCTGGCTCGGGACCTGCTCGCCGAGGCCGATGGCCCGATCGATCCGCGCTTCCTCCTGCGGGAGCTGGCCCAGCGGCATCCCCAGTGCTGGACCTTCACCGTCGACGGCCTGATCGGTGCGACGCCGGAGATGTTGCTGAGGCGCCGAGGCGATCAGGTGACCTCGCGAGTCCTGGCCGGTTCCAGCTGGTCGGGCGACGGTGAACATCTCCTGGACTCGCCGTCCTACCGCGACGAGCACGACTTCGCGGTGGAGTCGCTGCTGACCGCCATCGCGCCGCACTGCGCCGACGTGCGCACCTCCGGGCCGAGCGTGCTGCGGTTGCGCAACATCGCGCACCTCGCCACCGATGTGAGCGCCACGCTCACATCGGGCGTCGACCTGCTCGGCCTGACCGCCGCCGTGCACCCGACCGCCGCCGTCGGCGGCACCCCGCGACGAGCCGCCGCTAAGCTGATCGCCGAGTTGGAGGACCTCGACCGGGGCCGGTACGCGGCCCCGGTGGGCTGGCTGGACGCGAGCGGCGACGGCGAACTGGGCATCGCGCTGCGGTGCGCCCAGCTGTCCGGCCCGCGAGCGCGGCTGTTCGCCGGTTGCGGGATCGTGGCCGAGTCCGATCCCGACGTCGAGGTCCACGAGACCGATGCCAAGTTCGCAGCCGTGCGCGAAGCGCTCAGCGCCTGATCACCGA
Organism: Saccharopolyspora sp. NPDC049357; assembly: GCF_040677225.1. Taxonomy (NCBI): domain Bacteria; kingdom Bacillati; phylum Actinomycetota; class Actinomycetes; order Pseudonocardiales; family Pseudonocardiaceae; genus Saccharopolyspora; species Saccharopolyspora sp. NPDC049357. The sequence continues at coordinate 163,121 of NZ_JBFAQJ010000013.1, read as the reverse complement.
CAGGAGAAACCGTGCGCACGCCGCGAATCGTCCTCGACACCATGCACGCCACCTTCCTCGCCCGAGCCATGTACGTGGTGACCGACCTCGGTGTTCCTGACCTGCTCGCCGACGGTCCGATGTCGTGCGCGAGCCTCGCGGCCAGGCGCGGCGTCGAGCCGGTACCGCTGCACCAGATGCTGCGCGCCGTGGCCACCACCGGGCTGCTGCGCACCGATCCGGGACCGGAAACAGGCCCACAGCAGCGGTTCTCGCTTACCGAATCCGGACAGTCCCTCCGAGAAGGGCATCCGTCCGGCACCAGGGACATGGTGCTGACCATGCAGGGCGAGCTGTTCTGGGACGCCCTGCGGGTGCTGCCGGAGCGGGTGGCCGAGGGGCGGACCGGACCGGAGATCGCCTACGGGAAGCCGTTCTTCGAGCTGATGGCGGATCGGCCGGCGGAGGCCACCCGATTCAACCGGATGATGATCGCCACCAGCGGGGACGAATCAGCGGCCGTGGCAGGCGCCTACGACTTCTCCGGGATCGAGAAGTTCGTCGACGTCGGCGGTGGCATCGGCACCGTGCTGCTCGAACTGCTCCTCCGGCACCCGCACCTGCACGGCGTGCTCGTCGACCTGCCCGGGGTGACCGAGCAGGCGCGGCAGAACATCGCCGCGGCAGGGGTTTCCGCCCGGTGCGAGGTCGTCGAGGGGGACTTCCTCGACTCGCTGCCCACCGGAGCCGATGCCTACCTGCTGTCGCGCATCCTGCACGACTGGGACGACGAGACCTGCGTGCGCGTGCTGCGCTCCTGCGCCCGAGCGATGACCCGGAGCAGCCGCCTGCTGGTGGTCGAGAAGGTGCTGCCGGACGATGACGAACCCCACCTGGGCAAGCGGCTGGACCTGATCATGGCCGCGCTGACCCACGGCCGCGAACGCACGGCCGCCGAGTACGCAGAACTGCTGGCCGCAGCGGGGTTGCGCACCATCCGGCACCTGCCCACCGGCACCGCCGCGGGCATCATCGAGGGTGCGCTCACCTGACGTACGGGATGGTTTGCGGGCCTTCGGGGAGGACGCAGACGCGGGCCTGCGGGCCCCTCGCGGCGAGTTCCTCGGCGACCGCGGTGGCGATGTCGTCGACCCGGTAGAGGTGAGCCGTGCGCAGTTGCGCGTCGGTGAGGTGGGTGGTGTGCACGCCGACGCGGGCGGTGGCGAGCACGCGGGCGAGGATCTGCACCTGCCACTGGTCCGGGACGGTTTCGGTTCTCCCGGAGATGGTCCGCAGCAGCGCCTCCGGCGTGGGCTCGGACGCCAGGACTTCGCGGAACGAGCCGTGATCGGGGAAACCGTCGCTGCACTCGGCGGCGCAGATGATCAGCCCGCCCGGCTTGACGACGGTCGCGGCGGCGGTCATGCCCTTGACCGCCTGGTAGACGTTCTGGTCGAGCGGGTACCCGGAGTTGGTGGTGACCACGACGTCGTAGCGCTGCGGAACCGGCTGCATCGACAGCTCCGCACCACCTCGCGGGCGGCGGCGTGCATCGGGAGCAGGTCTCCGCCGAAGGCCTCGACGATCCGCTGCTCGCGGTTGAGCACCACGTCGAAGGCGAAGTCCACGCCGGTGCCCGCCGCGATGGCGCGGACGTCGTCGTGAACCGGGTTGCCCTCGCAGACCGCCCAGGTCGCCTGCGGGCTGGCGATGCGCGCCGCGTCGTGCAGCGTGAGCACGGTGTCCAGTCCGGCGAGGCCCGGGGCGACGAGCTTGGGACCGCCGCTGAAACCGGCGAAGAAGTGCGGTTCGACGAATCCGGTTGTGATCCGGACGTCGGCCTCCACCCAGTGCCGGTTGAGCGACACCGGCACGCCGTCACCGAAAGTTCCCAGCGGGCAGAGCACTTCGGGGTCTCGGCAGTCGTGGTTGATGATGCGTATGGTCTCGACGAGCTCGTCGCCGAGCATCGTCCGCAGCTCGGAGTCGGTGTTGCCGCGGTGCGTCCCGGTGGCCACGAGCAGCGTGAAGTCCTCCCGCGTCGCGATGCCCTCCAGCTCGGCCAGCAGTGCGCGCACCATCGCTTCGCGGGGCTGCGGCCGGGTCGCGTCGCAGAGCGACACGGCGATCCGCTGCCCGGCCCGCACCCGTTCCCGCAACGGCGGACCGGCGACCGGCTCGGCGAGCGCTCGGCGCAGCGCCGCCGCCGAGTCGGGTGCCGCCGGCGGGTGGGCGGGCGCGACCACGGTCGTGCGCTCGGACGGCAGCTCGACGGTGAGTCCCGTCCTTCCGTAGGCCAGCTCAACGGACAACGTCTCCGGCATTCATCGCTCCAGGTCCACTCGGGTCTCCCCCAATCCTGACCCAGCGAACATCGCAGCGGGGAGCCCCATCTCATCGGGCGACTCTCCCGCGGCCACCGCCGAATTCTCCACCCATTCGGAGCATTCGAATCCACTTCGTCGAAGATCCGGAAAGATTTGATCCACTTCTTTCCCTGAAAACCCGATAAGCGCAGCTCAGAATCCCTGAAATGGGCGCCCGGAAATTTCACAACGGAGGATCCGCAACCGCTTGCGCCACCCCGATGTGCGCTGGCTCTCGCAGATCAATCCTGTTAAGTTAGCCTTGCCTTTGTTAGCGTTTCCGCTCGTAGCTGTGCCTTTCGGTCGTCGATCTGAGGAGAAACGTGGCCGTCGACACCCAGACCGAATCCGTAATCGGGTCGGTTCTCGAATGCGTGGGAAACACTCCTGCTGTCGCGATGAACCGGCTTTTCCCTCAATCCGATGTCGAGGTGATCGCGAAGCTCGAACTCATGAACCCCGGCGGGAGCATGAAAGACCGGTCCGCCCGGCACATCGTCGAATCCGGTTTGCGCAACGGTTCGATCCGCCGCGGAACCCACCTGGTGGAGAGCAGCTCCGGGAACTTCGGGATCGCGCTGGCCATCGCCGCGCGCATCCACGGGCTGCGGTTCACCTGCGTGCTGGACCCCAAGGCCGTGCCCGCCAACGTCGCGATCCTCCGGCACCTGGGTGCGGAGGTGGAGATCGTCGACCAGCCGGACGAGACCGGCGGCTACCTGCACACCCGGATCTTCCGCGTGCAGGAGATCGTGGCGAACTCGCCCGGGGCGATCTGGATCAACCAGTACGCCAACGACCGCAACTGGCAGGCGCACTACTACGGCACCGGCGACGAGCTGAGCCGTCAGCTCGACGGACCGCCGTCGTACCTGTTCGGGGCGGTCAGCACCACCGGCAGCCTGCTGGGCTGTTCGCGGCGCCTGAAGGAGGACTTCCCCGAGATGCGGGTGATCGCGGTGGACGCCGTCGGCTCGGTGATCTTCGGCGGCCCGCCCGGACAGCGCGACGTGCCGGGCATCGGCGCGAGCAGGGTCCCGGAGCTGTTCAGCCCGGACGAGATCGACGAAGTGGTGCACGTCAACGACTTCGAAGCCGCCATGGGCTGCCGCGAACTGCTCGCCACCGAGGGGATCTTCGCCGGCGGGTCCACCGGAGCGGTGGTCGCCGCCGTGCAGCGCACGTTGCCCCGACTCCCCCGCCCGTGCCGGGTGGTGGCGGTGTTCCCGGATCGCGGGGACCGCTACCTCGACCTGATCTACGACGACGACTGGTTCGACGCCGCCCGCCAGCGCTGCGCGAACTGACCAGAACACCGCAACACGAAGGAGAAAAACCGGTGACCACCGAGGAATCCTCGAAGATGCTCTACCTGAGCCGCAGCGACATCGCAGCGGTCGGCGGCGCGGCGTCCGAGCTCTACGTGGAAGCGCTCAACGCCGGGTTGATCGCGCACTCCGAGGGCAAGACCGTGCAGCCGCTCAAGCCGTACCTGCGGGTCGCGGGCAAGCAGGGCCACATCGCCGACCGGATCATCGCGATGCCCGCGCACGTCGGAGACCCCGGGCTGTCCGGCATCAAGTGGATCGGCAGCAAGCACGACAACCCCGCCGAGCGCGGCAAGGAGCGCGCCAGCGCGGTCATCGTACTCAACGACCCGGCGAGCAACTACCCGGTGGCGGTGCTCGAAGGAAGCCTGATCAGCGCTTGGCGCACCGCGGGCGTGACCTGCCTGGCCGCCCGGCACCTGGCGCGCGCCGGGTTCTCCGAGGTCGCGCTGGTGGGCTGCGGTGTCATCGGCAGCACCCAGATCACGGCGCTGCTGGAGCAGTTCGACTGCATCCAGCAGGTCCACCTCCACGACCAGCGACCGGAGGCCGCGCACGCGCTGGCCGAGCGGATCGGCCGCGAGTACCCGTCGGTCAAGGCCCACGTGACCGAGACCGCCGAAGAGGCCGTGCGAGCCGGTGACCTGGTCGTTCCGTGCACCGTCACCAGCGAGCCCTACATCGTCTCCGACTGGATCAAGCGCGGCGCGCTGCTGTGCAACGTGTCCATCATGGACGTGCACAAGGACGTCTTCCTCAAGGCCGACAAGGTCGTGGTGGACGACTGGGACCAGAGCAACCGCGAGAAGAAGATCATCAACCAGCTGGTGCTGGAGGGCTCGTTCTCCCGCGAGCAGCTGCACGCCGAGCTCGGCGAGATCCTGGCGGGCACCCGACCGGGCCGCACCGATGACGACGAGATCATCGTGCTCAACCCGATGGGCATGGCCGTGGAGGACATCGCCTGCGCCGGCGCGGTCTACGAGCGCGCCAAGGAGCAGGGCGTCGGCACCTGGCTGGACCTGTACTGATGCAGGTCGGATCGGCCGAGCTGGTCATGCGAGACCTCATCGACGTGCTGCTGCAGGAGGAGCTCGTCGAGCTCACCGAGGAGCCGTCGGGCTGGGGCCGGATCACGCTGGCCGCCGGCGCGGTGCGCTTCCGGATCATCTCCGGCGGCGCGCTGCAACGCCATCGCCACGCCGGCGGCCCGGTCCTGTTCGAGGGGACGCGGTCGCTGACACCGGCCGAGCTCCTCTCGCTGGTGAGCGAGGACTCGTCCGAGGTGGCCGCGGACCTGCGGGCCGCGGTGGAGCACGCGGAGGTGCTGCGCGAGCAGCGCGCGTCCCTCGACCTGACGCCGCGGAAGGGGCAGTTGCTGGCCGGGGAGCGGTTGGCGGCGACGCGCAACCGCCCGTTCCACCCCACCTCCCGGGCGGCGGCGGGGTGGCGCGCGGAGGAGGTCGAGCGGTACGGGCCGATGCGCGGTGAGCCGTGGGGCCTGGACTGGGTGGCGGTGCGCCGCGACCGCCTCGCCCACGGTTCCGACCCGCTCTCGCACCACCTCGCCGAGCTGGTCCTCTCCCCCGCCGAGCGGCAGGCGCTCGACGAGGCCGGCGAGGACTACCAGCCGATTCCGGTGCACCCGTGGCAGTTCCAGCACGCCCTGGCGGAGTCCTTCGGCTCGGAGATGGCGGAGGGGGCGGTGGTTCCGCTGGCGCGCGGGATCGGCGGTTTCCACCCCACCTCCTCGCTGCGCACCCTGGTCGCAGAACCCGAGACCGACCGGCACGTCAAGCTCCCGCTCGGTGTCGCCACGCTGGGCGCGACGCGGTTGCTCCCGCCTCGCTACCTGGCCAACGCCGAACGGGCTCAGCGGTGCATGGCGGATCTGCTCGACCGCGTTCCGGCGTTGGGCGAGCGGGTCGCGTTGTGCGACGAGCGGATCTGGGCCGGTTGGCACGACCCGGACGACGAGTTCGGGGACCGCCCAGGGCAGCTCGCCGCGCAGGTCCGGATCTACCCGGAGCTCGACGGCCTGGTGCTGCCGATGGCGGCGCTGGCCGCGCACGAGTGGGACGTGCTGGCACCGGCGATCTCCGACCAGTTCGACCCGGTCCGGTTCTTCGGCGAGCTGGCGCGCTCGTTCTGCGAGGTCGGGTTCGGCTTCCTGAGCCGCGGGGTGCTGCCGGAATTGCACGGGCAGAACGTGGTCGTGCGGCTGGAAGAAGGACGGGTGGAGCAGTTCGTGCTGCGCGATCACGACACGCTGCGGCTGTTCCCGGAGTGGATGCACCTGGCCGGTACGCCGGATCCGCAGTACGTCATCAAACCCGGTGCGCCGCAGTCGCTGCGGCTCGACTCGGCGGAGTCGCTGGTCGGCTACCTGCAGACCCTCGGGTTCCAGGTCAACCTCTACGGCATCGCCGACGCCCTGCGCCGTCACTTCGGAGTGGACGAGCGGGAGCTGTGGGCGCAGTTGCACGAGGCGGTGCGGGAGCTCCTGCCCTCGCAGCCCGCCGAGGTGCGCGAGGTGCTGCGGAAGTGCTTGCTGGGAGCCGACTCCTGGCCCAGCCGTCGGGTGCTGGAGCCGCTGCTGCGGCAGGGGAGCTCCAGCGGGGTGAGCATGCCCGCCGGTGTCGGGTCGGTGCCGAATCCGCTGGTCGGGGGGTTGAGGGCGTGATGTTCTCGCCGGGCAGGACCTATCCCGTGCTGTGCCTGGGGCAGTTCGCGGCGACCGCGGGACTGACGATCGTCGTCCCGCTGCTGCCGTTCTACCTGGCCGGGCTCGGCACGCCCCGATCCGAGATCCCTTGGTGGACGGCGGTTTCGGTGGCAGCTCCGGCGGTGGTCCAGCTGGTCAGCGGGCCGTTGTGGGGTTGGGTCGGCGACCGGTTCGGCCGCAAGGCGATGGTGGTGCGCGCCCACGCCGGGCTGGGCCTCGCGATCGCGCTGATGGCCGTGGCGAGCACACCGGAGGAGTTCCTGGCCTGCCGGTTGCTGCAGGGCGCGTGCGGCGGTGTGGTCAGCGCGACCGCGTCCTACGCGACCGCGGCGGCCTCGACCGACCGGCGCGGGCGCGCGCTCGGGATGCTCTTCGGCGCCACGGCGGCGGGTTCGCTGCTGGGGCCGCTGGTGGGCGGGTTGCTGGCCAACCGGATCGGGTTCGGGCCGTTGTTCGCGGCGGTGGCGGGGATGCTCGTGCTGTCGAGCGTGCTGGCCGCGTGCTCGCTGACCGAACCACCGGCGCAGGCGCGTGAACGCCATTCGCCGCGCGCCATCGCGGGACTCCTGCTCAGGCGCAGGGAGAGCCGAATGATGCTGCTGGCCGGTTTCGCGGCGCAGGCCGCGATCTACGCGCTGGTGGTGGTCTTCGCTCCGCAGGTCGAGCAGATGTCCGGGTCGGTGGCCGCCGCGACGGTGTGGGTCGGTGCCCTGCAGGCGCTGACCTGGGCGGCGTCCTGCGCGGGCAGTCCCTGGTGGGGCCGCCGCAACGACCGCAGGCCCGCGCAGCTGGGATTCGCCGTGGCGGCGGCCTGCTGCGCGCTCGCGGTGGCGTTGCAGGGATTGGTGAGCGTGGAAGCGCTGATCCCGCTGAGGATCGTGCAGGGCTTCTGCTTCGCGGCGCTGTTGCAGTCGGTGCTGCACGTCAACGCCCACCACGTGCCGGAGCGCGGTTCGGGCACGGCGTTCGGGTTCAGCACCGGGGTGCTCGACCTCGGTCAGGTCTTCGGCCCGCTCGCGGGCGCCGTCCTGGCGGTCCTGCTGCCGCCGGCGGCGGTGTTCTCCCTCATCGGCGCGCTGCTGGGCGTCGCCGCACTGCTGGCCCTGGCCGGCCGAACGAAGGCGGCGGAGGGTTCCACTCACACCTCCGCCCCGGTTGAGATTCAAGAGAAGGTGTTGCGGTGAACGAGGTTGTGGCCCGTGCGGCCGCGCGGCAACGGCTGCTGAACGCGCTGGTCAGGGAAGTCGGGGGCGAGTTCAGCGCCGGCTCGGTGCGGATCCCGCTGCGATCCGGGACCGGGGAAACCTCTCCGAGCCGGTTGTGCGCGGAGGTCCGGCACCGGTCCGAGATCGGACACCACGTCTACGGGGCGGAGGTGTCCCGGGACGGGGTCGCGCTCGAACACGAGGAGTTCGTGGCGCTGGTCGCCGACGAGCTGGCCGGGCGCTGCGCGACGGCACCGGAGGAAGCGGTGGAGCGCTTCCTCCGCCAGGTCGCCAACAGCGTCGCCCGGACGGCGCGCTACCTGGACCGGCCCGCGTTCGCGCGCACGACCGATCCGGCGGAGATCACCCGGCAGGCGGAGCAGTCGCTGCTGCTGGGGCACCCGTTCCACCCGACGCCCAAGAGCGCGGAGGGGATCAGCGACGAGGACCTGGAGCGCTACGCCCCGGAGCTCGGCGCGTCGTTCCGGCTGCACCACTGGGCCGCCGCGCCCGAGCTGCTGCTCGAAGAGCGGGTCGGTGACGGGCCGTGGCTCCCGCAGGAGGACCTCTCGGTTCTCCCCGTGCACCCGTGGCAGGACCGCTACCTGCGGGAACAGCCCCGGGTGCAGGAGTTGATCGAGGCGGGGCAGCTGACTCCGCTGGGTCCGGTGGGAGCGCTGGTGTACGCGACGTCCTCGGTGCGCACCGTCTGCGATCCCGCCTTCCCGACCGCGTGGAAGCTGCCGCTGCACGTGCGGATCACCAACTTCGTGCGCAACAACCCCGTCGAGCACCTGCACCGCGCGGCCGACGCCGGTCGGCTGGTGGCGGCGCTCGAAAAGTGCTGGCAGCACGAGGGGTTCGAGGTGCTCCCGGAGACCGGCTACCGCACCCTCGACCCTGCGGCGGTCGGCGACCTCGCGGCGGACTTCGCCGTGCTGTTCCGCCGGAACCCGTTCGCGGGCACCGACATCGCGCCGCGCGTGCTCGCCGCGCTGCTGGAGGACCGGGCCCACGGTCGCCCTGCGCTGGTGGACCTCGTCGAGCAGGCGGGCCCGCTGACCACCGAGCACGTCACCGAGTGGCTGCGCCGCTACCTGCGGATCTCGCTGGGACCGCTGCTGGCGGTGTTCACCGACGACGGCATCGGCTTCGAAGCGCACGTGCAGAACAGCCTGCTGCACACCGACGACGGCTGGCCCAGCAGGTTCTACGTGCGCGACATGGAAGGCACCAGCGCCGACCGCGATCGCGTTCCCGATGGGATCCTGCCCCCGACCAGCCCGGTGCTCTACGACGACGCCGAGGCGTGGCACCGGTTGCGGTACCACCTGGTCACCAACCACCTCGGGCACGTGGTCGCGGTGCTCGGCCGGTGCACACCCGCCGGTGAGCGGGTGCTGTGGCAGGTCGTGCGCGAGTTCCTGCGCGGCGTTCCCGGGCGGTACGCGGCCGAACTGCGCGAGGCACCGACGCTGCCCGCCAAGGCGAACCTGCTCAGCCGGTTCGCCGAGCGCGGTGAGAACCCGCTCTACGTCGACATCCCCAACCCGATTCACGAGGTGACCCGATGACCGCCGAGCTCGTGCAGGCTGCGCTGAGCGACCCCCGCGCCGCGGACGTGCGGCGCCGGGTGTTCCGCCAGCTCGTCGAATCCCTGCTCTACGAAGGTGCTGTGCGCACCGACCTGGAGGGCGACGAGCACGTCGTCGCCGGCACCGACCGCGACGGCGAACCCGTGCGCTACTCCTTCCGCGCGGTGCGCAGGTTCGGGTTCGGCAGGGTCGGGCTGACCTCGCCGGTGCTGCGCGACGGCGTCGAGGCCGAGTCGGTCACCCGGTTCCTCTCGGAGGTCCGCGAGTCCCTGGACGCCGACCCCGGCCACCTCCCCGGCTTCGCGCGCGAGCTGGAGGAGACGCTGTTCAAAGACGCTCTGTCGGAGCACCTCCGCGAGGACCCACCGTCCACAGCGGACCACGACGTCCTGGAATCGGCCATCACCGACGGGCACCGCTACCACCCGACGTACAAGTCGCGCCTCGGGTTCGACGTCGCCGACGACATCGCCTTCGGCCCGGAGTTCGCCAACCCGCTGCGCCCGCTGTGGCTGGCGGCCCACCGCGACATCACCGAGGTCAGCGGTTCCGCGACCCTCGGCGGCGACTACGTGGCCGAGCAGCTGGGCACCGCGATCGGGGACTTCCACCGCCGGATCGAGGACGCAGGTCGCGACCCGGACGACTACGTGCTGGTCCCGGTGCACCCGTGGCAGTGGCGGGAGCGCATCGCGCGGGCGTTCTCCGAGCAGCTCGGGCGCGGTGAGCTGATCCCGCTGGGCGACGACCCGCACGAGTTCCTCGCACAGCAGTCGATTCGCACCCTGACCTGCCGCGACGCCCCCGAGCGCCCCTACCTCAAGCTGTCGATGTCGATGGTGAACACCTCCACCAGCCGCGGCCTGGCCGCGCACACCGTGCGCAACGCCCCGCGCATCACCGACTGGTTGCGCGAGGTCGTCGCCGGCGACGACTACCTGTCCGGCGAGCTGCGGCCGATCCTGCTCGGCGAGGAGCTGGGCGTGTCGGTGACGCCGGAAGCCGATCTGCTGCAGGCCGACACCTACGGTGCGCTGGCGTGCATCTGGCGCGAGAGCCTGCACCCGCACCTGGGAACCGGGGAGCGGGCGATCCCGTTCACCGGCCTGACCGCCTGCCTGCGGGACGGGACACCGCTGATCGACGCGTGGGTGCGCGACTCCGGGGTCGAGGACTGGGTGCGTCAGGTGGTGCGGGTCAGCGCCCTGCCGCTGGTGCACCTGCTGTGCGCGCACGGGATCGCGCTGGAGTCGCACGCGCAGAACATGGCCCTGGTGCACGTCGACGGGAAACCGGAACGCGTGGTGCTCAAGGACTTCCACGACGGCGTGCGCTTCTCCCGGGAGCACCTCGCGGGAGAAGCCCCGGAGCTGGCGGGAACGCCCGCGCACCACCAGAACCGCAACTCCTTCGTCGAGACCGACGAGCTGAGCCTGGTCACCGACTTCCTGCTGGACGCGTTCTTCTTCATCAACCTCGGTGAGCTCGCCCTCTTCCTCGCCGACCACTACGACTTCGCCGAACAGGACTTCTGGCGGCTGGTTGCCGAGGAGATCCGCGCCTACCAACACCGATTCCCGGAGCTGAAGGACCGTTTCGAGCTGTTCGAGCTGTTCACCCCGGCGATCGAGGTGGAGCAGCTGACCACCCGCAGGCTGCACCCGGACACCGAGCTGCGGCTGCACGCCGTGCCCAACCCGCTGGCGGAGGTGGAGCGGTGCTGAAGCCCAACACCGTCAAGCGCCGGCTCGCCGAAGGCGGTGAGAGCTACGGGCTGTTCTGCTCCATCCCGTCACCGCCGCTGGTGGAGATGATCGGCTGCGCGGGATACGACTTCGTCATCCTCGACACCGAGCACTCCCTGGTCGATCCGCAACAGCTGGAGAACCTCATCCGGGCGGCCGAGGCGGTCGACCTGATCCCCTTCGTCCGCGTCCCCGAAGCCGATCCCGGCGCGATCCTGCAGGCCTTGGACGCGGGCGCGCTGGGCGTGGTCGTGCCGCACGTGCGGTGCCGCGCCGACGTGGACGCGGCGATCCGCGCCGCCCGCTACGCACCGGAGGGCATGCGCAGCCTCAACGGGGGCCGGGTGCCGGGCTTCGGGCGCATCGAGCTCACCGAGTACGTGCGCCGGGCCAACGAGGAGACCATGGTCATCGCGATGATCGAGGACGCCGAGGGCGTCGACGAGCTGCCGTCGATCCTCGCCGGTGGCGGTGTCGACCTGGTGCTGGAAGGCGCGGCGGACCTGTCGCAGTCCTACGGCGTCGCGTGGCAGACCCGGCATCCGCTGGTCCAGGAGGCGCTGGCCCGCGTGCACGCCGAGTGCGACGCCCACCGAGTGCCCTACTGCGCGATCCCCCGCACCCCCGAGGACCACGAGCGGTGGCGCGCCGCAGGGGTGCGCACCTTCGTGCTCGGCGAAGAACGCGGCCTGGCCGCCCGCGCCCTGCGCGCCCACCTCGACCGACACCGGGAGAACCATGACTGAGCGACTCGAAGGACTCGTGCGGGAACGCGTCGGCGGTGATCCGGTGTGCCTGTTCGCCTACGACCTGGACAGGCTGACCGACCACGTCCGCGCGATCACGGCCACGCTGCCGCGCCGCTGCCGGATGTTCTACGCGATGAAGGCCAACAGCGCCGATCCGCTGCTGCGCGCCCTGGCTCCGCTGGTCGCCGGGTTCGAGATCGCCTCGGGCGGCGAGCTGGACAAGGCGCGTGCCGTCGGCGCCGACGTCCCGGTGGTGTTCGGCGGTCCGGCCAAGACGCCCGCGGAGATCGAGCAGGCCCTCAAGCAGGGCGTGCAGCGGCTGCACGTGGAGAGCCTGCTGGAGCTGCACCGGGTTTCGTCCGCGGCGACCCGGCTGGGCACGACGGCGGAGGTGCTGCTGCGGGTCAACCTCTCGGGCCCGTTCCCGACCGCGACCCTGGCGATGGCCGGCAAGCCCACCCAGTTCGGCATCGACGAGCAGGACCTGCCCGCCTGCGTCGCCGCGGCCCGCGAACTGCCCGGTGTGCGGCTCGCCGGGTTCCACCTGCACTCGCTGTCCAACAACCTCTCCGCCGACGCCCACCTGGAGCTGCTGGCGCACTACGGGCGCACGGTGTCGGAGTGGGAGCGGGAGTTCGGGCTGCGCTGCGAGGTGATCAACGTCGGCGGCGGCATCGGCGTCGACTACGCCCGGCTGGACCGGCAGTTCGACTGGCCGACGTTCGCCCGACGCCTGCCGTCGGTCCTCGCCGAGTTCCCCGCGCACGTGCGGGAGATCGACTTCGAGTGCGGGCGCTACCTGGTCGCCGAGTGCGGCAGCTACGCCGTGGAGGTGCTGGACGTCAAGCGCAACCACGGCGTGGACTACGCGCTGGTGCGCGGCGGGACCCACCAGTTCCGGCTGCCGTCGTCCTGGCAGCACAACCACCCCTTCACGGTGCTGCCGGTGGACCGCTGGGAGTCGACGGCGCCGCGTCCGGAGGTGAGCGGGCCGGTCACCGTGGTCGGCGAGCTGTGCACGCCCAAGGACGTCCTGGCCCGCGACGTGCCGGTGGAGCGCATCCGCGCGGGTGACGTGCTGGTCTTCAGCCACGCGGGAGCCTACGGCTGGGAGATCTCGCACCACGACTTCCTCAGCCACCCGCATCCCGAGCACGTCTTCTTCTGATCCCGCGCGCGATGGGCCCGGCCGGCAGCGCGCTCGACCGGCCAGGTTCATCGCGCGTGGGTACCGTTGGTCCTGAATCTCCCGTGCAGGGCTTCAACCCGGGTTGAAGCGGAAGGTTTGGGACGTGGCATCCATGACGTCGTGGAGCCGGGGTGAACCGGGTCTCTCGCCGTTCGTGCTCCCGCGCGGTGCGCGCGGCCGGATCGCCGGCCGCTTCATGCTGTGGGTGAACCGCCAGGAGCAGGTGCTGAACCTCCTCGACGTCCCAGCCGGCGCGGAGGTCCTCGAAGTCGGCTACGGGCCCGGCGGACTGATCCGCCTCCTGAAGCGGACTCGCGCGAGCCGGATCTGCGGCGTCGACCCCTCGGCGGAGATGCGCGACCTCGCGAGCCGTCCGCACTCCGACGAGATCCTCGCGGGCCGGATCGACCTGCGGCTGGGCACCGCCGCCGACACGGGTTTCCCCGACGCGGTTTTCGACCGCGTCGTCTCGGTGAACAACGTGGCCATCTGGCCGGACCTCGACTCGGGCATCGCCGAGCTGCACCGGGTGACCCGCCCCGGCGGGCGGCTCCTGATCGCCTGCCACGGCGGCACGAGACCGTCGATCCTCACTCGCAGCAACGCGCTCTCCGCGGACAAGGTCGACCGGATCGAGCGAGCGCTGAGCGGCACCTTCTCCGAGGTCTCCCGCCGCGTTCTGACCTCCCTCACCAGCTTCACCGCCATCCGCTAGGTGCTGTTGAAGAACGGGCGGAGCCGCCGCTTCAGGTGCGGGACTCAGCTCGCACCCGCAGGTTCTGAGCGGCTTCGTGGCGAGTACGCCGGGACGCCGCGTATTCACATACTCAAGGAGCGGCGCACGGAGACCACGAAGCCGCTGCGCCTTCCCCTTCGGGGGTTTCTGCCACCGGCACCGCCGAGCAGAACAAAATTCTCAAGCTCGTTCGACTTCTGGTCATTGGCTTTTGCCGTCGCTGGTTGCCGGGCATGCTGTGCGCGGCGCCGAAGTCCCCTGGAGGATGATCGATATGCCGCGTCCGCGGCTGGCCGTCTGCGTGGCCGCCATCGGCCTGGTCCTGGCCGCGTGCACCGCTCCCCCGCCGCAACCCGCTGGCGATCCGGCCCGGCCGAACATCGTGTTCGTGCTGGTCGACGACATGGACCAGGGGCTGGTGCGGTTCATGCCGGAGGTGCAGCGGATGCAGCGGGAGGGCGTGACGTTCTCGAACTCCACCGTCACCGACTCGCTGTGCTGCCCCTCCCGCGCGTCGTCGCTGTCGGGGAAGTACCCGCACAACACCGGTGTGTTCACCAACGAGCCTCCGGACGGCGGGTTCGCGGTGTTCCACCGCCGCGACGAGCGCGACACCCTGGGCACCCAGTTGCAGCAGGCCGGTTACCGGACGGGGTTCATGGGCAAGTACCTCAACGGCTACCAGCCGGGCCGGACGCTCGGAGGTGAGCGGCCGTTCGTGCCGCCGGGCTGGGACGAGTGGGCCGTGGCGGGCGACGGCTACGCCGAGTACGACTACCAGCTCAACGTCAACGGCCGGTTGCGGTCGCACGGGCATCGGCCCGGCGACTACCTGACCGACGTGCTGGCCAAGCGCGGCAAGGACTTCATCCGCGCCAACGCCGCCCAGGGCACGCCCTTCTTCCTGGAGGTGGCCCCGTTCGCGCCGCACGGGCCGTTCACCCCCGCTCCTCGGCACGCCGACGCGTTCCCGGAGCTGACCGCACCGCGCACCCCGGCTTTCGACGAACCGGACCGCTCGGACAAACCGGCGTGGCTGCGCCTGCTTCCGCCGCTGCCCGCCGCGAAGGTCCAGGCGGCGGACGTGAAGTTCCGCAAGCGGGCGCAGTCGTTGCAGGCGGTGGACGAGATGCTCGCCGGTTTCCGGCGCACGCTCACGGAGACCGGTCAGGCGCAGCGCACGCACGTCATCTTCACCTCCGACAACGGGTTCCACCTCGGGGAGCACGCGCTGGCCGAGGGCAAGCAGACGGCGTTCGACACCGACGTGCGGGTGCCGCTGGTCGCCACCGGCCCCGGCGTGCCCGCCGGCCGGGCGGTGGACGACTCGGTGCAGAACATCGATCTTCGCCCGACGTTCGCCGAAATCGCCGGTGCAGCAACGCGTTCCGATATCGACGGCGCCAGTTTCGCGGGCCTGCTCCGAGGCGGTCCCGGCACGGGCCGGGAGGTCGCGCTCGTCGAACACCGCGAGCCGCGCGGCTCGCGGGAGGATCCCGATCGTCAGGAGAAGCCCGACGGGATCCCGCCGACCTACACCGCGATCAGGACTCCGGAGGGCACCTACGTCGAGTACGTCAACGGCGAGCGCGAGTTCTACGACGCACGGACCGACCCGTTCCAGCTGACCAACACCTACCCGAGCCTGTCGCCCGAGCGTCGCGACGAGCTCCACCGCGTCCTCACCGGCCTCGCCACCTGCCGCGGCACCGCCCAGTGCACCGAGGCCGCCGCGGCGCCCTGATGGCCGTCGCGCCATCGCGAAAGCGCCGCGGGGCGCGTGGCCTCAGGAGACCCGCGCCCCGCGGCGATTCGTTCAGGCGGTCGCCGGGACCGCCGGGGAGGTCGGGACGGCATCGCGGGACGGGGTGAGCAGGGTGGCGACCGCCAGCGCCCCCAGGGCGGTCAGCGCCGCGATCCCCCAGAGCACGATCTGCCAGGCCTGCGTCAGCTGCGCGGCCTGCTCCGCCCCGGCGAGCTCGCCGGTGGCCATCCGGCCTGCCCGCTCCCCGCCGACCTGTCCGGTCAGCAGCGTGATCAGAACCGAGCCGAACAGCGCCATCACCAGCGTTTGCGAGCCTCCTCGCACGGTGTTCAGCAGTCCGGCGGCCATCCCGGTGCGCGACCGGTCGACCTGGTTCATCGCCTGCGCGTCGATCAGGCCGGTGGCCAGACCGATGCCGCACCCGACGGTCAGCAGCGGGCCGAGCAGCTCCCAGCCGCCGATGCCGGGGTGCAGCCGGGTCAGCCAGGCGTTGCCCACCGCGATCAGCAGCAGCCCACCGGTGATCAGCAACCGCGGGGAGACTCCCCGGTTGACCAGCCGACTGGTGAGGATCGGCAGGGCCAGCGTCGGCGCCGTCGCCATGAGCATGACCAGACCGGAGTCCCGCGCCGACATCGCGTTCGCGCCCTGCAGGTAGGTCGGCAGGTACGACATCATCCCGCCGAACCCGAGCACCATCACGACACCGGCCAGCAGCCAGCCCGCGAACCGCCGGTTGCGCAGCAGCGCCAGGTCGAGCACCGGGTTCGGACTGCGGCGCTCGGCGCGCGCGAAGACCACGAGCAACCCGGCCCCGGCGGCGAGCAGGCCCAGCACCAGCGGACTCGTCCATCCCGCGCGCGAGCTCTGGGTGATCGCGAACATGATCGAGGCTAGCCCGGCGATGAAGCTCACCGCGCCGGTCCAATCCACCCGCTCGCGGCGCTCGGCGCGGGACTCCCCCATCGCGAGAGTTCCTGCCAGCAGGAGCGCTCCGGTCGCGGCGAAGACCCCGAAGGTGGCCCGCCAGCCGAGGGCGCCGACCAGCCAGCCCGCCAGCGTCGGGCCGATCGCCATGCCCACGCCGGCGATGGTGCCCATCGCGGCGAAGGCCTTGGTCCGCTCGCTCCCGGTGAACGTGGAGGCAAGGATCGCGCCGCCGCCGGCCATCACCCCGGCCGCGCCGACGCCGGTGACCGTGCGCGCCACGTCCAGCAGCAGGACGCTCGGTGCGAGAGCGGCGACGAGGCCGCCGAGCGCGTACGTCGCCGCGCCGATGCGGTAGATCCGGCGCCTGCCGAACAGGTCGCCGGTCGACCCGGCGACCAGCATGAACGACGACGCGGTGAGGAAGTAGCCGGTCACCACCCACTGCAGGGGACCGCCGGAGGCGTTCAGGGCGGCCCCGATCTGCGGCAGGGCGACCGTCGTACCGGACATCGACATCGGCAACGCCAGGTACCCGAGCAGCACGACGGTCAGCGTCAGCTTGTTCTTCACGGTTCGGCCCTCAGACGTCGTACGGTTCGGCGGTTTTGGCGTTGCGCAGCGCGCGTGCCCACCAGGTGAGCTGGTGGAGCATCCCCTTGGCGGCGCCGTTGCAGGCCTCGTCGACCGGGCGGCCGCTGTCGTCGAAGCGGTCCCAGGCGTTGTGGAAGCTGACGCTGTCGCGGACGGTCGTCGCGTGCAGTTCGGCGAAGACCAGGCGCAGCTGCTCGACGGCGCGCAGGCCCCCGCCCATCCCGCCGTAGGAGACGAAGCCGACCGGCTTGGCCCGCCATTCCGCGCGGTAGAGGTCGATCGCGTTCTTCAGCGGAGCCGGGAAGCTGTGGTTGTACTCGGGCGTGACCACGACGTAGGCGTCCGCGGCATCCAGTCGGGAGCCCAGCTCGGCGACGTGCGGATCCGGCGCGGCGGCGAAGTCGAGGGCGGTGGGCAGCGGGATCGCGGCCAGGTCGATGACATCGACCTCCAGGCGGTCGAACTGCCGGGCCTGCTCGGCGAACCAGTCGGCCACGGTCGGCCCGAATCGACCTTCGCGGTTGCTCCCGATGATCAGGGCCAGGCGCAGTGCGGACATCTTCGCTCCTCGGAGTCGGGGTGCTGGAGACTGACAAGTGGTAAAGTACAACGTGTAATGCACTTAGTGCAATGGTCGTTGTACTTATTTTCAGGAGGGCGACTTGAGCAGGGAGAACGTCGCGTCACGCGGACCGGAGAAGCGCCGGGCGATCCTCGACGGAGCCCGCGAGGTGTTCGGCCGGGACGGTTACACCCGGGCGAGCATCGGCGTGATCGCCAAGACCGCCGACGTGTCGACCCGCACGATCTACAACCACTTCCAGGACAAGGAGGAGCTGTTCCGCACGGTGATCCTGGAAAGCGCGGCGCAGGTCCGCGAGGTCCAGCTCGACGACCTCGACCGGAACCTGAGCAAGATCGTCGATCTGGAGTCGGACCTGATCGCGCTGGGACTCGCGTTCACCACGGTGATGCCCCGGTTCAGCGCGCACTTCGCGCTGGTGCGGCAGATCCAGGCCGAAGTCGGGCACATCCCCACCGACGTCCTGCACGCCTGGCAGGAGGCCGGGCCCGAGCGGGTGCAGGAAGACCTCGCGCGCCGCTTGACCGGCCTGGCAGCCGAGGGCCTGCTCGAAATCGAGGACGCGCGCCGAGCCGCCCGGCACTTCGTCGCCCTGGCGGGGAGCGAGGTGCAGAGCCTGACCTACTACGGCGCGCTGACCATCGACGAAGCGGAACGCGAGGAGATCGTCACCGCCGGCGTCCAGACGTTCCTGCGCGCCTACGCCCCTCCCCGCAGGTAGGCGCGGGCCACCTGGCCGAAGCGCTTGCCGATGAGGTCGATCAGGTCGAAGATCACCCGGAAGCGCAAGAGGACAGATGCGGCGCGGGCCGCTGGGTTCGCGCGGACGGTCCGAGGAGGACGTGCCGATGCCGGAGATCGCGGTGGTCACCGGGGCAGGGAGCGGCCTCGGCCGCGCGATCGCGCGGCGGCTGGGCGCGGCCGGGTTCGCCGTGGTGGCGACCGACATCGACCACGCGGCCGCGCGCGAGACGGCCGAATCGATACCGGGTTCCCGGTCGGCCGAGCACGATGTCCGCGATGCCGAGCAGCATCGTCGGATCGCGCGGGAAGCGGCCGAACGCGGCCGGGTGCGGGTCTGGGTGAACAACGCAGGCGTGCTCGCCCTCGGCCCGGCGTGGACCCACACCGATGCGGAGATCGAACGGTGCGTCGAGACCAACGTGCTCGGAACCATGCACGGATCGCGTGCCGCGGTCGAGGTGATGCGCGATCAGCCCGCAGGTGGGTCGATCCTCAACATCGCGTCCTTCGCGGCCTTCGGCGCCGTCCCCCACCTCGCCGTCTACGCCGGTTCGAAGCACGCCGTGCTGGGCTTCACGAAGTCGCTGAACGCCGACCTCCGCAACGCCGACTCGCGCATCCGGGCCACGGTGGCATGCCTCGACGGCACCGACACGCCGATGGTCCGGCGGCACGCAGGGGATCCGAACGCAGGAGTGCTCTGGCACCGGGGGCGGCTGCTCGACCCCGACGACGTGGCGCACCGCCTCGTCAACGCGCTGAGATCCCGGCGCCAGGTGGTCTGCGTGCCCACCGCGCGGGGCCTCGCGGCACAACTGCTGGGTCTCGCCCCTGCGCTTTCGCTGCGGCTCATCAACGCTGCCGCGCGGCGCCACCGCGCCTGACGCGACGAGGAGACGTCAGGCCGAAGCGCGGAGACGCACCCCAGGAGTGATCACATCCGCGAAAAGGGTGACACGCGCCAAGTTATCTTGCCTTCAAGAAGATTCCATGTGAGGTTGTTCGCGTGCCGGACGAGGACGTCGCGGACAGCGGAAGAGGACGAAGACCAGCCACTTCGCGCCGAATCCTGTTGTACCCGGAGGCATACCGTGCGGTAATTTCGAGATCGTGGCCACCGAGCAAGCAGGAGCAGGCATGTCCGAGACGCCTTCGACGGCGCCGAGTTCCGCACCCGTCGGCGTGGACACGACCCAAGCCAGCATCGCCCGCGTCTACGACGCGGCGCTCAACGGCAAGGACAACTTCGAGATCGACCGCCAGGTGCTGCACGAGGTCGGCCAGGCGGCCCCGGAGGTCAAGGACCTGGCGTGGTCCAACCGCGCGTTCTTGAACCGGGCATGCCAGTACCTCGCCGCCCAGGCCGGCGTCCGGCAGTTCCTCGACTGCGGTTCGGGCCTGCCGACCGCGGAGAACACGCACCAGACCGTGCAGCGGGTGGATCCCGAGACCGAGGTCGTCTACGTCGACAACGACCCGGTGGTCATCGCGCACGGCAAGGCGCTGCTCGAGGAGAACGACCACACCCACTTCGCCTCCGCCGACATCTTCAACCCCGGTGAGGTGCTCGCCCACGACACCGTCCGCAGGCACCTCGACTTCGCCGAGCCGATCGCGCTGCTGCAGGTCGGCACCCTCCACCACTACCTCGGCGACGACGGCCCGGAGCTGATGCGGACCTACATCGACGCGCTCGCCCCGGGCAGCTACGTCGTCATCGCGCACTTCTTCGACCCGCAGACCCCGGAGCACAGCGCGCTGGCCCGCAAGATGGAGGAGCTCTTCCTGCACAGCCCGATGGGTTCGGGCCGCTTCCGCACCCGCGACGAGATCCTCGCGCTGCTCCCCGGCCTGGAGATCCTGCCGCCCAGCCCGGACTCCCCGGCCGACATCGAGCTCTGCGACCTCTGGTGGCCGAACGGCCCCAAGTCGCGTCCGCTGAACCAGGCCGAGAGCTGCATCGCCGGCGTGGTGGGTCGCAAGAACTGAGAGCCGGTGGGCGGCGGACTCAGCCCGCACCGCCGAGCAGGGTGATCCCTCGCGGGAGCATCGTCCAGCTCGGACGTGCGTTCCGGGCGACTCAGCGCATCGGCAGCAGTCGCGGCCGCTTCGCGGTACGTCCGTCGCCGGAGGATCGCCCGGTGATCCGCCGCCACAGCCACGGCGCCAGGAACACAGCAGCCCAACGGATCTCACCTGCGACCACCCGCAGGACTCCCGCGTCCGGCGTTCCGGGAGCGGGTGGCTCCACGAATCGTCGCTCCCGGGAAGTTCCAGCGCGTGCGCGAAACCACCGGCCAGCAGCGCGTGGCCCGCGGGGTTGAGGTGCAACCGGTCGTGGCTCCAGATCCTCCGGTCGGCGCACACCGGATGCCGGTCCGCCTCGACCACCGTGGCGCCGTGCCTCGCGGCGATCTCGCGCACCCCTGCGTTGAACTCCACCAGCCGCGGTTGCCAGCGGCGGGCGATCGGGGCGATCTCACCGATGTCGGGGTAGGTCACCGTCGCGACGTGCGCACCCGCCTCGGTGAGCTCGCCGATCATCTGCTCCAGGTGAGCGAGGACCGCATCACCGTCGTACTCGGTGCGGAGCACGTCGTTGAGACCCGCGACCACGGTGGCGAAGTCCGGCTCCAACTCGATCGCGGGCCGGAGCTGCTCGGCGTGCACCTCGCCGATGAGCTTGCCCCGAACGGCGAGGTTGGCGTAGCGGAACTCGGGGTTCAGCGCGGCCAGCTCCTCGGCGAGGCGGTCCGCCCAGCCGCGATGGCCGCGCTGATCATCACCGTCGCCGACACCCTCGGTCTGGCTGTCCCCCACCGCGACGTACCTCGCGTACATGCTTCCCCTTCGCTCAGCCGAGTTGCGCGAGTGACCTTATGGGGGCGGCCCGGCGGAGACAAGATTCCGGGAAACCGCGCAGTTTCGAAATGATGCCCTCCGTGGGGCCTTTCAGCCGAGCGCACCGGAGATCACTTGGCGCAAGTCGCATTCGGAGAGTGAGATCCCGCGACTGCCCGTAGTCGTCTTGAGTTTTTGCTCATGCGCCCGACCGGAGCAACCGCACATGTGTCATCGTCGGGCCCATGGGGACCGAGGTATGGGTGACGTGGATCCCGGCTGTCCTGGCTCTCGTGGCCGCCGGCGTCTCCGGCTGGCTGCTGTGGTCGGCCCGGAAGACCGCTGCGGAGGCCATCCGCCGCACCGAAGCCGTGCACCGACTGGCCGCGGCCGTCGAGGCCAACGCCGAGAAGACGGGGCGCGCCGCCACGACCGCCGCCGAGCAGGCCGAGCGCGCCTGGGAACAGGTGAAGCTGTCCCGGAGCCAGCTGGACGAAGCGCGCGAGGAGCGCCACGTCAGCACGCAGGCCGAGCAGTGGGAGTGGGCCTACGCGTTGACCACGGCCGCCCGCGAACTGGTCAACAGCTGCCACGAGCTCATCCGCATGTCCCTGGACACGCAGGTCGCCCCGCACTACCGGACCGCCGCCGACCGGCACTACCGCCAGGCCGGGCAGCGCTGGCAGGACACCATGATCAAGGCGATCTCCCGCACCCAGCCGCCGCTGGAGATGCAGCAGCAGGTCGCCACGTTCGCCGAGGTGCACCAGCGCCTGCACGGTCAGCTGGGCGTGCTGCTGCGCGCCGTCGAGACCAACACGCTCACCGAGGGCGACACGCTGACCAAGCAGATCCACGGCATGCGCCACGAGCTCAACAACGCGCACCGCAACCTGCAGCGCATCGTCAGCTCGAACCTCTCGAGCACCTCGGCCCAGGCCGCCCAGGCCGCGCAGGCCAACTCCGCCCAGCAGACGCAGCTCAACCAAGCGGTCACCCCCGGGCCTTCGCACGCCGCGCAGCAGACCCAGCTCACCCCGGCCGCTGCCCCCAGCGCGTCGCAGGCGAGCGCCGCGCAGACGCAGCTCACCCCGGCGATCCCGCCGAGCACCTCGCAGAACGGCCGCCCGCAGCAGGCCCACGCCAACCCGCCCCAGCCGGTGGACCCCTCGACCCAGCAGATCGCCAACCGGCCGGCCCGCGCCTGACTCAGACCGATTCCACGCCCAACTGCCTCCCCCCGGGCTCAGGGCTTGCGGGCTATCGCGGCGTACATGGCGATGTCGGCCTCGGGGACGTCGAGGGATTCGAGGTCGTCGGGACGCCACTTGTGCATCTGGACCAGGCCGGGGTCGACGACGTCGAGGCCGTCGAAGAAGCGCTGCGCAGTGGTGCGCGAGCGGAACTTCAGGGTTTCGCCGTGCTCGCTGTAGGCGCGGCGGACCTCGGCCAGCAGCTCCGGGGCGTACTCGTCGGTGGCGATCGTGGCCGCCACGTAGCTGCCCGAGGGCAGCACGTCGACGATGCGGCGAACCACCTCCAACGCCTCGTCGTCGTCCTCGATGAAGTGCACGACCGCGATCAGCATCAGGCCGATCGGCCGGGTCGGGTCCAGGGTCTCCTGGAACTCCCGCGAGTTCAGGATCGTGTCGGGGTCGCGCAGGTCGGCGTCGACGTAGGCGGTCCTCCCCTGCCCGTTCCGCGTCATCAGCGCGCGGGCGTGGGCGAGCACGATCGGATCGTTGTCGGTGTAGACGACGCGGGCTTCCGGCTTCACCTCATGGACGACCTCGTGCAGGTTCGGCCTGGTCGGGATTCCGGTGCCGATGTCCAGGAACTGGTCGATGCCGCAGTCGGTGGCCAGGAATCGGCTTGCGCGGTGCATGAACTCGCGGTTGGCGCGCATGTGCACCGGCAGCCCGGGCCAGACCTGTTGGGACGCCTCCGCGGCGGCGCGGTCGACGGCGTAGTTGTCCTTGCCGCCCAGGATGTAGTCGTAGATCCGCGCGCCGTGCGCCACGTCCGTGCGCAGGTCCCCCACGCCGTCGCTCAATGCCGCTCCTCTCCGAAGGCCAACGGCCCCCGATGCTTCCAAAGATCGACACCGGCGGTCGACACCCCAGTGGACCACGAACATCGCACTCACCACAGGGAGATCGCCCGGTTCCGGATCACTGGGCCAGGTGCACCAATCGGCACTGCGTCGTGCGGGTGCTCCGAACGTGGGAATTCCAGTCATTCACCCCACAAAACGATCCTTTCTTGGGACCGTGTGCGCAGCACGGGTTGATCACCGGCTCAGCTGAGCGTCCGGCCGGGGAACGCCGAGGCACCCTCCGCGAGCGTTGCGCAACCCGAGCACGACCAGATGGGGGCCCCATGGACTACGGAATCGACATCAGCCACCACAACGCCGTCGACGACTGGGCGGCGGTTCGCGGCAACAACATCACCTTCGCGAGCATGAAGCTGACCGAAGGCCGGACGTGGGTCGATGACGCGGCAGGCGCCCACGTGGCCGGAGCGCGCGGCGCCGGCATCATGACCGGCGGCTACCACTTCGCCCGCCCCGGAGCCATCGACCCGCAGGTCGGGCACTTCGCCTGGTGGATGGGCCAGCACGGGCTCAAGGAGCCGGGCAACATGTGGCCGATGCTCGACATGGAGGATCCCGAGATCCCCGACCCGAACGCCTTCATCGCCGAGTTCGTCCGGCTGCTGCGCATCGCGACCGGTGTCCGCGGGGTGCTGGTGTACGCGAGCCTGAACTGGTTCCAGAACATCATCGACCCCAACCTGTGGGCAGGCGACGACGTGCTGCTGTGGATCGCCCGCTACAACGGCGACCCCGGCAACCCCGGCTGGGGCCACCCGCGCCTGGCGCTGCACCAGCACAGCGACGCCGGGCAGGTCCCCGGCATCCCCGGCGGAGTCGACCGCAACGCCACCGTCGGCGGCTACACCCAGGCGGCCTTCACGCTCTGAGCAACACCGGCAATCCCCTCGTCATCGAACCGATGGCGAGGGGATTCCCGTTTCACGCGAGGGTGTTTCGGCCTCATCCCGACCGGTCAGCCGTTGTGGTTCGAGGCGAACGGTGCCGGTTCGTAGCTCGGGCCGGTGGAACCGATGCCGAGGAGGTGGCCGTCGGCCTCGGTTCCGGCGTGGACCGGGCCTTCGGCGGGGCCGTCAACGGCCCGCCAGGTGGTGCCGTCGTAGCGGAGCGGACCGGAATCGGCGAGGTTCCACAGCGCGCCCTCCGCGTGGACGAACTCACCGGGTGCGCCCGCGGCCGGGGCGGGAACTTCGCCCCAGGCCGCGCCGTTCCAGTGCAGCAGCACGGGTTTGGTCTGCTCCGGCCTGTCGTAGATGCGCGCGGCGGCCGAGATCCACACGTCGTCCGGGGCGTGGGCCGCCACGTCGTTCACCTCGAAGAGGGATCCTTCGGGCATCTCGACCGGCGGCACCGGCACCTCGGCCCAGGCGGTTCCATCCCAGTGCAGGGCCATCGCGGCGTCGCCCCGGGTGCCGGCGATCCACAGGTCGTCCGGGCTGCCCCCGATCGCGTCGAGCGTCCCCTCGTTCGCCGACTCCGGCAGCGGCACGTCCTGCCAGGCCACGCCGTCCCAGCGCTCGGCGAAGGAGTGCTGCCGGGACTCCTGCCCGTCGTTGTAGCCCTTGCCGATCAGCCAGACCTCGTCACCGACCGCGACCACGTCGTCGGGGCGCACCCGGGTGGCACCGGGGACGTCCACCGGGACCTCCGTCCACGCCGCGCCGTCCCAGTGCAACAGCGCTCCGGTGGAGTTCTTGTAGCCCCAGCCGATGGTCCACGCGTCGTTCGGCCCGGCCACGGCCGAGGACACCAGGTGACCGATCGACGGGACCGGGACCTCCGCCCAAGTCCCGTCGGCTCCGCGGCGGTACGCCTGCGAGGTAGACGAGGTGCCGCCGGCCTGCCCGTAGGAGCCGAAGGCCCAGGTCTCGCCGCCACCGCTGGACGCGGTGGCGATCGTCGACGAGAGGTCCGGCCGCTGCGGGAACGGCTCCGCCGTCCACGTCTCCTGGGCGCTGGCCACGCCTCCCACCAGCGCCGCGGCCGCGACGAGCGCGGTGATGATCCCGGTCCGCTTCAGCACGGTCGTCCTCCTCCAGTCGGTCACGCCATCACTCAGACGCGCCGAACCGGAAGGAGGTTGTCCGGACCACCCGACGAACGACTGCGGCGGCCCCCTTCCACAGGGGACCGCCGCAGTGGTCGTTCAACACCCGAGGTGCTGGAACTCGATTGTGCGATCAGGCGACGTAGCCGCGCGGCTGGACCAGGGAGGTCAGCTGGTCGAGGCTCAGCCAGTACTCCTTGTTGCCGCTGAAGTTCGCCGGGTCGGCGATCTTCACGTTCTTCTTGTCGGAGTCGTAACCGACGACCGACACGTAGTGGTAGATCGTCTGGCTCGACGGGTAGCCGGGCGGCTGGTTGCCGGGCGGCGCGACGATGTTGGCCACCATGGCCTTGCCGCTGTCGATGTTGCGAACCGTGTCGTCCCACAGCTCGTTGGTCATCTCCGGCGACACCTGGCGGCTGCTGAGGTCCTTGGCGACGTAGTGCGTGCCGGTCGGGGCCAGCAGCTTGTTCAGGCCGTCCGCGACCTGGCCGACGTGGTCGGTGCCGTTCTCGGTGGTGCGGAGCTCCTTGGCCAGCTCGGCCTGGGACGGCAGGTCGCCGGTCTTGGAGGACATGGCGATGCGGGTCGCGGCGGGCCCGCACCAGTAGCCGGTCAGCTGGGCCGCGTAGTTGACGGGGAGTTCCTTGGTGACCGGCTGCGGCTTGACGTCCGCAGCCTTCTGCTCAGCCTTCTCATCGGCCTTCGGGGCGGCCGGCGCTGCGGGGACAGCGGCGGGGGCCAGAGCAACGGGAGCGGGGGCTTCGGGGAGTGCGGGGGACAGGGCCGGGGCGGGGGCGGGGCTCTGCACACCGACCGGATGCGCGGCAGCGTCCACGCTGTGCGGGGTCGATGTTTCGGCGCTTGCCAATGCACCGAGGCCCAGGGCTGCGGCCAATCCGATCGGGACAACCGCAACTGCGAGCCGGGGCATCTAGGTCTCCGTTTCAAGGCGGGATCATTACAACTTCATATCCTTACGCCAAGCGACGATCCTTTAATGGGCCGAATGGAGCAATCTATTGAGGCCCGCACCACCATCTCACTGCGCGTCACGTGATCGTCCCCCCTGGTCACAGGCACGAATCACGATCATGAAGAAGCGATCGACTCCTCATTTCGAAAACTGTCCGTGAACAGTCGCGCACGCGCCGCAATAATTGCGATGCGAAATGCGAGCAACCAATTGACAGAGCGTGGCGGGCCGCTGAAGCCATTGAGTAATCGGTCGGGCACTATTTGTTGACACTGTAAGCAGGGTCACATTTCGACCCCTGCCGAAAGTCGGTTCCGAGGGCGTGCGAGCACGAATCGCAACGGCGCGGCGGTGACGCGCACCGACCCTTCCCGCCACGCGGCGCGTCCGCGGCGAGCGCGCTGATGA
The DNA here is from genome assembly GCF_040677225.1 of Saccharopolyspora sp. NPDC049357. Classification (NCBI taxonomy): domain Bacteria; kingdom Bacillati; phylum Actinomycetota; class Actinomycetes; order Pseudonocardiales; family Pseudonocardiaceae; genus Saccharopolyspora; species Saccharopolyspora sp. NPDC049357. Next base: position 136,503 of record NZ_JBFAQJ010000013.1, on the reverse strand, counting down.
CGCAGCGTTCGCGCCGCTCCGCCACCGTCGCCCTCGCGCACGGGACCGATCGGCCGCGAGGGAGGAAGCGGAAGGAATCCCTCGAATTGCTTGGCTCCGCGTGGTTTCGTCCTGTTCTTCCCTTTCCGGATCGAGGAGAACGCTCGGGAATTTCCCATTTGATGGACGCGCGATGACGACGAACGCCGATGTCGCGCGCACCTGGACGGCGTAGCCGGATCCCCACTGGATCAGCGGAACGACCATCCACCAGGGACTACGAGACCCGCACCACATCAGAGGGGTTCTGGGAAAGATTCCTGAGAACCACGCGGAACTGACTCGCACGCAACGCGGACGCGAAATTCCGATGACTAGTATCGCCCCGCCGGATGACCTAGCACCGGCACGAAAAACGCCTGGACGTCGCTTTTCTCCGGCGTGTCCTGGTCACGAAGGGACTTGGTTTTCGTGGATTCATCGTTGCGGTCGGGGCAGGATGCTGCGCCCACGACCGACGCCGACGGCTATTCGAAGTCGCTCGGCAACCGCCAGGTGCAGATGATCGCCATCGGCGGAGCGATCGGTGTCGGGCTCTTCCTCGGTGCGGGAGGCAAGCTCGCCACGGTCGGCCCCTCGCTGGTGGTCGCGTACGCGCTGTGCGGTCTGGCGGCGTTCTTCGTCATGCGCGCCCTCGGTGAACTGGTGCTGTACCGCCCGGTCGCGGGCAGCTTCGTGGAGTACGCCCGCGAGTTCATCGGCCCCTGGGCGGGTTTCGCCTCCGGCTGGATGTACTGGCTGAACTGGGCGATGACCGGCATCGCCGAGATCACCGCGGTCGCGATCTACGTGCACCGCTGGCTGCCGGACCTGCCGCAGTGGATCACGGCGCTGATCGCGCTGGGCGTGCTGCTGGCGGTCAACCTGGTGTCGGTGAAGCTGTTCGGCGAGCTGGAGTTCTGGTTCTCGCTGGTGAAGGTGCTGGCGATCCTGGTGTTCCTGGTCGTGGGCCTGGGCCTGGTGTTCACCGCCACCGACATCGGCGGTGCCCCGGCGGGACCGGCCAACCTCACCTCGCACGGCGGCTTCTTCCCCAGTGGCTTCGGCATCACCCTGATGGCGTTGCAGTCGGTGGTCTTCGCCTACTCCGCGATCGAGATGGTCGGCATCACCGCGGGCGAGGCCAAGGAGCCGCACAAGGTGCTGCCCAAGGCCATCAACGGCGTGGTGTGGCGGATCGCCATCTTCTACGTCGGTTCGGTGCTGCTGCTGGCGATGCTGCTGCCGTGGACGGTCTTCAGCGCCGACGAGAGCCCGTTCGTCACCGTGTTCTCCCGCCTGGGGGTCCCGGGCGTCGGCGACGTGATGAACGCCGTGGTGCTCACCGCCGCGCTGTCGTCGTGCAACTCCGGTCTGTACTCGACCGGCCGCATCCTGCGGGCGCTGGCCAACGACGGCGAGGCGCCGAAGTTCGCCGCGAAGATGAACAAGCGCCGCGTCCCGTACGGCGGAATTCTTTTCACCGCAGCGGCTTTCGTGCTCGGCGTCATCCTCAACGGCATCGTTCCGGAGCAGGCGTTCGAGATCGCCACGGCGATCGCCTCGCTCGGCGTGGTCGCGACCTGGGCCACGCTGGTGATCTGCCAGATGCGGCTGCGGACCAGGGCCATGCGCGGTGAGATCGAGCGGCCGAGCTACCGGATGCCCGGTGCGCCCTACACGAGCTGGGCCACGCTGGCGTTCCTCGTCCTGGTGATCGCCCTGATGGGCTTCTCCGACGGCGCCGAGCGGATCGCGTTCTTCTCGATCCCCGCCATCATCGCGGTGATCGCGCTGGGCTGGTGGCTGATCTCGCGCGGCCGCACCAGGCGCGCGAACGGCGAGCCGATGGCCACCATCGGTTCGTGACCCGCTGAGGGGAGAACGGCTTCCGGAAGCCGTTCTCCCCTCTCGCGAGCTCGGGGTCCGCTCAGGAAGCGACGGGCTCCAGCAGGACGACGGGGATCGTCCGATCGGTCTTCGTCTGGTACTCCGCGTAGTTCGGGAACGCCGCGACCGCGCGGTCCCACCACAGCTCGCGCTCCTCGCCGCTGAGCTCGCGCGCCTCGTAGTCCTTGCGCTGCGGCCCGTCCTGCAGCTCCACCCTCGGGTTGGCGCGAATGTTGTGGTACCAGACGGGATTCTGCGGAGCCCCGCCGAGCGAGGCGACGACGGCGTAGCGCCCGTCGTGCTCGACGCGCATCACCGGCGCCTTGCGGATCTTGCCGGACTTGGCGCCCTTGGTGGTCAGCACGACGACCGGAAGCCCGTGCATCGTGGTGCCTTCGGTACCGCCGGAGCTCTCGTACTTCTCGACCTGATCGCGCACGAACTCGGTCGGGCTCGGCTCGTACTGGCCAGTCAACGGCATCTTCGTACCTCCATCGCAGAACCGGGTCGTGACCACGACAACATCAGAAGCCCCGTTCGAATTCCACGCGAGTCACCCGCCCGTGGGTCAGCGGCGACGCGGTTTGCGCCCCTTGCCCGGAGCCGGACCACGGCGCGACGCCGGCTTGCGCGCCTGGGTCCTGGCGGGCTTGGCGGGGGCCTTCTTGGTCTTGCCCGCGGGTTCGCTCTGCTGCTTGCCCCGGGTGCTGTTGACCGTGCGACCGCGGACGATCCCGATGAACTGCTCCATCAGGTCCGTGGTCTCGTCCTCGATCCAGGTCAGCGCGACGGTGGATTCGGGCGCGTCGGTGATCGGCCGGTAGGTGAGGTCCTTGCGGTGGTGCAGCCGCGCCAACGACTGCGGCACGACCAGCAGTCCGATCCCGGCGGCGACCAGCACGATCGCGTCGGCGGTGGTGGCGGGGCGCTCGACCGCGGGAAGTCCCGGCGGGCGCTCCCAGTCGAGGGCGTCGTCGAGCGGGTGCAGCAGCACGTCATCGGCGAGGTCCTCGGAGGTGACCTCGGCGGCGGCGGCGACCACGTGGTCCTTGGGCACCACGACCACGGTCTGCTCGGTGTAGAGCGGGATGGCGTGCAGCCCGGTGCGGTCGATCGGCAGCCGCAGCAGCGCCGCGTCGGCTTCACCCTCGCGGACCAGGCCGGGCGCTTCGGCGGCCGCGGTCTGGACGAGGTTGAGGGGAACGAGGGGTTCGCGCTCCTGCCACTTGCGCGCCCACTTGTCGGGCGTGATGCCGGGGACGTAGGCGAGGTCGAAGGACGGGGCCGACTCTGTCACCTGCCCAGACTACCGGCCGGAGTCGCCGGTTACGCTGGTCGGATGACGTCGCGCAAAACCGTCCAGACGATGAAGCCCGCCACGGCGGCCAAGAAGCTGGGTGTCCTGCTGGAGGCCACCCCCGCCGATTTCCAGGAGGGCGTCGTCTCGCGCGACGAGCTCAACGCGCTGCAGGCCGAACCGCCGGAGTGGCTGCGCGACCTGCGCCGCAACGGTCCGCACCCGCGCCCCGTCGTCGCGGCGAAGCTGGGGATCTCGATCAGCGGACTGACCCGCAACGGCTACGCGGACCCGCTGACCACCGAGCAGATCAACGCGATCCGCGACGAGGACCCCGAGTGGCTCCAGCAGGAGCGCACCACGCGCGTCGAAGCGCGTCGCGAGGAGGAGCGGGCGCAGGCCCGCAAGGCGGCCAAGGCGCGCGACAAGTCCTGATCAGCTCGGTCGGCCTCTGGGGGAGTTCAGAAAAAAGAATATATGGGGTACGTTCGTGTTCCTGTTACTTCGAGTACGACGTAGTGCGCGGAGGTGTTGAACATGACCGCCTTCCAGGACGTGGAGCGGGACTTCTCCAGTCGGTTGCTGGAGTCGTCGCAGATGCTGTCCTACGACCCGATGACCGAGATCGACTGGGACGCTCACCTGCCCGAGGACCAGTACGGGTTGAGCCCGGAGTGGAGCACGCTCTACGGGACCGAGCTGTGGGATGAGCTCACCGAGCAGCAACGGATCACGCTGACCAGGCACGAAGTCTGCTCGATCATGAGCACCGGCATCTGGTTCGAGATGATCCTCCAGCAGATGATCCTCCGGGACCAGTACGTCAAGGACCCCGCGAACTCCGAGTTCCAGTTCGCCCTGACCGAGGTCGCCGACGAGTGCCGGCACTCGATCATGTTCGCCCGCGCCTGCCAGAAGCTGGAGATCCCCGCCTACTTCCCGCACAAGGCGGTCGTCGAACTGGCACGGGTCTTCAAGAGCGTCGCCGGCGGTGAGGTCGCCTACGCGGGCACGCTCGTCGCCGAGGAAGTGCTCGACGTGATGCAGCGCGACTTCATGCGCGATGACCGCGTGCTCGACATCGTCCGCACCGGCTCCAAGATCCACGTGGTCGAGGAATCCCGGCACATGAAGTTCGCCCGCGAGGAGACCAAGGCGCACGTGCAGGGCATCGGACCGCTGCAGCGCCAGGCCAGCGCACTGCTGGTCTCCGTGGTCTCCTACGCGATCATCACCAGCCTGGTCAGCCCGCACGTCTACAAGGCGGTCGGGATTCGGCCCCGGGACGGCGTGGCGGCAGCGGCGGCCAACGAGCACCGGAAGTCCATGCTGCGCAACGCGTGCGCGGGCCTGATGGCATTCCTCGACGAGGCGGGCCTGCTCACGCCGCCCGCAGTGGCCGTCTACAAGCGGGCGCACATGCTCTGAGGGATGCCCGATCAGTTGCGAGCGGCGCAGCCGCGAGCTGTCGCAGCTGGCACCGCCGGGGGTTCTGGGCGGCGCCGCGGCGAGCACGCCGCGGCGCCGTTTTGACCACATCAGGAGCGGCGCGCGGAGTCCGCGGAGCCGCTGCACTTTCCCCTACCCGCACCGCTGAGCAAGACGAGTTGCGGAGAAGTCAGTCGTCGACCGGATCCGCTTCTGCCAGCGGCAGATTCGGGTCCAGCTCGAGGCCGTAGACCTGCAGCGACTGGTCGAGCAGCTGCCAGGTCCAGTCGCAGAGCCAGTCGGTGAGCTCGTCGAGGGTGAGACCGTTCGGCTCCTGCAGCCAGCTCCCCGCACTGGACTCGACGAGCCCGACGATGCCGAAGGCCAGCGGCTGCACGACCGGGATCTGGATGCCGAACTGGTCCAAGAAGTACTGGAACAGCCCGGTGACCTGGCGCGCGATGACCGTCTTGACGTCGGTGATCACGTTCTGCCCGGCCTCGCCGGTCACCGAGTTCATGCTCAGGTACCGGTAGAGGTTGCCGTGCTCGGCGAGCCAGTTGGTGTGCGCGCCGATCGCGGCGCGGATCATCTCCATGGGCGTGCCGCGCGGGTTGAACATCGGCGCGAGCTCGGCTGTGACCATCTCGGCGACGCGCTCGGCGATGGCGGCACCCAGGTCCGCGGTGTCGTTGAAGTACTTGTACAGCCGGGGCCTGGCCACGCCGGCTTCCTCCGCCATCAGCTCGACCGAGACCTCCGGGCCGTGCTTGGCGATCGCCCTCAGCGCCGCATCGACCAGCTCTTTCCGCCGCTTCTCGCGATACCCGGCCCACCGGGCGCTCCGCCCGTCCACCTGCCCTGTCGTTGATGCGGTCACCCACGAAGTCTAGCCGCCGGAAAAAAGGGGCTCCGCAACCGCGGATTTATGGGGTACAGTCTGTTCCTGTTACTTCGAGTACGACGAACTGCGGAGGTGCGCAATGACCGCCGTCGGTGTTGCCGGCCAGAGCGCCGAGCAGGACTTCTCCAGCCGCCTGCTGGAGTCCTCACAGACGCTCTCCTACGATCCGAGCACGGAGATCGACTGGGAGAGCCCGCTTCCCGAGGACCAGTACGGCCTCAACCCCGAGTGGAGCACGCTCTACGGGACCGAGCTGTGGGATGAGCTCACCGAGCAGCAGCGGATCGCGCTCACCAGGCACGAAGTCTGCTCGATCATGAGCACCGGCATCTGGTTCGAGATGATCCTCCAGCAGATGATCCTGCGCGACCAGTACGTCAAGGACCCCGCGAACTCCGAGTTCCAGTTCGCCCTGACCGAGGTCGCCGACGAGTGCCGGCACTCGATCATGTTCGCGCGCATCTGCCAGAAGCTCGAAGTCCCCGCGTACTTCCCCAGCAGGTTCGTCATCGAGCTCGCACGGGGGCTCAAGAGCCTCGCGACGGGCGAGGTGGCCTACGGCGCCGGACTGGTCGCCGAAGAGGTCCTCGACGTGATGCAGCGCGACTGGATGCGCGGCGACAACGTCCTCGACATCGTGCGCACCAGCTCCAAGATCCACGTGGTCGAGGAATCCCGGCACATGAAGTTCGCCCGGGAGGAGATCAAGGAGCACATGCAGAGCATCGGGCGCGTGAAGCGCCACGTCAGCGCCGCGATCATCAGCGTGGCCGCCTACGTCATCGTCAACGCCCTGGTCAGCCCGAAGGTCTACGCCGCGGTCGGGATCGACACCAAGCGCGCGCTGGCGGAGGTCAAGTCCAACCAGCACCGCAAGTCGCTGATGCGCAACGCCAGCGCCGGGCTGATGGAGTTCCTCGACGACGCCGGCCTGCTCACCCGTACCTCCACCGCGCTCTACAAGCGCGTGCACATGATCTGAGCCCACGGCCATGACCTACGCGATCACGCAATCCTGTTGCGCCGACGCATCGTGCATCTCGGTGTGCCCGGTGAACTGCATCCACCCCACTCCGGACGAGCCCGATTTCGGCACCACCGACCGGCTCTACATCGACCCGCGCACCTGCATCGGCTGCGGCGCCTGCGCCGATGCGTGCCCGGTGGACGCGGTGTTCCCGATCGACAAGCTCACCGGGGACCTGTCCGTGCACGCCGACATCAACCGGGAGCGGTTCTCCGAAGTCCCGGCTGACTACCCCTGGGGAAAGCCCCAGTTCCCACGATCGCTGCCGACGCACGCCGCTGCGCCGAGCGTGGCGGTCGTGGGAACCGGGCCTGCCGCCGGCTACGCGGTGCAGTCGCTGCTGCGCTCCACCGACGCCGAGATCACGCTGATCGACCGGATGACCACCCCTGGGGGTCTGATCAAGTACGGGGTCGCACCGGACCACCCGAGCACCAAGCAGATCGAGCACACCTTCGCGACCAGCTACAAGCACCCCAGGGTCCGCATGCACCTGGGCGTGGAGGTCGGGCGGACCGTCAGCCACGCCGAGCTGACCGAGCACCACAACGCGGTGGTCTACGCCGTCGGTGCACCCGGTCACCGCACGCTGGGGCTGCCCGGCGAGGACCTGCCGGGCACGCTGGCCGCTCGCGAGTTCGTCGGCTGGTGCAACGGGCATCCGGACACCCCGGCCGACGCGGTCGAGCTGTCGTCGGAACGGGTCGTGATCGTGGGCAACGGCAACGTGGCGCTGGACGCGGCGCGCCTGCTGCTCAGCGACCCCGACGAGCTGGTCGGCACCCCGATCGCCGACCACGCGCTCTCCGCCCTGCGCAAGAGCAAGGTCCGCGAGGTCGTGCTGCTCGCGCGGCGGGGTCCCGAGCACGCGGCGTTCACGCGGTCGGAGTGGGTCGGCATCCAGCAGCGGCTGCAGGGCCGCATCGTGGTCGACGGCCACGGGGGCGCGGCGGAGTCGATCGCCTCGGCCGAGGAGGGGACGACGGCCGCGCTGCTGCGCGAGCTGCCGGTCGAGGACGTCGACTGGGATCGGGCTCCGGGTGAGGACCGCCGCCTGGTGCTGCGCTTCTCCTCCGCCCCGCAGGAGGTGGTCGGCGATCCGCAGGTCCGGGCTCTCCGCATCGGTGACGGCTCGGGCAACCGGGACGTGGCGACCGGGATGGTGCTGTGGTCGGTGGGCAGCCGCGGGGTGCAGATCCCGCAACTGCCGTTCGACGAGGGGACCGGGGTCATCCCGAACACCGGTGGCCGGGTCGAGCCCGGGACCTACGTGGTCGGCTGGGCCAAGCGCGGCGCGGCGGGCGGCATCGGCGCCAACCGCGCGTGCGCGTCGGAGACCATCGATTCGCTGATCGACGACGCCTCGGCGGGCAGGCTGCACAACGCGACCAAGGACGCCAAGTCCTTCAACAAGCTGCTGCGCTCCCGCAGGTGAGCACCCGCTGATTCGCCTTGAGAGCCGTTCGGCCTCAAGGCGAATCACGTCGTTCCGCAGCACTTCGGCTCCGAGGCGCTCGCCCGCGCCCTGCGCTCCGAGCAGCGCGTCACCAGGGCCTAGAACAGCGAGAGGGGCGCGCGGTCGAAACCACGCGCCCCTCCCCCAGAACTCGCTCAGTGGGCCGCGACCGCCGCGGTGACGCCCTCGGTCTTGCGGATGAACAGCGCCGTGCCGAAGGCGACCAAGCCGATCACGCCGGCGACGACGAACGCGGTGCGCAGTCCCGCGGCGTCCGGGACGCCCGCCGGGTTGGCCGAGGCCAGCGACGACACCGTCACGAACACCGCCGTGCCGAACGCACCCGAGACCTGCTGCAACGTGCCCAGGATCGCGCTCCCGTGCGAGTACAGGTGATCCGGCAGCGCGCCCAGCGACGAGGTCATCAGCGGCGTCATCATCAGGCTCAGCCCGAGCATCAGCAGCAGGTGGAAGCCGATCACCATGCCCAGCGGCGACTCCGGGGTCAGCGTGGCGAACAACCACAGCGACACCGCCATCGCGGCGGCGCCCGGGATCACCAGCGGACGCGGTCCGATCCGGTCGAACAGCCGCCCGACCGGACGTCCCATCAGACCCATCAGCAGACCGCCCGGCAGCACCGCCAGTCCGCTGACGAAGGTGGTCGTCTTGAGCACCGTCTGCAGGTACAGCGGCAGCAGGATCGCCGCCGCGCCCAGCAGGCACATGAACAGCAGCGCCGCCAGCACCAGCGACACGACGAACGGGCGGTGGGTGAACGGCCGCAGGTCCAGCAGCGCCCGGTCCTCGCGCTGCAGCCGCAGCTGCCGGGCCACGAACACCACCAGCGACACGGCACCGACCACCAGCGGCACCCACGGCGGGACCGCGTGCGAGCCACCGGACTCGCCGATCGACGACAGACCGTAGAGCAGGCCGCCGAAACCGATCGCCGACAGCAGCACCGACAGCACGTCCAGCGGAACCGAACGGGTCTCGCTGTCCAGGCGCATCCACACCGCGCCGATCGCCAGCGCGATCAACGACAGCGGCAGCACGATCCAGAACATCCAGCGCCAGCCCAGCGAGGACAGCACCGCTCCACCGATGGTCGGTCCCACCGCCGGGGCGACGGCGATGACGATGCTGATCGTGCCCATCGTGGCTCCGCGCTTCTCCACCGGCACCAGGCGCATCGCCGAGGTCATCAGCAGCGGCAGCATCACCGCCGTGCCGGACGCCTGCACGATCCGACCCGCCAGCAGCATCCCGAAGCCGGGTGCCAGCCCGCTCAGCAGCGTGCCGAGGCTGAACAGGACCATCGCGGTCATGAACACCTGACGCGGGGTGAAGCGCTCCAGCAGGAACCCGGTGATCGGGATGACCACCGCCATCGTCAGCAGGAACCCGCTGGTCAGCCACTGCACGGTGGTGGTGGACACGTGGAGGTCGACGGTGAGGTCGCGCAGCGCGACGCTCAGGATCGTCTCGTTGAGGATCATCACGAAGGCCGAGGCGACCAGCACGCTCAGCAGCACGTTTGCTCTCGGCGGTGTGGCCTGCCGGTCGGGCTCCGCGATCGCGGCCGTCTCGGTCATGGGTTGTCGTGCACCTCGCTCGTGTGGGGCCTTGGTCACGGCCGTTGTCCTCCCGGCCGGGGGTACCGGCCGGATTCGCCGACATCGCCGACGGCGTTGCGGCATGCAGTTCTGGCGCTCGGGCGGTGGAAGCCCGGATCACGTGTCGGGTCGACCCACGCGTCGGTGGGGTCCGCGACGGTTTCGGGCGCGGCCGGTGGCCTGCCGACGGTCAGATGATCCGGTGCCGGGGAGTCACGTGAACCGTCCCCTCACAAGCATGCTCGTCCCCCCAGAGCTCCGATCCAGCTTAACGCCCTGATCCGACAGGGCATTCCGTCGCGACGGGATGCGACGGCGCGAACACCCGGCACCAACGCACGCGATGTTTCCCATCATCCACGCTGGTCAAACGATTTTCGCGGGCGAGATCGCGAGAGGCCGGTCCACCTGCGGGAACGCTAAGCGGATGACGAACGTCACGTTAGGCGCGCGCCTCAGCTCCGCGCGCTCCGCCAGCGGCCCAGCGCGGCGTCCAGGACCAGGAACGCCAGCAGCGAAACGCCCAGCAGCGGCAGGAAGAACGCCACCACCAGCGTCACCGCCCCCAGCGGCAGCAGCACGCGCAACGGCGCCTGCCGCCAGGCGCCGCGCGCGACCGGAGCGCCGAAGGCACCGGCCGGACGGCGCCGCCACCACATCCGGTAGCCGAGGACGATGGTGACCAGCAGCGCGACCATCAGCGCCGCCAGCACCAGCTGGTTGACCAGGCCGAACAGCAGGCCCATGTGCGCGTCGACGCCCCAGCGCGCCAGCTTCGCCATCACCGGCCAGTCGGCGAAGCGCAGCGTCGCGGTGACCTGCCCGCTGGCGGCGTCGACGGCGACCGAGTCCTGCTCGGTCGGCCAGTGCCGCTGCACCTGCTGCACCACGTAGGCCCCGCCCGAGGTCGGCGGGGTCAGCTCGACCGGCCCGGTCACGCCCTGCGCCTCGGCGGCGCGCAGCACCCGTTCCGGACCGACGTCGCCGCCGGTGTGCGCGGTGTGCCCGTGGTGACCGTGGTGGCCCTGGTGCTCGGGAGCGACCACGTCGGTGGACACGGTCGGGGTCTCCCAGGCCAGCACCTCGCGGAGCTGGGTGACGTTCGCTCCGGCGTAGTTCGACCAGGTCAGCCCGGTGGCCGACAGGAACAGCAGGCCCAGCGCGATGCAGGTGCCGATCGTGCCGTGCCAGGACAGCAGCCGCTTGCGCCCGGTGGCGCCGGGCTCGGGGACCACGAGCCGCTTGCGGGAGGTCCGGCGGCGCCGGAACCACAGCAGCAGCCCGCCCAGCACCACCACCCACAGCCAGCTGGCCGCGAGTTCGCTGTAGAGCCTGCCGAAATCACCCAGGTGCAGGCCGCGGTGCAGGTTGTCGATCCACGCGCGCAGCGGCAGCGCCTGGCTGCTGCCGTAGGTCTCCAGGATTCCGCGCACTTCAGTGGTGTGCGGGTCGACGAACACGGTGCGCTGGAAGCTCTCCGGCAGGTCCGGGGCGTGGAAGATGACCTGCGTGGTGTCGGTCGGGGTGGGCGCCGGGCGGATGGACATCAGCGAGGCACCCGGGTGCGCGGCCTGCGCGGCGGCGAGCTGGTCGTCCACCGAAGCGGTGCGCGGGCTCGCCGGCACGTGCAGTTCCCGGTCGTGGACCAGCTGTTCCAGCTGCGGCGTGAACACGTAGAGCAGCCCGGTGGAGGCGGCCACGAGCAGGAACGGGGCGATGAGCAGTCCGGCGTAGAAGTGCAGCCGCAGGACCAGCGGCCGCAGCGCCGCCCACGTTCCGGCGGGGCCGCCGCGCTGTTCCGCTGCCGGGGGCGCCTCGGTGCTCATCTCATCTCCGTCCGCGCGTGGTGAGGTCGTGGGAGATGTCGGTTCCGGTCAACCGCTGGTTCCCGGGAGTTGCCGCCGTCACACCGGTGGCCGTCCTCGGCGGCCGGAACGGGTGCCGCGCGGGTAACGTCGCGCTGCGCGAAGCGTTCGACTGCGGGAGGTGTGGTTGGTGGCGGGCTGTTGTCCTCCGTCTCGTTCCGGTCCGGCGACCGGTTCTGAGCAGCAGGTCACCCGGGGCAGCGGGGATCTGGCCGGCATGGTGGTGCTTCCCGGCGGCGTGTTCCGGATGGGCACCGAGGACCCCGACGGGTTCCCCGACGACGCCGAGGGACCGGTCCGCGAGGTCCGCGTGGCCTCGTTCGCCATCGACCCGCACGCGGTGTCCAACGCGCGTTTCGCGGAGTTCGTCGACGACACCGGTTTCGTCACCGAGGCCGAGCGGTTCGGCTGGACCTACGTGTTCGCCAAGTTCCTGCCCGGGCACCTGCGCAAGGAGTCCCCCCGCCCGGAGCAGACCCCGTGGTGGTGCGGGGTCAGCGGCGCCGACTGGCGGCACCCGGAGGGGCCTGGCAGCGACCTGGACGGCCGCTGGGACCACCCCGTCGTGCACGTCTCGTGGCACGACGCCGCGGCCTACTGCAAGTGGGCGGGCAAGCGGCTGCCGACCGAGGTCGAGTGGGAGTACGCGGCTCGCGGCGGCCTCGACCAGGCCCGCTACCCGTGGGGCGACGAGCTCACGCCCGGCGGTGAGCACCGCTGCAACATCTGGCAGGGCCGGTTCCCGGTGCGCAACACCGCCGAGGACGGTCACGTCGGCACCGCTCCGGTGGATTCCTTCGCACCCAACGGTTTCGGACTGCACAACGTGTCGGGGAACGTGTGGGAGTGGTGCGCGGACCGCTTCTCCGACGGTTCCGACAACCGCGCCATGCGCGGCGGTTCGTACCTGTGCCACGACTCCTACTGCAACCGCTACCGGGTCGCCGCGAGAACGTCCAACTCACCGGACAGTTCGAGCGGGAATCTCGGTTTCCGGTGCGCCGCCGACACCTGAGGAATTCCTTCCGGAAAAACAATCGGCGCCCAACCGGAACAATTGTTTCCGATCGGGCGCCGAGCGTTCGACTCACATTCCCGTGACGATGACTTCCGCCGGGACTTCGGTGTCGTTGGCGAGAGCGCCGAAGAGCGTCTCAGCCTTGTCCTGGTCCCACTTGACCACCGACGCGCCATCGCTGGTCTCGCCGAAGCCGGACATCGGAACCGTCGTGGTCACGCCCTGACCGGAGGCGATCCCGTTCATGGCGAACGCCAGACCCGCCAGGTGCCAGACGTGGTCCTCGGTGTCGACGAGGAACGCGCCGGAGGTGTCCAGGATCAGCGGGAACAGGCGCAGCGGGTTGAGGAAGACCTCCGGGGACGACGCCTTCTCGGTCAGCGCGGCGAGGAACTCGCGCTGCCGCTCGACGCGGTCGAGGTCGCCGCGCGAGGAGGCGCGGGTGCGCACGTAGCCCAGTGCCTGCGGGCCGTCGAGCTCCTGGCAGCCCGCCTGCACGTCGAGGTTGGCCTTGGGGTCCTTCATCGGCTCCTTGACGCAGATGTCCACGCCACCGATCGCGTCGGTCATGTCGGCGAACCCGCCGAGGCCGACCTCCGCGTAGTGGTCCACGCGCACGCCGGTCGACGCCTCGACGGTCTGGGTCAGCAGCGGCGGCCCGCCGTAGGCGAAGGCCGAGTTGAGCTTGTCCTTGCCGTGCCCGGGAATCGAGACGTAGGAGTCGCGCGGCAGGCTGACCATCGTGGGCTTCCCGCCGGCCTGCGGGATGTGCACCAGCATCACCGTGTCGGTGCGCCGGCCCGCGGTGTCACCGGTTCCCAGCTCGGCCTGGCGGTCGGCGTCGAGCCCTTCGCGGCTGTCGGAACCGACCAGCAACCAGTTGGTGCCGGGGCCGTCGGCGGGACGCTCACCGGAGGTGGGAAGTGCGGCCTCGCGCTTGAGCGAGAAGTCCACGTAGATCAGGAAACCGACCAGTGCCAGCACCAGAACCAGCAGAACGGCCAGGATCTTGCGGCCCGGGCGGCGTCGTTTGGGTCGGTGATGAGGTGGCCGTGCGTGCACCATCTGTTGCTGAGCGTAGTTCATCTGCCAATCCGAAGAAGTTGGTTGTCCTGCACGGATTTCGCGCACTCCCGAGCTGCTGCGGCGAGCGAGCATGGCAGCTGATCATGCCGTCCGAATAGGAGCAATCCCACAACTTCTGGCAACGATGCGGGAACTCCGGAATCACGCGCTGACAACTTTCTCTTGCCCGCGCAAAATTGTTTACCCGGAGCAACTTCACGAAATTCCAGGCCCGCGCAGGTTGCTGGCGGTTCTTCACGTTGCGGGCCACATTTCGTGGCGATCATCTCCACGCTCCGCTATCAGGGCGGGGTTGTTTCCACCGCTCTCCCGCAACCACAATCCGGCCCCATGAATTACCCGTCGCCCCACGGACACGGCCCGTACCCGCCGCGAGGAAACGGCCCGTACCCGCCTCAGGGACAGGGTCCCTACCCGCCGCACGGTCACGGCCCGTACCCGCCGCACGGCCAGCCCCCGCACGACGATCGCTACGAGGAGCGCCGGCGCCGGGAGGAGAACTCCGACCGGATCGCGAACACCGTCCGCGTCGTGGTCAGCGTGGTCCTCACGATCTTCCTGCTCCACGTGCTGTTCGTGCTCTTCGACGCCAACCAGGGCAACGAGTTCGTCTCCGTGGTCTACGTCCTGGCCAAGACGCTGGTCCTGGGCCTCGGTGACGTGTTCACGCCGGACGACGCGGTGCTCGGTGTCGTCCTCAACTACGGCCTGGCAGCGCTCGTCTACGTCGTCATCGGCCAACTCGTCATCAAGTCCCTGCGGCGCTGAGCCCTCACGCCGGGGCCGTCGGGCGGACGACGAGTTCGTTGACGTCGACGGTCGCGGGCTGGTCGACGGCGAAGGCGATGGCCTCGGCGATCGCCTTCGCCGGAATGCCGAGCTCCGTCCGGCGTGAGGGGCGGTTTCGCGTGTCGCCCACGGCGAGGTCAGCTGAACGCGGACCCGATCGAGGTGCAGGTCTCGTCCGGTTCGTCGCCGAGTCCGCGCAGCAGGTTGGCGGTCAGCGGCACCAGCACGTCCGCCAGCGGGTCGTCGTGGGCGAAGCGGTCGGCGAGTTCGAGGGTGACGAAGCCGTGCAGCGCGCTCCACAGCTGGGCAGCGACGTCACCCGCCTCTGCCCGGTCGAGCCGTTCGGCGGTGATGGCGCGTTCGGTGGCGCCGACCAGCCTGCCGAACGCCACCGCGGGCCAGCCGGCCTCCCCGTCCGCGGGCTCGGGATGCGCTGCCGGAGCGGACAGGCCGAACATCAGGTCGTGGAGGTGCGGGCTCTCGCGGGCGAAACCCCGGTAGGCCAGCGCCTGGCGCAGCAGGTCTGCCACCGGGTCCTCCGTCGTCGCCACGGCGTCGAGACGGTTGGTCAGACGGCGGAAACCGTCATCGGCAACGCCGCGCAGCAACTGCGGCACGCCGCCGAAGTAGTGGTACACCGACATCGTCGACGTGCCGATCTCACGGGCCAGCCGCCTGGCCTGCAGCGACTGCGGACCCTCGTCGGCGAGCAGGCGCACCGCCGCGTCGATCAACCGCGCCCGCACCTGCTCGCCCTTGCCCATAACCACGTTCTAGCACGGTCGCGGGCGTGCGGCTCAGGACGTCGCGCTCGGGGCTCCCGCGAAGGGGATGCTGGCCGGGACCGGTTCGGCTGCGGCCCGATCCGGGTGCCGCCAGAGGCCCTTGCGCTCGAGGATCGGCAGCACGCCTTCGCCGAACCAGTACGCCTCCTCCAAGTGCGGGTGGCCGGAGAGCACGAACTCGTCGATGCCCAGCGCGTGGTACTCCTCGATGCGCTCGGCGACCTCGGCGTGACTGCCCACCAGAGCGGTTCCCGCTCCCCCGCGCACCAGACCGACCCCGGCCCACAGGTTCGGGTAGATCTCCAGCTTCGAGGTCGAACCCTCGTGCAGCTCCAGCATCCGCTTCTGACCCTCGGACTCGCTGCGACCCAGCCCCGCCTGCACCTGCTCGATGACCGACGGGTCCAGGGCGTCGAGCAACCGCTGCGCCTCGGCCCACGCCTGCTCGCTGGTGTCGCGGCTGATCACGTGCAGCCGGATGCCGAAGCGCGGTGTCCGGCCCTGGGCGGCGGCCAGTTGGCGGATCCACTGGATCTTCTCGGAGACCTTGGCCGGCGGTTCGCCCCAGGTCAGGTACACGTCGGCGTGCTTGGCTGCGACATCGCCCGCCGCCGGGGACGAACCCCCGAAGTACACCTGCGGCACCGGGTCGGGCACGCGCGTGAGCTCGGCACCCTCGACGCGGACGTGCTCGCCCGCGAAGTCGACCCGCTCCCCTCGCCACAGACCGCGCACGACCTCCAGGAACTCGTCGCAACGCGCGTAGCGGGCGTCCTTGTCCAGGAAGTCGCCGTAGGCGCGCTGCTCGTGGCTCTCACCGCCGGTGACGACGTTGAGCAGCAGCCGCTGTCCGGAGTGTCGCTGGAACGTGGCGGCCATCTGCGCGCCGAGGGTCGGCGAGAGCAGCCCGGGCCGGAAGGCGACCAGGAACTTCAGCCGCTCGGTGACCTCGGCGAGCATCGCGGTCGACAGCCACGCGTCCTCGCACCACGCACCGGTCGGCGTCAGCGCGCCTTCGAAACCGAGCTGCTCGGCGCTGCGCGCGATCTGCCCCAGGTAGGCCAGCGTCGCCGGGCGGGCGCCGCCCGCGGTGTGCGTGGGCGTGCCGTGCCCGCCGCCGACGAGGTAGCGACTGTCGCCGTAAGTGGGCAGGAACCAGTGGAACGTCAAGGACATCTGCTTCTCCATCAGTCCGATGTGGACTTGTGAACCGGGTTGAGCGGGTGGAGCAGTCAGCGGCGACACGCCTGCGTCACCACGCGCTGGAAGTCCACGTGGCGGCGTCGGGTCAGGGGTTCCACGAACGTCATCGTTCGGCAGCCGGAAGGACGATGTCAACGAACGGACCGCGCTTCCCAACAAGTGGACTGCCTCGATTTCACTTGACCGCGCGGGCATCTGGCGGCGACGCTCTGACCCGTGCTGCCTCCCGCACTGCTGACCACGCGCCACCACGTCGACCTGCTCCGCGTGGCGTCCGCGGCGTGTCCGAGCCGTTGACGCCCGCGTAGACGAGCCGCGTCCGACCTCCCGCGCCGAGCACCCGGCCTCTCGGCCCGTCCCCGGACTCCCCGCACCTCCCCGGTCCCGCAGGTCCCCGATTTCAATGGAAATCAGGACCCGGAATTCAATGGAAATCGGGGGGATGAATTCCGTTGAAATCGGGTCACGACCTGCCTGACCAGGCGTGTTCCCCCTCCCCTGCACCTCGTCTGGAGGCAGTGATGACCGCGGGCCTGCAGCCTGCTCCTGACGTGCGCGCCGTGCCGCGCAAGGACGTTCGCACCGTGATCGTGTCGAGCCTGATGGGCACGACCGTCGAGTGGTACGACTTCTTCCTGTACAGCACCGCGGCCAGCCTGGTGTTCGACAAGCTGTTCTTCCCCACCGACGACCCGACCGTCTCGACGATGCTGGCGTTCGTGACGTTCTTCGTCGGGTTCGTCGCCCGTCCCCTCGGCGGTGTCCTCTTCGGACACATCGGCGACCGGATCGGCCGCAAGCGCACGCTCGTCAGCACGATGCTGCTGATGGGCCTGTCCACGGCGGCGATGGGCGCGCTGCCGACCTACGAGCAGGTGGGCCTGCTCGCCCCGCTGCTGCTGGTGCTGCTGCGCGTGGTCCAGGGCCTGGCGATCGGCGGTGAGTGGGCGGGCGCGGTGCTCATGGCCGTCGAGTACGCGCCGCCCGGCAAGCGAGCCTGGTACGGCGCGTGGCCTCAGGTCGGTCTCGCCCTCGGACTCGGCCTGGGCACCGGGCTGTTCGCCCTGCTGGGCAACGTCCTCGACGACGAGCAGTTCCTCGGTTACGGCTGGCGGATCGCGTTCGGCCTGAGCATCCTGCTGGTGCTCATCGGCCTGGTGATCCGGCTGCGAGTGGCCGAAACCCCGGCGTTCGAGCGGATGCGGCAGACCCAGGGCGCCGCGAAGGCCCCGCTGGTGGAGCTGTTCCGCGACCCGGTCACCCGCCGCAACACGCTGCTGGGCCTGCTCTCCCGCTGGGCCGAGGGCGCCGCCTTCAACACCTGGGCGGTGTTCTTCCTGTCCTACGCGACCTCCACCCTGCACCTTCCGCGCAACAGCGTGCTGGTGTCGGTGATGCTCGCCGCGGGCGTGCTGGCCGTGCTGCTGCCGGTGTTCGGACGACTCAGCGACCGCATCACGCCGCGCCGCGCCTACGCGCTCGGCGCCGGCCTGTTCGCCGCCTCGGTCTACCCGGCGTTCCTGGCCTTCCAGACCCGTGACGTGCTGCTGTGCGGGTTGATCATCGTCGGGGTGCTGGGCGTGGTGCACGCGCTGCTCTACGCGCCCCAGGGCACGCTCTACGCACAGCTGGCGCCGGTGCGCTCCCGCTACACGGGGATGTCGTTCGTCTACCAGTTCTCCGGCATCTACGCCTCGGGGCTGACGCCGCTGATCATCACCGCGCTCATCGCCGTCGGCGGCGGTTCTCCGTGGCTGGCCTGCGGCTACCTGGTGCTCACCGGTCTCATCGGCCTCACCGCCACCATCGCGCTGCGTCCCGCCGACCTGGAGTCGGCGACTTCGAGCTGACCATGCCCTCCGGCGCTTCTCGTGGTGAGCTGGACG
Source organism: Saccharopolyspora sp. NPDC049357 (assembly GCF_040677225.1). Taxonomy (NCBI): domain Bacteria; kingdom Bacillati; phylum Actinomycetota; class Actinomycetes; order Pseudonocardiales; family Pseudonocardiaceae; genus Saccharopolyspora; species Saccharopolyspora sp. NPDC049357. Next base: position 118,232 of record NZ_JBFAQJ010000013.1, on the reverse strand, counting down.
GCGATGAGAACGCAGGAGCACCGCGCGGTTGCGGTCGGAGTGGACGACTCCGACGCCGGACGGCTCGCCATGCGCTGGGCCGCCCGCGAGGCGCTGTCCCGCACCGAGGCGTTGCTGCTGGTCCGCGCCGTCCCGGTTCCGCTGGAGGAGCTCACCCGCGTCCACCTGCCCAGCGAGCAGCCGGTGATGCGGCACGGCTGCGCTCAGCAGGAGCTCGCCGCGCTGGCCACCGAGTGCCGCCGGATGTTCCCGGAGTTGCTGGTGCGCACCCGGGTGCAGATGGGGCATCCGGCGTCGGTGCTGCGCGAGGAGACCGACCAGATGGGGATGGTGGTGCTCGGCCCGCCGCCGCTGAGCCGCGCCCGGCGGGTGCTGCTGGGGTCCACGGCGGGCGAGCTGGTGCGGAACGCGCACGTCCCGGTGGTGGTCGTGCGCGGCTCCGAGGCCGACCGGCCGATCCGGCGGGTGGTGGTCGGTGTGGACGGTTCGCAGACCAGCGGGCAGGCGATCACCTTCGCCCACGAACTCGCGTACCGGCACTCGGCGACGCTCACCGCGCTGATGGCCGACGCGACCCGCGCACCCGACGCGCTGCCGCCGAACCGGGGGTGGCGCTACGAGTCCGACTTCGTCGAGGCCAACCAGCGGCTGCTCGCCGAGTGCGTCGCGGGTGTGGAGCAGGCCAACCCGGACGTCGAGATGCACCAGGAGGTCAGCCTCGAACCCCCGACCGAAGCGCTGCTCCAGGCCGCGGAGAAGGCCGACCTCCTGGTGATCGGTTCACGCGGACGCCACATCGTGCGCTCCACGACGCTGGGCTCCACGAGCCACGCCCTGGTGCACTACGCCGACTGCGCCGTGGCCGTCGTCCGCTGACTCACAGACCGGTTCGGTACGTGAAGCGGGCCTTGCCGATCCAGATCTCGTCGCCCTCGTGCAGCTCGGCGGAGTCGACGGGGAGCCGGTTGAGGTAGGTGCCGTTGAGCGAACCGCCGTCGACGAGCACGTAGGCGTCGCCCCGGCGCCGGATCTCGGCGTGCTGCTTGGACACCGTGATGTCGTCCACGACTATGTCGCACATGGTGTCTCGACCTATGGTGGTGCGGTCGTTCTGGAGCACGAAACCGCTCCCGGCGGCGTTGCCTCGGTTGATCATCAAGCGGGGACGGCCGCTGAGCTCATCGGCGGAACGAGGTGCCGGGACATCATGAGGAGCAGACGCTGGGGCGGTATCGGCCTGTTTGGGGACCGCGTTCGTTGCCGAAGCGCCGATCCTGGTCTGTTCCATCGTCGTCTCCCTAGCCAACAAGCGTGCAACCTCCGAAATGCATCTGCCCGTGACCGGGCGGACACACACAGCATGCCGAAGGTTTGACCGCTGTCGCTAGGACCAACGTCCTTAATTCATCGAACCGGGTCCTTACGTGTGATCCTCATCTCCGGTCCGAGTCCGCGGGGCCGCCGATCGCGTCGGCGGCCCCGCGGTCGGCGACTACTTCACCGCGCCCATCGACAGACCGCGCACCAGGTGGTTCTGCGCGACCCAGCCGATGACCATCACCGGCAGCGACGCCAGCAGGGCCGCCGCCGACAGCTGCGCCCAGTACAGGCCCTCGCTGGTGATGAAGCCGACCAGGAAGACCGGCACCGTTCCCGCCTGCGCGGCGGTGAGGTTGACCGCGTAGAAGAACTCCGTCCAGGAGAAGATCACGCAGATCAGCGCCGTCGCCGCGATGCCCGGTGCCACGACCGGGAGGATCACCCGGAACAGCAGCACCGGCAGCGGTGCGCCGTCGACCCGCGCGGCCTCGACCATCTCCCTGGGGACTTCGAGGAAGAACGACCGCATCATCCACACCGCCAGCGGCAGGTTCATCGCGGTGTAGAGGATGACCAGCGCCCAGACGTTGTCCAGCAGACCGATGTTCTGCGAGATGACGTACAGCGGGATGATCGCCGCCACGATCGGGAGCATCTTGGTCGACAAGAAGAAGCCGAGCACGCCCTGGGTGCCGGGCACCGCCGCGATGGACAGCGAGTAGGCCGCCGGGACCGCCAGCAGCAGCACCAGCAACGTCGACACCACCGTCACGAACGCCGAGTTGCCCAGGTACGGCAGGAATCCGCGTTCCAGGATCCCGGCGAACTGGGTCAGCGTCGGGGTGAACAGCAGCTTCGGCGGATCGGTGTAGGCGTCGGCCTCCTCCTTGAAGGAGGTCACCACCATCCACAGCAGCGGGAAGACGAACAGGATCGCCACGACCCAGGTGAACGCGGTCAGCGCCCACCGGCCGATCGGGTTCGCGGTATGCATCAGCGCACCTCGCTCAGGCCGAAGGTCCGGAACATCAAGCGCAGCGCGAAGTTCGCCACGATCAGGGTCAGGATGACCACCACGACGCCCATCGCCGAGGACTGGCCGATGTCGAAGCCCTCGAACGCTCGCTGGTAGATGTAGTACGGCAGGTTGGTGCTGGCGGTGCCCGGACCGCCCTGCGTCATCAGGAAGATCGCGTCGAAGCTGTTGACGATGTAGATCGCCCCCAGCAACCCGGCCAGCTGCAGGTACCGGGCCAGCTGCGGGAGCGTGATCGACACGAACGTCCGCCACCGGCCGGCACCGTCGACCGACGCGGCCTCCAGCACCTCCTTGGACTGCGCCTGCAGGCCCGCCAGGATCAGCAGCATCATGAACGGCGTCCACTGCCAGATGACCTGGGTCATCACCGCGGCCAGCGGGTACTCGGCCAGCCAGTCGGTGTCACCGCCGAACACGAAGTTCAGCAACCCGTAGGTGGGGTCGAACATCGTGGTCTTCCACAGCAGCGCGCCCGCCGCGGGCAGGATCAGGAACGGCGTGATCAGCAGGGTGCGCACCACACCGCGCCCGAGGAACTTCCGGTCCAGCAGGATCGCCAGGCCCAGTCCCAGCAGCATCGAGATGAACACGCACACCACGGTCAGCACCACGGTGTTGAGCAGCGCGCCGCGGAACTGGCTGTCGGCGAAGACGTCGACGTAGTTGCGCAGGCCCACGAAGTGCCGCGAGCCCGGCCGCACCAGGTTCCAGGACTGGAACGAGTAGAACACCGTCATCAGGAACGGGATCTGGGTCACCAGCACCGTGAACAGCAGCGCGGGCAGCAGCGGCGCGCGTCGCAGCCAGGTGCTCGACGCCGTGGTCTCCTTCTTGTTCACCACGGGCGCCTGAACTTCTTCGACCACCGTTTGGCTCATCGCGTCTCCCGGTAGGACTCGCCGACGGACTCGGCGTACTCCTGGGACTGCTCCAGGGCCTCGTCGACGGTGATCCGTCCGGCGATGGCCGCCGACAACTGCTGGCTGATCCGGGTTCCGAGGTCCTGGAACTCCGGGATGCCGACGAACTGGATCCCCGGGTACGGAACCGGGTTCACCATCGTGTTGGACTGCTGCGCCTTGTCGATGCCGTCGAGGGTCGGCTTGGCGTAGGCGGCAGCAGCCTGCTGGTACTCCGGGATCTCGTAGGTCGACCTGCGCACGCCCGGCGGAACCCGGTTCCAGCCGAAGGTCGTGCCGACCTGCTTGACGAACTGCTTGGAGGTCATCCAGCTCATGAACTGCCAGGCCGCGTCCTTGTCCTTGGCGACCTTGGGCATCGCCAGCGACCAGGTGTAGAGCCAGCCGGCCTCGGCGGTGCGCTCGACCGGAGCGGCCACGTAGCCGTTCTTGCCGACGACCTTGCTCTCGGCCGGGTCCTCGTTGGTGCCGGCCATGACCGTCGCGTCGTACCACATCGCGGCCTGTCCCTGCGCGTAGTGCGTGCCGCACTCGGAGAAGCCTGCGCTGGACGCACCGACCTCACCGTGCTCGCGAACCAGGTTGACGTAGAAGTTCGCCGCCGCCTTGAACTCCGGCGAGGTGATCTGGGCGTTCCAGTTCTCGTCGAAGTAGCGGGCACCGAAGGTGTTGGCGACCGTGGAGAACGGCGCCAGGCTCTCGCCCCAGCCGGGCTTGCCGCGCAGGCAGATCCCGGAGACGCCGGTGGCGGGGTTGTCCAGCTTCGCGGCGAAGTCGGCGATCTGCTGCCACGTCGGGTGTTCCGGCATGGTCAGCCCGGCCTGCTGGAAGAGGTCCTTGCGGTAGGTCAGGAACGACGACTCGCCGTAGAACGGAACCGCGTACATCGAGCCCTGGTGCGACAGCGAGTCCCGGATGCTGGGGATGAAGTCGTTCGCGTCGTAACCCGGGGTCTTCTCGATGTAGGGCTGCAGGTTCTCCAGCCAGCCGTTGGCCGCCCACTGCGGGGTCTCGTAGTTGCTGATCATCGCCACGTCGAACTCGCCGCCCTGGGTGGCGGTGGAGGCGGTGATCTTCGCCCGAGCCTGGTTCTCCGGCAGCTGCACGAACTTCAGCTTGATGCCGGGGTTGTCCTTCTCGAACTCGCTCTTGAGCGCGACCGCGTCCTCCATCTGCGGGTTGGACACGATCGCGATCACCAGGGTTCGTCCGCCGGAACCGATCGCACCGGCGCCGGCGCAGCTGGTCAGCAGCAGGCTGACCATCGCCAGCAGCGCGAGCCGTATTCGGCTGCGCCCTAAACGCCTAGGCATCCGCACCTCCCGGCAGGACCTGGACCTTGAGACCGGCACCGCTGCGCATGAGTTCGAGCGCCTTGCCGAACTCCTCCAGCGGCAGCGCATCGGTCAGCAGCTCGTCGCTGTCGATCGCGCCCATCGCCATGAGGTCCAGCGCGGGACCGAAGCTGTGCAGCACCGCCATCGAACCGACGATCTTGATCTCGTCGTTGTAGATGCGGAAGGGCGACAACGAGATTCGCGCCTCCGCCGGGGCGACGCCGAAGACCAGCAGTCGTCCGCCGCGACGCAGCTTGTCGAACGCGGTCTCGATGGCCGGGGCCGCGCCGGTGCAGTCCACGGCGGCGTCGAAGTCGGAGTCCAGCTCGGTGGCGTCCTCCACGACGGCGACCGCGCCCAGCCGCCGCGCGCGCGGCAGCCGCGCCGCGTTGCGGTCGGCGACGGTGACCTGCGCGCCCGCGCGCTGGAGCAGCTGCTGCATCAGCAGGCCCATCGTGCCCGCGCCGATGACTAGGAACTTCTCGCCGGCCTCGACGCCGATCTGGCGGACGCCGTGCACCGCGCAGGAGACCGGCTCTACCAGGGCGCCCTGCTGCCAGTTCAGCGCCTCGGGCATCCGGTAGCAGTTGGCCGAGGGCACCGCGACGTACTCGGCGAACGCGCCGTCGACGGTGTCGCCGGTGGCACCCCAGTTCGCGCACAGGTTTCCGTGCCCGTTGCGGCACGGGGTGCAGTAGCCGCAGAACAGCGACGGGTCGACCGCGACCCGGTCGCCCACCTTCCACTCGCCCGGCACGTCCGGGCCCACTTCGACGACCTCGCCTGCGAACTCGTGGCCCGGCACGATCGGGTAGGGCGTCGGCGGGAAGTGCCCGTCGGCGATGTGCACGTCGGTGCCGCAAATCCCGGTGGCCCCGACTTTCACCACCAACTGCCGCTCCCGCGGTACCGGATCCGGTACGTCACCGACCCGGATGGATCCGGGTTCGTCAATGATCGCGGCGCGCATCTAACCTCCGCCTCCAGAGCGCTCATATGAGCGAACTGCGCTGTACTCTGCCCTGAACTTGCCCCGCATTGAAGAGGTTCACTGGTGACTGCGTCAACCTCTGGTCAAGTTTTCACGTTATAGTGCTCATATGAGCACACCTCGGCCGCGAAGCGGGCTGATCGACACCATGACCGCGGCGTCCATCGCGCACCGGTTCTACGTGGCTGGGAGTTCGAAGCTGGAGATCGCCGAGGAGTTCGGGATCAGCCGCTTCAAGGTTGCCCGGATCCTGGCATCGGCCCAGGAGAACGGCTTGATCAAGATCTCGTTCGAGTTACCTTTCCCGGTCGACGTGGAGCAGTCCGAACGACTCCGCACGGCCTACGGCCTGCGCCGGGTGTTGGTGCTCAACCGAGCGCAATCGAAGGCCGAACGGCCGGAGCTGCGCCGCCGAGTGGGCGTGCTCGCCGCCCAGCTCCTCTCCGAGATCACGGTTCCGGGCGACGTCATCGGCCTGTCCTGGGCACGATCGGTCAACGCCATGGCGGAGGCGATCCGCAGCCTGCCCAAGTGCCCGATCGTGCAGCTGTGCGGCGTCCAAGCGGGCATGGACATGCGGGACCGTTCGGTGGAAACGGTGGGCCGAGTGGCCGCGGCCAGCGGCGGCGACTCCTACCCCATCTACGGGCCGCTGGTGCTCCCCGACCGCCGCACCACCGAGATCCTGCGCAACCAGCCCGGCATCGCCGAGACCTTCGAGCAGTTCCAGCACCTGACCAAGGCCGTGGTCAGCATCGGCGCCTGGCAGGCCAACGAGTCGACCGTCTACGACGCGCTGAGCCCCGCCGAACGCGAGTCGATCCGCCAGCGCGGCGCCACCGCGGAGATCGCCGCCCGGCTCTTCGACGCCGACGGCAACGCGCTGTCCACCGGCCTGGCCCACCACGTCCTGGCGATCCCGCACGAGCAGCTGCGGGCCGTGCCGGAGGTGATCGCCGTCGGCTACACCACCCCGAAGGCCCGCGCCATAGACGCGGTGCTGCGCTCCGGCATCGTCAACACCCTCATCACCGACGCCGAGGCCGCCGACCGCCTCGTGGAACTCGTCGCCGAACGCCCCCTGCAGTAGTCGGCAGTAGTCGACGGGGGTCGACCTCGGCAAGCGGGACTTCGACCGGGTGCTGCGGGAGCACTCCTGGAACAACTACCCGACCCTGCGCCACACCTACCGCCAGTGGCGACCAGGTCATCAGGAGGGATCTGCTGTCCCGCCGTCGCAGTTGATCGATCTGGCGCAGGGGTTGCAGAACCAGGACTTCGCCTACCCACGACCCGAGGAGTTCGTGCGATGACCAAGGAGAACCGGACCCTCTACATCGGACTCGCGATCGCGGCGGCGATCCCGATGTTCTTCGGTTGACTGCTGGAATGGCCTGGGTGGGTGGTGGTTCCGCTGTTGGCGGCGGTGGGTTTCGGCGTGTTCAAGAAGTTGGCCGGTGGGTTGCCTACGCCGTCGGACCACGTGGGTATGCTGCTCGATCAACTCGGGTTGCACGGTGAGCGAAACAACGTGCGGAGGCTGACCGCGCACCGCTTCGCCAAGTACATCGAGGCGGCCGGGCACCCTCAGGTGGCCGAGGACGTTCGGCGGCGTTTCGACTCCCCCGGAGAGCCGTGAAACGGACGGCGAATTAGGCACTTTGCTCGCTTGACGTGATCGTGATCTTGATCCAGGGTCGAGCCGTTGACCTGTTCAACGTTCAACGTTACAGTTCCGCTGTTCGAACGGCTTGGGACATCGATTTTCCCAGGTCACGCCCACCATTCCGGCTACCGGACCCGCGGATGCGTCCGGTGGAAGGGGAGCGAGATGACGACCGCAGACCGATCCTCACCGCCCCCTTCGCGGCCCGCCGAATCCCACGCCGTCGGACGGCGCGGTTTCCTCGGATACGTGCTGGCCGCGCCGACGCTGGTCGCCGCCGCCGATCTCAACCTGCGCGCCCCGGCGGCGGAAGCCCAAGGGCTGCCACCGGTTCCCTCCCCCGCCATCGCCGAGATCGCCGACCTCAGCGACATGCTGGAGTACTCGGCCGCGCCCACCGCGAACCTCATCACCGTCACGGTGAACACCGACGGCACCGTGTCCTTCGAGCTGCCGCGCGCCGAGGTCGGCCAGGGCATCACCACCTCCACCGCGATGATGATCGCCGAGGAGATGGACGTGCCGGTCGAGAACGTCCACGTCACCCTCGCCGACGCCCGGCCGGAGCTGGTGTTCAACCAAATCACCGGCGGTTCCGGCACCACGCTGTCGACCTACACGCCGATCCGCGTCGCCGCAGCCGTGGCGCGCGGGCGCCTGCTGCAGGCCGCCGCCGTCGAGCTGGAGCAGGCGGTGGCGACGCTGCGCCTCAAGCAGGGCATCATCACCGACCTGCTGGGCAACAGCATCGGCATCGGTGAGCTCGCCACGAAGGCCGCGAGCGTGCGCACCGAGGAAGTTCCGGTGCGGCTCAAGGCGAACGAGGACTTCTCGGTCATCGGGATCCCGCACAACCGCGTGGACGCGCTCGCCGCGGTGACGGGCCGGAAGAAGTTCGCGATGGACCTCAAGATCCCGGGCGCGCTGCCGACGATGGTGTGCAGGCCGCCGACGCTCAACGGCGAGGTGGGTTCGGTGCGCAACACCGACGCGGTGGCCACCATGCCGGGCGTCACCGACGTCGTCGCGATCTCGACCGGCGTCGCCGTTCGGGCGGAGACCTTCGGGCAGTGCATCGACGCCGTGCGCGCGCTGGAGGTCGACTGGGAACCCGGTACGGCCGAGGGCAAATCGGACGCATCGGTGCTCGACGAGTTGCGGGCGGCCGAGATCCCGCTGGCGGCGCCGAAGGGCGAGTCCAGCGTCGAGGGCGACTTCACCTTCTTCTTCCGCAGCAACAGCGCGTTGGAGACCAACTGCGCGATCGCCGACGTGCGGCGGGACCGGGCCGAGATCTGGTCGGCCCAGAAGAACCCGATCGTCACCAAGGAGACCATCGCCGCGCAGCACGGGATTCCGCTCGACGCGGTCAAGGTGCACGTCACCGAAGGCGGCGGATCGTTCGGGCGGAAGCTGTTCAACGACGGTGCCATGGAGGCCGCCGAGATCTCCCGCAAGATCGGCAAGCCGGTCAAGCTGATGTGGCACCGCGCCGACGACTCCCGCCAGGGCCGCACCCACCCGATGGCGACCTCGCGGGTGCGGGTGGGCGTCGCCGGGGACGGCGTGCTCAGCTACGAGCAGCGGCACACCAGCGTCTTCACCGACTTCAGCCACGGCTTCGGCGAGATCATCACCGCCAGCGCGGCGAAGCTGCCGGTCGCGGACGCGTCGTTCTCGCAGACCATCTTCACCTACACCCAGACCATGCCCTACGGCTTCGGGGCGACCACGCAGCTGCTCAACGAGACCGATCGCGGTTTCAACACCGGCAGCATGCGCAACATCTACTCCCCCGACGTCACCACCGCGCGGGAGCTGATCGTCGACCAGCTGGCCGCGAAGATGGGCGAGGACCCCTACCGGTTCCGGCAGCGGTACCTGCAGGAGGAGCGGCTCAAGGCCGTGCTGGACCAGGTCGCCGAGGCGGGCCGGTGGGGCCGGTCGATGCCGGAGAACACGGCGCAGGGCATCGCGGTGCACACCGAGTACCGGGCGACGATCGCGACTCTGGTGGAGATCGACTGCACCCCCGAGACGGTGAACCGGCCGATCCGCGACGCCGTCGCCGGCCCGCGCGTCACCAAGGCGGTCTGCGCGGTGGACGTCGGGCTCGCGGTCAACCCGCGCGGCCTGGAGGCCCAGATCATGGGTGGCATCAACGACGGCATCGCCAACGCGCTGACCTCCAGCCTGCACCTGACCGACGGGTACTTCCTGGAAGCCAGCTGGGACAACTACTTCTACACCCGGCAGTGGAACTCGCCGCCGGAGCTGGAGATCATCGTCATGCCGCCGACGACCGGCAAGCCCGGTGGCGCCGGTGAGCTCGGGGTCGCCTCGGCCATGGCGGCCGTGGCCTGCGCCTACGCCCGCGCGACCGGTTCGGTCCCGACGAGCTTCCCGATCAACCACGGCACGTTGGCGTTCGAGCCGAAGCCGAACGTGCCGCCGATCCCGGAGTCGCCCACCGACGGCCTGCGCTACGCGCAGTGAGGACCTGGAGGAATTCTCGTGCCTGAGCACACCTTTCGACTCAACGGTGAACAGGTCACCGTCGACGTCGCCGACGACGTGCGGGTGCTGTGGGTGCTGCGCGACCTGCTGGGCGTGACCGGGCCGAAGTACGGCTGCGGCATCAACGTCTGCAAGGCGTGCACCAGCCACATCAACGGCAAGGCGTTCAACCCGTGCTCGGTCTCGGTCGGCGACATCTCCGCCGAGGACGAGATCACCACGATCGAGGGCCTGCCCGACACCGCCGACGCCGAGCTGCACCCGATGCAGCAGGCGTGGCTGGATCAGGACGTCGCGCAGTGCGGCTACTGCCAGCCGGGCCAGATCATGGCGGCGGTGGCCCTGGTGCGGCGCGCTGCCGCCGGGGGACGCCAGATCACCGAGGCGGACCTCGACTCGATCCGCAACATCTGCCGCTGCGGCACGTACTTCCGCATCCGCGAGGCCATCAAGGAGGGCGCCGCGAAGATGTGACCGCCCGCGCGTCACGGCGGCAGCGGCCGGTCGTGGCGGAGGGCGTCGAACAGCGCGGCGGCTCGCGGTTCGTCCCATCGCAGCACCGACCCGACGCCGGGCACCTCGGCAGAGCCGCCGATCGGCACCGAGGCGGTGGTCAGCCCGGTGCCCACCAGGCTCGCCTGGTAACCGAGTTGCCCGAGGTCGTCGAGGTGGTCGGGATCGCCGATGGTCACCGTGTCGGCCAGCCGCCAGGTCATCGGCACCGACTTCAGCGGGTTGAGCAGAACATCCCGGCTGGTCGCCTTGTCCACCAGTGCGGTGAGGAACTGACGCTGGTGCTCGGCGCGTTGCAGGTCGCCACCTGCGAGGTTTCGGGTGCGCACGAATCCCAGCGCCTGCGGCCCGGTCAGCTCGCGGCAACCGGCGGGCAGCCTCAGCGAGATCTTGGGGTCCTCGATCGGCTGCGGCAGGCAGATCCGCACGCCGCCGATCGCGTCGACGACCCCGGCGAAACCTCCGAGCCCGATCTCCAGGTAGTGGTCGATGCGCAACCCGGTGCGTTCCTCCACGGTCCGCGAGAGCAGCGCGGGACCGCCGCTGGAGTAGGCCGCGTTGAGCTTGTCGGGCCCGTGGCCGTGGATGTCGACCTCCGAGTCTCGCGGCAGGCTGACCAGCGTCGGGGCCCCTGAGCCGGCCGGGATGTGCAGCAGCATCACCGTGTCGGTGCGCGCACCGGCGGCGTCGGCGGTACCACCGGTGACCAGGTCCTGCTCCTGTTCCTGCGACAGGCCCGCGCGGCTGTCTGAACCGACGAGCAGCCAGTTGGTGCCGCCTGCTGGCGCGACGCGTCCGGCGTAGTCGGTGGTCGCCGGTACCCGGGTCAGCACGTGGTCGACGTAGCTCGTCACGCCCAGCGCGATCGTCGCGAGCACGACCAGGACGAGCGCGAGCGACCTGATCGCCCGCCGCAAGAACTTCCTCACCGCGTGTGTTCACTCCTGTTGTCGGGTGACCTCGCGCACCACCCCGACAACCAGCGCGCCTTGGATCAAAGTGACCTTAACGTTATCGTACCGAGCTTGGATCACCAGAACGAGTGAACGACAACCCCGACATTCGGAGTACCGATGCCCTACCGAGGCCCCCGGACGTCCCGGCAAGGCTCGCAAACCCGGCACCGGCACCGGCGCCGCCCGGGCTCGGTCCTGGTGCGCACCGAGCGCGCCGATCCCGCGAGCTACCGAGGCGCGGAGACCGTCGGCCTGTCCCCCGACCGACAGCTCCAACGGCACTACCACCCGGCGGACCCGGTGTTCGTCGACCGCAGCGGCCGACGGCGCCGCGCGGTGCGGCGCTTCGTCGTGCTGACCAGCCTCGTGCTGGCCGGCCTCGCCCTGCTGCTGGCCGCCGCGATGCTCGACTCGCCCACCCCCGCTCCCCCACTGCCCGCCGCCCCCGAAGCCATCCGCTGATTCGGAAACCCCTTGCCCCGAACCCCGAAACCCCGAACCCCTCGATCCCACTGGCTGCTGCTCGGCCTGGTGCTGCTCGCGATCTGCGGCCTGCTCGGCCTCGACGTGCTCCTCAGCCGCGCCGGAACCACGAGCACGCCGAGCGGCAGCAGGCAGTTCGTCCCCCCAACGGCCTCCGACAACGGGTCGGTGATCGACCCGCGCGAACCCACCGTGCGGTCGGTGCCGCCGCGCGCGGTGGCGCTCACCTTCGCCGAAGGACCCGATCCGCAGTGGACGCCGCAGGTCCTGGACGTCCTCGCTCGGCACCAGGTCCACGCCACGTTCTTCGTCACCGGCGCGCAGGCGGCGCGCAACCCCGGACTGGTCCGGGAGATCGTCGAGGCCGGACACGAGGTCGGCAACCACACCCTCACCCGAACCGACCTGCGGCAGGCCGGTTCCCAGCGGATCCAGCTGGAGCTGAAGTCCACCGACTTGGCCCTCGCCGGCGCCGCCGGGATCACCACGACGCTCGCCCAACCGCCCTACCTGACCTCCGGTTCGCTCGACGAGGCGGCGTGGAACTCGTTGCTGCGCATCGGAAACCACGGTCACCAGGTGGTGGTCCCCGACCGGGACTCGCAGGACTGGCGCGGCCAGGGCACCGAGGCGGTGCTGGCCGCCGCCACACCGCGCGACGACCGCGGCACGGTGCTGCTGATGCACGACACCGCAGGAGCCGACATGGTCGCAGCGCTCGACCGGCTGCTGCCCGAGCTGAACAACACCGGACGGCAGGTGGGCACGGTCGGCGCGACCTTCGGCCTGCCCCGCACCGCGGTCCCGGCCGGTCTGCTCGACCGGGTCGCGGGTTCGCTGTTCGTCGGCGTGGTGGTGCTGTCGGCCTGGCTGGCCGACGCGCTGCGCGCGTTGCTGTGGGCAGCGGCGGCGCTGGGCATCCTGCGCACGGTGTTCGTGCTGGTCCTCGCCCCGGTTCAACGGTGGCGTTCGCGCCGTTGGACACCTCCGTGGCAGATCAGCCAGCGGGTCGGCGTCATCGTTCCCGCCTACAACGAGCAGGCCGGTATCGCCGCCACCGTGCGCACGATCCTGGCCTCCGACCACCCGGTGGAGGTCATCGTCGTCGACGACGGTTCCACCGACCGCACCGCCGAGATCGTCGACCGGCTGCGCGGGCGGCACCCGCACGTCAGGTTGATCCGGCAGCGCAACGCCGGCAAGGCCGCCGCGCTCAACGCCGGACTGGCCGCCGCCCGCTCCGAGCTGGTGGTGGTCGTCGACGGCGACACCATCCTCGAACCCGACGCCGTGTCCCGGATGATCGCGCACTTCACCAACCCGTCGGTGGGTGCGGTCTCCGGCAACGTCAAGGTCGGCAACCGCCGCAGCATGATGGGACGCTGGCAGCACATCGAGTACGTGATCGGCTTCAACCTGGACCGCCGGGTCTACGAGATGCTGGGCTGCACGCCCACCATCCCGGGCGCGCTCGGGGCGTTCCGGCGCTCCGCGGTGCTGGCCGTCGGCGGCGTCAGCGACGACACGCTGGCCGAGGACACCGACCTGACCATGGCACTGGAGCGGGACGGCTGGCACATGGCCTACGAGGAGCACGCGATCTCGTGGACCGAGGCTCCCGCCACCACCGGTCAGCTCTGGAAGCAGCGCTACCGCTGGTGCTACGGGACGCTGCAGGCCGCCTGGAAGCACCGCCACGCGGTGCTGGAGCGCGGTCCGGGCGGCAGGCTCGGCCGCCTCGGCCTGCCCTACCTGCTGGTGTTCCAGGTGGTGCTGCAGGTCATCGCCCCGGTGGTGGACGTGGCCGCGTTCTTCGCGCTGTTCACCGCCGAGGCGTGGACCTTCGGCCTGACCTGGCTGGGGTTCCTCGCGATGCAGCTGCTGCCGGGGATCATCGCGTTCCGGATGGACGGCGAACGGCTGCGCCCGCTGTGGGCGCTGCCGCTGCAGCAGGTCGTCTACCGGCAGCTGATGTACCTGGTGGTGGTGCAGTCGGTGATCACGGCGCTGGCGGGCGCCCGTCTGCCGTGGCAGAAGCTCGACCGCCGAGGACAACTCACCCCGGCTCGCAGATAGACGAACCCGCAGGTGAGCGCGTTATCCTGGAGGTGCCGGCGGGCGCTCCGCGCTGGCACGTGGAGCATTCGGGCCCCGCGCGGCGGAGCCTCCGGTCCGAGTGACCGGAGGCTTCCCGCCGGAGGGCTCAGCCGCCGAGCAGCTTGTCGATCTGCTGGTGGACGGTCAGGACCGCCATCACGCCGAAGAGGATGATCGACCAGACGAGCGCACCGAGGCGGACACCGGTGACGCGGATCGGGGCGGGCAGCATCTTGCGGTTGATGGCGATCAGCAGGCCGGAGTAGATGAACATCATGACGCCGTTGGTGCAGGCCGAGATGATGGCCAGCAGCAGCGGCTGCCCCATGCCGACGGCGATGACGACCATGCCGGTGGCGCACAGCGACCAGACCAGGATCGCGTAGACCTTGCTCTCGGAGACGTCCGGGAAGTAACTCGTCTTGAGCACGTCCGCGGCGAGCCGACAGGTGTAGTCGACGATGCCCAAGGCCGCCGCGAACAGCGAGAACGCGCCCACGATCCAGAAGAAGTAGCCGAACCAGCCGCCGGCCATGGCCGACATCTTCTCGCCCTGGATGCGCAGGAACGACACGTCGTTCTCCAGCCCGGGGTGGCCGAACACGGTGCCGTAGGCCAGCAGCGACATGAACATGATGGACAGGAACGTGATGAGCACGAAGGTCATCAGCTGTTCCTTGTTGGCGAAGCGCCACCACGACTTCCAGCGGTCCATGTTCTCGTCCGTGGCCGGGAAGATGAACCCGGCCTGCCCGCGAGCCTCGGTCTCTCCGGTCAGCGGGGAGACGATCTTCGGCACGTAGTGGCCCATTCCGAAGCCCTTGTCCCGGATCCAGTTGCTCTGCACGAGGTTCTGGCCACCACCGGCACCGGCGAACGCCAGGGCGCCCATCAGCACTGCGAAACCCAGCTCGGCGGCGGGGAATCCGGGCTGCGTGACCACGGTGGGCAGTGCCTGCCAGGTCTCGGCGCCGATCACGAACAGCGCGCCGATCGCGATGAGCAGCACGATCGCCGCGACCTTGAGCATCTCCGCGCGCTCCAGCGCGGTGTAGACCGCGGGGGCCAGGGTGAGGATCAGCGCCACCAGCAGCAGGATTCCCACCGCCACCAGGGATTTGTCCCCGCCGATCGCGTAGGTGATCAGCGTCGCCGAACTCGTCGCCCACGCGGGCCACAGGTTGGCGAAGAGGGCCATGATCGCGAAGACCAGGCCCCAGTGCTTCCACAGCCGGCTGAAGCCGGTCACCGCGGTCTCACCGGTGGCCAGGGTGTATCGCTCGATCTCCATGTTCAGGAAGTACTGCGTGACCAGGCCCAGCAGCGCTGCCCACACGAAGGTCAACCCGACCTGGGAGGTGATGTAGGGGAAGAGGATGAACTCACCGGTGGCCAGGCCGACACCCGCCGCGACGATGCCCGGGCCGATCAGCCGCCACTGGTTGCGCGGCGGCGCCGGCAGGTCGCGCACCTGCGGCTGGGGTATGTACTTGTCGGGGAACGCCTTCGCCGGGCTTACCGGGCTCGCCTCGTTGCGATCTGCCATCGTCGGCACCCTTGCTCGTGGTTGTGCTTGTCCTGAGGAAGAGCCAAGGTAAGCGCCCGAACAACAGCCACGCCGAAAAGTAATACTTCTGTCGCCTGCGGCCCTCGCAGGGACGGTTTCCGACCGATCACGGACCGTGCCGGAACCACCCGTCACCCGGCCCGAACACCGCTCCGGAGAGTGCTTTTCAGGAGGTGGTCGGGGTTTCCCGCGCTGATCGAACGGGGGCGGACGTTTCGATCCGGTCACCGATCGCCGAGGGCCTTGGAGGCGGAATCCTTCGCCTTCACCGCTCGCTCGTGCTCCTGGCGCGCGGCTTTGAGTTCGCGGCGCCGATCGCGCAGCTCGGTATCGGCGTCGGCCAGCTCCTCGCGGAGGCGTTCGCAGCGCTCCTGCGCCTCCTGGCACGCGGCTTCGGCGCGCTGGAGGGTTTCGTTCGCGGCGTCGAGGTGCTCCTCGGTGTCCCGCAACCGGTGCCGCAGTTCCAGCGGCTGCGCCTCGCCGGGGTCCTCGCTGTCCTTCGCGGATCGCTTCGCGCGGGGTTTCTGGCCGGTGGACTGCCGGCGGATGGCTGCTGCGGCGAGGTCGTCGAGGCCGAACCCGCTGTACTCCAGGGGCTTGGTCAGCGTCGCCTCCTGGACCTCGGCGGCGGCCTCGGGGTCGGAGAGCGCGGCCGTGAGCGTTTGTGAGATCTGCTCGCGTCCGGCTTGGGCGAGCTCGTGCCCGCGTTCCGCGGCCAGCTCGACCGCTCGGCCGGTGAGGCGGTCGAGCAGCCGGGTGCGTTCGGCCGCCAGTTCGCGGAGCTCGTCGCCGCGCAGCTCGCGCTGGGCGTTGCGCAGCCGCTCGCCGAGGTCGTGCAGTGCGCGCAGCTCGCCCGGTTCGCGGTCGGCCAGCAGGTTCACCGCCCAGGCCGCCGTGGTGGGTTTGCGCAGCTTCTTGATCCGGTCGGCCAGCTCGGCGTCGCCGGACTCGCGGGCGCGCGCGGCCGCGGCGTCTCGGGCGGTGATGAATTCCACCGGGTCGCCGGTGCGCAGTTCGCGAGCCACTCGTCGCAGGTCCACAACCTCAACGTGCCACCGGTGGAGTTCGCGCGCGAGATTCGCGTTGGCGAGATCGTCCGCGCGCGGGCAGGCTGGAGCCATGACGGCATTGGAGCGTCCTCGCAACGGAAAGATGATCGCCGGCGTGTGCGCGGGCCTCGCCCACCGGTTCGGCCTGCCCGTGTTCCTGGTGCGGCTGGCCTTCGTGATCTCCTGCGTTCTGCCAGGCCCGCAGTTCATCCTCTACATCGTGCTGTGGATCCTGCTGCCGAAGGCCCGCTGAGGGTCACACGCGCCTTCCGGAATCTCTGCGCCCGGAAGGCGTTGTACCCGGGGTGAGTCCTCGTCTGTCAGTGCTGGACCGCTCGCACATCCCGGTCGACGGCAGCGCCCAGGAGGCCCTGCGGGAGACGGTGCGCTTCGCGCAGGAGGTCGAGCGGCTCGGCTACCACCGGTTCTGGGTCGCCGAGCACCACGGCGTGCCCGGCGTCGCCGGAGCCGCCCCGACCGTGCTGGCCTCGGCGGTCGCCGCCGCCACCAGCCGCATCAGGGTCGGAACCGGCGGCGTCATGCTGCCCAACCACCAGCCGCTGGTGGTCGCCGAGCAGTTCGGCGTGCTGGGATCGCTGTTCGGCGACCGCATCGACGTCGGGCTGGGGCGGTCGCTGGGGTTCACCGGCGGTATCCGCAAGGCGCTCGGCGCCGAGGACGCGAACCGCTTCACCGAGCAGCTCACCGAGCTGCTGGCCTACCTCGACGGCGAAGTGGCCGGTGTGCACGCGGTGCCCGCCCAAGGGCTCGACCTGCCGGTGTTCGTGCTGGCCACCCGCAACGCCACCAGCGCCGCCGAGCTGGGCCTGCCGCTGGTCATCGCCTCCCCGCTGGGCGAGCAGAGGATGCTGCGCACGATCGACGAGTACCGGCAGAACTTCCGCCCCTCCGCCGCGCCGCCGAGCCCTACGTGGTCGTCGCCCGCTCCATCGCGGTCGCCGACACCACCGAGGCCGCCCGCCGCCTGCTCGTCCCCGAAGCCTGGGCCAACGCCTGGTCGCGCACCAGGGGCGAGTTCCCGCCGCTGGACGACCCGGACCGCGTCCTCGCCCGCGACATGACCGACCGGGAACGCACCCACTTCACCCGGGCCATGCAGGGCCACACCTACGGCACGCCGGACGAGGTCGCGGTCGCCGTGAAGGAGCTCGTCGCCGAGACGGCCGCCGACGAGCTGCTGGTGACCACCACCGCCCACTCCCCCGACGACCGCCTCGACTCCTACCGCCTCCTCGCGTCGCTCACCGGGTGACCGACGGCGTTCCGAGGGATTCCAGGTTGTCGCGGAAGCGTCCCGGGCTCTGCAGGGCTCGTTCGATCTCCTCCAAACCGCGGCCCTTGGTCTCCGGCACCAGGCGGTAGACGAACACCCAGCACAGGACGTTCATCACCGCGTAGGTGGCGAACAGGCCGGTTCGGCCGATCGCCTCGATCATGCTCAGCGCGGTCAGCGCGATGAGCAGGTCGAACGCCCACACCGCGACCGAGGCCAGGCTCATCGCCAGCCCGCGCACGCTCAGCGGGAACACCTCGGGACCGATGAGCCACACGACGACCTGGATGCTGCCGCCGTTGAAGGCGATGTAGGCGATGAGTCCCACCACGACCAACCACTGCGCCGAGGGGGACAGCTGCGCCGGCACGAACGCGAGGGCCAGCAACGCCATGCTCGCCGCCGAGCCGGGCAGCAGCCACAGCAAGATCTTCCGGCGGCCGATCCGGTCGACCAGCAGGGTTCCCAGCCCGGCCGAGACGACCAGGGCGATGCCCACACCGATGCCGGTCAGCATGGCCGAGGAATCGCCGAAGCCGGCTTCGGACAGCATCGTCGGCGCGTAGTACACCATCGCGTTGATCCCGGTGAGCTGCGAGAACATCGCGATGCCCAGACCCACGAGCAGCGCCGGGCGCACCCACGGGCGCCGCAGTTCCCGCCAGCCTCCACCGCCCTCCCGGCCTTCGACCTCCTGGATCTCGGCGAGCTCAGCCTCGATGTCCGCCTGCTCGCCGCGCACGCGCCGGAGCACCGCGCGCGCGTCGTCGAGCCGACCGCGCTTGATCAACCAGCGCGGGCTTTCCGGCAGGAAGAGCATCCCGAGGTAGAGCACGACGGCCGGCAGGGCGGCCAGGGCGAACATCCAGCGCCAGCCGCCGTGGTCGGCCAGCCCGTAGCCGACCACGTAGGAGATGAGCTGGCCGACGGCGACCATCAGCTGGAAGAAGACCATGAGCCCGCCGCGGATCCGGGCCGGTGCCAGCTCGGCGATGTAGACGGGCACCATCCCTGACGCGCCGCCGACCGACAGGCCGAGCACGAAGCGCGCCAGGATCAGCGACGGGACGTCCGGTGCGAAGGCGGCCGCGACCGCGCCGAGGGCGAACACGGCCGCCACGGCGAACAGCACCCGCCGGCGGCCGATCCGGTCGGCCAGGCCACCGGTCAGCAGCGCGCCGACGATGGCGCCGACGAGGATCATGCTGGTGACGAGTTCCTTCATCTGGGCGCTGAGCGCGAACTCATCGCTGATCAGCAGCAGCGCGCTGGAGATGATGCCGGTGTCGTAGCCGAACAGCAGGCCGCCCAGAGCGGAGATGGCGGCGATGACGTAGATGATCGGGTTCCAGGTGGGGACGGGTCTTGACTCGGTCGGTGGCATGACGAGGTGAAGTCCCTTCTGGCTGCGGCGTTGGAGCCAGCGCGCCTGCGGCGCGGGGCTGGTGCCGTCGAGCGGCGGCGGTTCTCAGTCGTGGCCGAGGTAGACGGTCTTGTGCCGGAGGTAGCGCCGGTACCCGTGCTCGCCGTCGTCGCCTCCCATGCCGGAGAGGTTCCAGCCGCCGTGGAAGGCGTGGAGCTGCTCGGGACCGACCCTGTTGACGTAGACCTCGCCGAAGGAGAGGTCGTCGACGGCGCGCATCGCGGTGCTCAGGGCGCCGGTGTAGACGTAGGCGGTCAACCCGTAGTCGGTGTCGTTGGCCAGGTCGACGGCCTGCTCGTAGTCGTCGACGGGGATCACCGGCAGCACCGGGCCGAAGACCTCGTCGCGCACGATCTCGGAGTCGTTGCCGAGCCCGGTCACCACGGTGGGTTCGAACCAGTAGCCCGGCTCGAACTCCGCGCCGCCGGGACGTCCTCCGCCGCAGGCGACCTCGCCTCCCGCGGCCACCGCTCGGTCCAGGTAGTCGCGCACCTTGTGCCACTCGGCTTCGCTGACCTTCGGCCCCAGGCGGCTGGTTTCGGCCATCGGATCGGCCGGAACCACGCTGCTCATCTCCTCGACGAGCCGGGAGACGAACTCGTCGTAGATCTCGCGGTGCACGTAGGTGCGCTCGTTGCAGGTGCAGACCTGACCGCAGTTCCACAGCCGGGCGGCCGCCGCATCGGCCACCGCTCGGTCGAGGTCGGCGTCGTCGAGGACGATGAACGGCGCTTTGCCGCCCAGTTCGAGCGAGACGGGAGTGACGGTCGCCGCTGCGGCGGCGAGGATCTCCTTGCCGGCCCGCGTCGAGCCGGTCACGGTGACGAGATCGCTGCGCGGGCTGCGCACCAGCGCGTCGCCGAGCGTGGGTCCGGAACCGGTGATCACGTTGACCACGCCGTCCGGAACACCCGCTCCGGCGCAGATCCCGGCCAACGCCAGCGCCGAGAGCGGGGTGTCCTCGTGCGGTTTGAGGACCACCGCGTTCCCGGCCATGATCGCTGGAGCGACCTTGCGCGCGAACAGCGCGGCGGGGAAGTTCCACGGGATGATCGCGGTGACCACACCGCAGGGCTCATCGCGGATCAGCAGCTGTTCGTTCGGCCGTTCGGAGGGCAGCACGGTGCCGGAAGATCGGCGGTCGTAGCTGGCGTAGTAGTCGAACCAGGTTGCGGCGCCACCGATCTCGCCGCGCGCTTCACCGATGGTCTTGCCCTGCTCGGTGACCACGATGCGCGCGAGCTCCTCCTGGTTCTCGCGGATCGCGTCGGCCACCGCGCGCAGCACCTCACCGCGCTCGACGCTGCTGCGGCGTGCCCAGCTCCGCTGGGCGCGGTGCGCGGCCAGCAGGGCGTCCTCGCCCTCCTCCGGGCCGGCTTCGGCGACCTCGGTGACGACTTCGGCGGTCGCGGGGTTGAGCACGGGTCGGGTCCCGGAAGCGGAAATCCACTGCCCTGCGACGAAGATCGCGGGCTTTCCGGGCAGGAGTGGGAAGTTCATGGCGCACCTCTCGCTGCTCGGGTTCAGGACGTGACGATGCCGCCGTCGACGTTGAAGGTCTGGCCGGTGATGTAGTCCGATCCCGGGCCTGCGAGGAAGACCGCGAGCGGTACGACGTCCTCCGGCGTCTCCGCACGTCCCAGCGGGATCGTCTCCGCGACGTCCTGGAAGTGGCGGCCGGGTTCCTTGCCCAGCAGCGCGCCGAACTGGCGGTCCACCTCCTTCCAGTACGGCGTGTCCACCACGCCGGGCGACATCGCGTTGACGTTGACGCCGTGGGGAGCCGCGGCCAGCGCCACCGACTGCGTGATCGAGATGACCGCCGCCTTGGAGGCGCAGTAGGCGGCGACGAGGGCTTCACCGCGGCGCCCGGCGATGCTGGCCAGGTTGACGATCTTGCCGCTGCGCTGCTCGCGCATCGGTTCGAGCGCGGCTTGGCTGGCGAAGAACAGGCCGTTGACGTTGACCGAGAAGATCCGGTCCCACTCCTGCGGGGTGGTGTCCCACACCGGTTTGATCAGGCCAACACCCGCGTTGTTGACCAGGACGTCCAGTCGGCCGTGCTGGGCGACCGCCTGGTCCACGACCGCCTTGCTCGATGCGGGGTCGGCGACGTCGAGGTGCGTGCTCTGCGCCGAGCCGCCGGCCGACTCGATCTCCTCGACGACGGCCGCCGCTCCCTCCGCGTTGAGGTCGGCGACGATGACGTGGGCACCTTCCGCGCCGTAGCCGAGCGCCATGGCCCGGCCCATCCCGGATGCGGCTCCCGTGATGATGACGACCTTGTCCTGCAGCTGCATGGATTTCTCCTTCGATGACCGCGAGCGGAGTCGAACAGACGTAGGAGACGTGCGTGACCCGGCGGGCGTGCCGCCTGAAAGGTCGTGCCGTGCGGTCGCTCCGAGCGACCGGGTGGTTGCGCCGGGCCCGTGACGGGTCCCGTTGGCATGGCAGTAAACGATGGAAAAAGGGGCTCGCGCAAGACTCGCGGGCCAAGAATTTTCCATCGATTACCGAAATGCGTCGTACGCTGGCACCGAAACCCACGCGCAGACAGGAGCCCCACCCGTGCCCGACCCCGCCACGCCGCCACCCGACGCCGCCGGCCCCCGGCGCACGGCGGGCCTGAGCCTCAAGGACGTCGCGGGCCTGGCCGGCGTGTCGACCAAGACCGTCTCCAACGTGCTCAACGACCGTCCGCACATCTCCGCCCGCACCCGCCGACGGGTCGAGGAGGCCATCGCCGAGCTCGGCTACCGGCCGAACCCGGCCGCACGCCTGCTCAAACAGGGACGTACCGGTGTCATCGCACTGGCGATACCCGACATCGAACTGCCCTACTTCGCCGAGCTCGCGGCCGCGGTGCACCGGGTCGCCGAGAGGTTCGACTACACCGTCCTGCTCGACCAGACCGGCGGCGACGAGGACAAGGAGAGGTTGGTGGCCACGGGGTTCCGGGCGCACCTGATCGACGGCCTGATCCTGAGCCCGCTGTCGCTGCAACCGGAGGAGCTGCTCGACTGCGCCGCGAGGCGCCCGACGGTGCTGCTCGGTGAGCGCTTCTACGACGTGCAGGTCGACCACATCGCGGTGGACAACATCGCCGCCGGTCGCGATGCCGTCCGCCACCTGCTGTCCCGGGGACGCGAGCGGATCGCCATGATCGGCGAGGACGAGTTCTACGCGGGCCCGGCCGGACTTCGGCAGCGCGGCTACGTCGAGGCCCTGGCCGAAGCAGGCCTGGAAGTCGACGACGACCTCGTCCTGCCCGCCGGCCTGTTCCAGCGCATCGACGGCATGCGAGCCACCCAACGACTGCTGGACTCGGGCACGCCGTTCGACGCGATCTTCGCCTTCAACGACACGCTGGCGCTGGGCGCGATCCGCTGCCTGCACGACCACGGGCTCGCCGTGCCCGATGACGTGGCGGTGGTGGGGTTCGACGACGTCGAGGAGGGACGGTTCAGCACCCCGCGGCTGACCACGATCGCCCCGGACAAGGAGCAGATCGCCGAACTCGCCGTCACCCGCCTGATGGGCAGGCTCCGCGGCGATCTGGACGACTCGCCCCAGCTGTTCTCGACCACCCACCGCCTGGTCGTGCGGGAGAGCACCTAGGAGTCGTTGGGGAATCGGGCTGCTTGGCGGTGCCGGTGGCCGCGTTCTTCAACAACGCCTAGCGCGGCGGGCCGGTCGACCCCCGCTCCACGACCTCCGGCTCGCCCGGCACCACCACGTCGTGCGGCGCCTCGCCCGCGAGCTGCGCCAGCAGCGCGTCCACCGCGCCGGCGCCGAGCTCCTGCAGCGGCATGGCGATCGTGGTCAGCGGCGGGTCCTGGTACTCGGCGAAAGGCAGGTCGTCATAGGTGATCACGGATACGTCGTCGGGAACCCGACGCCCCTGCTCGCGGATCGCGTGCAGCACGCCCACGGCCTGGGGCAACGTGCTGGCGTAGAGCGCGGTGAGCGGCCCCGGTTCGCGCAGCAGCAGACGCGTCGCCTCGGCACCGCCCGCCTCGCTGAACTCGGCGCGCGCCACCGCCGGCTCTGGTACGCCGAGCTCGCGCGCCGCGGCGAGGAACGCCGTCTCGCGGTCACGACCCGACGAGGTCTCGACGGGCCCCGCCACGTGGCCGATCCGGCGATGCCCCAGCCCTGCGAGGTGGCGCGCGGCGGCCGTGCTCGCCGAGCCGACGTCGACGGTGACGTTGCGCCCGGAGCCGTCGACCGCGCGGTTGACGAACACGTGCGGCACGCGCGCGAGTTCGGCGGTTCCCAGCAGCCGATGCCCCGGACGCGCCGAGGCGATGAGCAGCCCGTCCACCCGGCCCGATCCGACGAGGTCGGTGAAGGCCTCGTCGGCCTCGGTCTCCGGCGTGTCCTCGGCCAGCAGCACCACGTAGCCGAGCTGCCGGGCTCGCCGGTAGGCGCCGCGGATGACCCGGGAGTACACCGGGTTCGTGAGGTCGGGGATCAGCAGCGCGACCGCCTTCGCCCTCGCCTGCGAGAGAGCCACGGCTCCCGCGTGCGGGCGGTAGCCCAGCCGCTCGGCGGCCGCCACCACCCGGCGGCGGGTCTCGGCCCGCGCCGACAAGGTCGGATCGTCGTTGAGCACGCGCGAGGCCACCGACTTGGTCACCCCGGCCAGTTCCGCGACGTCGCTGAGGCGCACGCGCCCGCGCGCGGCCTCGGGAGTTCGCTGGTCCACCCACACCTCCGCTCACCTCGGGACGCCATTGTCGCACGAAGAAAACCGGTTTTCTGAAGCGATGCAGCGCTCCGCGGCGGTTGACGCCGCCCGGCTGAACGCTGTTACCTGTCTCGAAATCGAGAAAACCGGTTTTCTCAAGGTGTTTCCGCGATCTGGCGGGAAGGGGTCGCAATGGCCACGATCGATTCCGTGCGAGCGGACCTGTACCGGGTTCCGCTCGCCTCGGCGCTCACCGACAGCACCCACGGCGAGATGGTGGACTTCGAGCTCATCACGGTGCGGGTGCGCGACGCCGACGGCGCGGAAGGGCTCGGCTACACCTACACGGTGCACGCGGGCGGCGCAGCTGTGCACGCGATGGTGCAGCACTACTTCGCCGACCTGCTCGTCGGGCGCGAGGCCGACGAGATCGAACGCCGCTGGCAGGACATGTGGTGGCTGCTGCACTACGGCGGCCGCGGTGGTCACGTCACCTCGGCGATCTCCGCGGTGGACATCGCGCTGTGGGACCTCAAGGGACGGCGGTCCGGACTTCCGCTGTGGCGGCTGTTCGGCGGTTACGACCCGCGAGTTCCGGTCTACGCGGGCGGAATCGACCTGGAGTTGCCGCTGCCGGACCTGCTCGCGCAGGCGGACCGGTTCCAGGACAACGGCTTTCGCGCCATCAAGATGAAGGTCGGACGAGCGGACCTGGCCGAGGACGTGGAGCGGGTCGCCGCGATGCGCGACCACCTGGGCTCGACGTTCCCGCTCATGGCCGACGCCAACATGAAGTGGACCGCCGACCAGGCCGTGCGCGCCGCCCGCGCGCTGTCCGGCTCGGACCTGTTCTGGCTCGAGGAACCCACGGTTCCGGAAGACTTCGCCGGACACGCGAGAGTGCTCCACGAGGGCGGGGTTCCGGTCGCCACCGGCGAGAACCTGCACACCCTGGACGAGTTCCACCGGGCGATGTCGGAGTCCGCGGTCTCGTTCCCGGAACCCGACGTCAGCAACTGCGGCGGCTACACGGTGTTCCGCAAGATCTGCGCCCTTGCCGAGGCCCACCACCTGCCGGTCACCTCGCACGGCGTGCACGACCTCACGGTGCACGCGCTCGCCGCCGCCGCCAACCGCACCTACATGGAAGCCCACGGCTTCGGCCTGGACGCCTACCTGGCCCGACCGCTGCTCGTCGAGGACGGCCACGCCGTGGCCCCCGAACTACCAGGCCACGGCGTCGCGCTCGACTTCGACCGCCTCGAATCCCTCCGCGCCTGACGCCCAGGAGACCGCCATGACCAGACCAAGACCGACCGAGCGCGCGGAGACGACCGCGCGGCGCGGCCTGCCGGGAATGCGCTGGGCCGTGCTCAGCACGAACATCGGCGTGCTGGTGCTCAACTACGGCGACCGCGCCGCCCTAGGCGTGGCCGCGCCGCTGATCATGGTCGAATTCGGGTTCAGCCAGACCACGATGGGCCTGATCATGAGTGCCTTCGCGCTCACCTACGCGCCGGCGTGCTTCCTGGGAGGTGCGCTGTCCGATCGGTACGGGCCGCGGCGGGTGATGGCGGGCGCGGTCATCTGGTGGTCGCTGTGGACGGCTGCGACCGCCGTCTGCTTCAACGTCCTCACGTTCGTCGTGCAGCGCCTCATGTTCGGCCTCGGCGAAGGTCCCCAAGGTGCGGTGACCGCGCGAACCATGGCCAACTGGTTCCCCAAGCGGGAATACGCGACGGCGGTGGGCCTGTCCTTCGCCGCCAACCCGCTCGGCGCGGCCATCGGGACTCCGGTCGTGACGGCGCTGCTGGTGTGGTCGGGCCACACCTGGCAGATGCCCTTCCTGGTGCTCGGCGGCGTCGGCGTGCTCGTCGCGGCCGCCTGGTACGCGGTGCTGCGCGACCGGCCGGAACAGCACCCGCTGATCACCGACACCGAGATCCGGCACATCACTTCCGGTGTGCTCGCCCGTCCCCCGGAGACCGACGAGGCGCCGCCGGTGCGCCACTACCTGCGCCAACCCGCCGTGCTCGCCAACGCCTTCGCCTTCTTCGGGTTCAGCTGGGTGCTGTTCATGTTCCTGTCCTGGTACCCGGTCTTCCTCACCGAGGAGCACGGCATCGACCTGGAGAACCTGGCGTGGGCCGGTGCGCTGCCCTGGATCGCGGGTGCGATCGGGACCGCGCTCGGCGGCATCATGTCCGACCGCATCGCGCGCCGCACGCAGGCGCCGTTCGCGGTGCGGCGGTGGTCGGCGGTGGTGTGCCTCGGCGCCGGTGCCCTGCTGTGCCTGCCGGTCGCCGCGGTAGGCGGCACCTTCTCGGCCGTTGCGCTGCTGGCCGCGGCCCTGCTGCTGCTCTACCTGAGCAACGCCCAGTTCTTCGCCCTGGTCGAGGACTGCGTCCACCCGGCCCGTCTCGGCGCGGTAACCGGATTCGTGCACTTCTGCGCGAACCTCGCGGCGATCGTCGCCCCGGCCGCCACCGGATTCCTCGTCGACCGGCTCGACTCCTGGCCCGCGGCCTTCGGCCTCGCCGGCGGCCTGGCCCTGGTGGGTGCGCTCGCACTGGCGGTGGTCCGCCGCCCGCAGCCCACCACCGCATGACCGACACACAGGAGGGGAAGACCATGTCGTCTGAGATCGCCGTCGTCACCGGAGCCGGTTCCGGCATCGGGTACGCAACGGCGCGGGCCCTGGCCGCGGACGGGTTCCGCGTGCTGGCCATCGACATCGACGCGGAAGGCGCGCAGCGAGCGGCGCGGGCGGTGCGCGATCGGGGTGGCGAGTCGATCGCCGCGGCCTGCGACGTGCGTGACGCGGAGACGTTCGCAGCAGCGCTGGAGGAATCGCGGCAGCGCTGGTCCGCTCCGCCGGCGCTGCTCGCGAACGTGGCGGGCATCGGCGTGGCCGCCTCGGTCACCGAAACGGATCCGGACGACTGGGACCGCGTGCTCGGCGTCAACCTGACGGCTCTGTTCCACACCTGCCGGGCGGTGCTGCCGTCGATGGTCGAGGCCGGAGCGGGCGTGATCGTCAACGTGGCATCGGTCTCCGGGCTGGTCGGCGTCCGCAACCGCGCCGCCTACTGCGCATCCAAAGCGGGCGTGATCGGGCTGACCCGGTCGATCGCGGCGGACTACGCGCACCTGGGCATCCGCGCCAACGCCATATGTCCCGGCACGGTTGCCAGCGAGTGGATCGACAAGATCCTCTCCGACGCCCCCGACTCGGAGGCCGCGCGTCGGCAGATGGAGGAGCGCCAGCTCGACGGGCGGATGGGCACGCCTGAGGAGATCGCGAACGGGATCGCCTTCCTCGCCGGTGCTCGCTTCGCCAACGGCAGCGCGTTCGTCATGGACGGCGGCATGACCGCGGTCTGAAAACCCGCTTCACGACCACGAGAGAAGGAAGTTCACCGTGCACCTGGTCAGCTACCTGGACAGCGGAACCGAAGCGCTGGGCCTGCTCGTCGACGGGCACGTGGTCGCGGCCCGCGACTGCGATGCCCAGGCACCGGCGACCATGCGTGAGCTGCTCGACGCTCCGGAACGCGGCCTCGCCGTCCTGCGGGCGGCGGAACCGGCCGGTGGCAAGCCGATCGACGAGATCGACCTGCTGGCACCGCTCCCCCGCCCCACCAACGTGCTGTGCGTCGGTCGCAACTACCGGGAGCACGCCGAGGAGGAGGGCCAGTCCGCGCCGGAGGCTCCCGCGCTGTTCCTGAAGACCACCACCTCGATCGTCGGGCACCACGACGACATCGTCTGGGACCCGACCTACACGACCCAGGTGGACTACGAGGCCGAGCTGGCCGTGGTCATCGGCAGCACGGCTCGCCACGTCAGCGCCGACCGCGCGCTGGACCACGTGCTGGGGTACACGTGCCTCAACGACATCAGCGCCCGCGACCTGCAGTTCGCCGACCTCCAGTGGTCTCGCGGCAAGTCGCTGGACACCTTCTGCCCGATGGGGCCCGCGCTGGTCACGCCCGATGAAGTGGGCGATCCGCAGCGGCTGGAGATCCGCTGCCTGCTCAACGGGCAGGTCGTCCAGCAGGCCAACACCGCCGTGATGCACCACTCCGTCGCCGAGGTCATCGCCTACTGCTCGCGAGCGATGACGCTGCATCCCGGCGACGTCATCGCCACCGGAACCCCCAGCGGTGTGGGCATCTTCCGTCAGCCACCGCTGCTGCTGCGCGACGGCGACGTGGTCGAGGTCGACGTCGAGCGCGTCGGCAGACTGGTCAACCGCTGCCGGACCATCGAGCACCGCATCAGCTGAGGCCTCGTCGGACGTGGCCCGGGGGGTGGTGTTCGCGGTCGACGTCGCGGAGGTGGCTGGAGTCGAGTTGCCAGGGGACGCTGACGACGGCCACGCCGGGCTCGAAGCGCAGCCGCCAGGTCAGCCGCAGTGCGCTCTGGTTGTGCAGCAGGCCCTCCCACCAGTGGCCGACGACGTAATCGGGGATGTAGACGCACACCAGGTCGCGCGGTCCGGAACGGCGGAGCTCCTTGATGCGGTGCACGATCGGTCGGGTGATCTCCCGGTACGGCGACTCCACGACCTCCAGCGGGAAGTCGACGCCGAGGCGTTCCCACTCGCTGCGCAGCAGGTGCGTGTCGGCCTCGTCGACCTCGACGGTCAGCGCGGTGAGCGTGTCCGGCCGGGTGGCGCGGGCGAAGGCCAGCGCCCGCAACGTCGGTTTGTGAACCGCCGACACCAGGACGACGGCGTGCACCCGGCTCGGCGAGGGCAGCTCACCGGACTCCGGTTCCAGCTCGCGACGAACCTGCCGGTAGTGCCGGTGGATTCCGCGCATCAGCAGGAACAGCAGCGGGATCGCCAGCACCACGAGGTAGGCGCCGTGGGTGAACTTGGTGGCCAGCACGACGCACAGCACGGTGGCCGTGAGCACCGCGCCGACCGCGTTGATCAGCCGCGCCCGGTGAATCCTCCCCCGGTCCCCCTCCCCTCGCCGCAGCTCGTGGTTCCAGTGCCGCACCATGCCCAGCTGGCACAGCGTGAAGGAGGCGAACACACCGACGATGTAGAGCTGGATCAGCGCCGTCACCGAACCGCCGAAGGCGGCGATCAACACCGCCGAGACGACGCCCAGCACGATGACGCCGTTGGAGTGCGCCAGCCGATCGCCGCGAGTGTGCAGCTGTCGCGGCAGGTAGCGGCGCTGCGCGAGCAGCGAGCCGAGCATCGGGAAGCCGTTGAACGCGGTGTTGGCCGCCAGCACCAGGATCAGCGCGGCCCCGGCCTGCACCACGTAGAACATCACGCTGCCGTCGCCGAACACCGCGGCGGCCAGCTGCGCGATCACGGTTCGCTGACCGCTGCTGCGGCAGTCACCGGGGAACCCGATCAGGTCGCACGGGTTCTCCGCCACCCTCACCCCCGCCACCGCGGCGAGCGCGGTGACACCGCTGAACAGCCCGATCGCCAGCCCGCCCATGATCAGCATGGTGCGCCCGGCGTTGCGCTCCTTGGGTCGGCGGAATGCGGGCACACCGTTGGAGATCGCCTCGACGCCGGCCAGCGCGGTGCACCCCGAGGCGAACGCGCGCAGCAGCAGGAACACCAGCGCGATCCCGGTCAGGTCGGTCTGCTCGGGCCGGATGCCCCAACCCGCGCTCTCGGCCACCGGCGGATGTCCGACCGCCGCCTGCACGAGCCCGACCACCACCGTCAGCCCCATCGACACGACGAACAGGTAGGTGGGGACGGAGAACGCGCGTCCCGACTCGCGCGCGCCGCGCAGGTTCACCGCGACCAGCAGCACGACGCCGCCCACCGCCACCCACACCCGCGACGGGTAGAGCGCGGGGACCGCCGACACCAGGTTGTCCACGCCCGCGGCGACCGAGACGGCCACCGTCATCACGTAGTCCACCATGAGCGCGGCGGCCACCACGAGGCTCGAGTTCCGGCTGAGGTTGCGGGCCGCGACCTCGTAGGACCCGCCGCCGCTGGGATAGGCGTGCACCACCTGCCGGTAGGAGGCGACCACGACCGCCAGCAGCAGCACGACGCCCAGCCCCACCCACGGCGCCAGGTGCAGCACCGCCAACCCGCCCAGGGACAGGATCAGCAGGATCTCCTGGGTGGCGTAGGTGACCGAGGACAGCGGGTCGCTCGCGAAGACCGGCAGGGCGAGCCGCTTGGGCAGCAGGGTCTGGCCCATCCGGTCGCTGCGCACCGGAGGTCCGAGCACGAGGCGCTTCGCCACCTGCCGAAACGAGGCCATCGCCCCAGGCTAGGTTCGCCTCCGCAGCCCCACCGACGAACTACTCCGTGCGAGTGATCTTCCGGATTTCAGTGGAAGTCAGGTCCCCGATTTCCACTGAAATCGAGGTCCCAAGTTCCACTGAAACCGAGGTCCGGACTTCCACTGAAACCGAGGTCCCAAGTTCCACTGAAACCGAGGTCCGCACTTCCACTGAAACCGAGGTCCCGAGTTCCACTGAAACCGGGGTCCCGAGTTCCACTGAAATCGGGTCCCGAGTTCCACTGAAAGCCGGTTGTCTTGGGGCGGGGTGTGGAGGGGTTATTTGCGTTCGAGGACGGCCTTGAGGAAGCGCTGGGTTCGTTCGTGCTGGGGGTTCTGGAGGATCTGGGACGGGGGCCCGGATTCGACCACCGCGCCCGAGTCGAACATCAGGACGCGGTCGGAGATCTCCTCCGCGAAGCGCATCTCGTGGGTGACCAGCAGCATCGTCATGGCCGTGGTGTGCGCGAGGTCGCGGATGACGGCCAGCACCTCGCCGATGAGCTCCGGGTCCAGCGCCGAGGTGACCTCGTCGAACAGCATCACCTTGGGACGCATCGCCAGGGCTCGGGCGATCGCGACGCGCTGCTGCTGACCGCCGGAGAGCTGCCCCGGCTTGTGCGACATGTGCTTCTCGAGCCCCACCAGCTGCAGCAGTTCGACGGCGCGCTGCCCGGCCTCGTCGCGGCTCATGCCCAGCACCTGAACCGGCGAGAGCGTCACGTTGTCCAGCACGGTCATGTGCGGGAACAGGTTGAAGTGCTGGAACACCATACCGATCGTGCGCCGCACCTCGGCCTGCTTCTTCGCGTCGAGCCGGGCGCCCTCGCGGCAGTCCCACAGCGGCTGCCCGTCGACCTCGATCAACCCGGTGTCGGGGTTCTCCAAGGTCATCAGCAGCCGCAGGATGGTGGTCTTGCCGGAGCCGCTCGGTCCGATGATGGACACCTTCTCACCCGGCGCCACCGTCAGGTCGAGTTCGCGCAGCACGTGGTTGTCCCCGAAGGACTTCCCCACGCCGGAGAAGGAGATCATCGCCTCATCTGGGGTGGGCAAGACGCAGCTCCAATCGTTTGATCAGCCTCGCCGCGGGCAGGCTGACCGCCAGGAACAGCAGGGCGGCGATGGTCATCGGTTCCAGGTAGCGGTAGCTGCTGGAGCCGATGGCCGTCGCGTGGCCGAGCAGTTCGAACACCGTGATGGCGTGCAGGATCGCGGAATCCTTGAACATCTGCACCAGGTAGTTGCCCAGCGCCGGGATGACGTCGCGGATCGCCTGCGGCAGCACCACGAACCGCCAGCGCTGCCAGTTCGACAGGCTCAGCGCGGTGCACGCCTCCCACTGCCCGACGGCGACGCTCTGGATCCCCGCGCGGTACACCTCAGCGGTGTAGGCGCTGTAGTTGAGGCCGATGACGACGATGCCGGTGATCATCGGCGAGAACTGCACCCCGATGCCGGGAAGCACGAAGAACGCGAAGTACGCCTGCACCAGCAGCGGCGTGCCCCGGACGAACAGCACGTAGAAGGTGAACAGCTTGCTGATCACCGGCACCTCGGAGTAGCGCACCACGGCCACGAACAGCCCGACGATCAGCGCGATCGCCATGCCGACGAGCGTGATCTGCACGGTGACCCACAGCCCTTGCAGCAGGAAGGGCACGATCTGCGCGGCGAACGACCAGTCCCAGATCACGACGTCACCCGCCGATCAGGCAGGACGCGCTGCCAGAAGCTCTGCGCCTGCGCCGGCCGGGTCGGGTCGACGCGCCGCTCCAGCCACGAGGAGCCGAGCGAGAGGACGTAGGCGACGACGAAGTAGAGCACCAGGATCGTTCCGAAGACCGCCGCCGTGGCGCCGGTGGTGTTGCGGACCATCTGGGCGGTGAAGGTCAGGTCGGCCACGGTCACCAGCGACACCAGGGAGGTGTTCTTGAGCAGGTCGACCATCACGTTGCCGAAGGGCGGGATCATCGCCGGAACCGCCTGCGGCAGGATGACGAACCGCATCCGCTGGTAGGGGCTCAGGCTCAGCGCGACGGCGCCTTCCCGCTGACCGCGCGGCAGGGCGGTGATCGCGCCGCGCACGATCTCCGCGCCGTAGGCGCCTTCGTTGAGGCCGAGCGCGAGGATCGCCGCGGCGAACGGGAGCAGCTGGATCCCGAAGAACGGCAGTGCGAAGAACAGCCAGAACAGCTGCACCAGCATCGACGTCCCGCGGAAGACCTCGATGAACACCGACGCCGGCCAGCTCAGCCAGCGGCGGGGCGACATCCGGGCGATCCCGGCGGCGAAGGCGACCACCACCGCGAGCACCATGCCGGCGATGGTGAGCGCGATGGTGATCAGCAGACCTTCGCCGAGCAGCGGGAAGTAGGGCAGGATCTGCGACATTCGCGGCTCAGCCCGGGACGGCGCAGAGCTGTTCGCGGGTCACGGATCTCGCGGCCTCCCCGGAGAAGCCCCATTTGCCGAGGATCTGGTCGAACTCGGGCGTGGCCTTGAGCGCCTTGAGCTGCTCGTCGTAGGCGGCGACCAGGTCGGCGTCGGCCTGGCGGAAACCGGCGCCCGAGCCGGTCTGCTGCACGTCGGTGATGGCACCGGTGATCTCGATGCCCTCGGTCTTGAGCGCGTTGAGCGACAGGGTCGGCAGGAAGAACGCGTCGGCTCGGCCCGCCTGCACGGCTTCGATTCCGCTGCGGCCGTCGGGAATGTTGACGACCTGCGAGGCCGGGACCCCGGCGGTCTTGAGCGCACCGTCTTCGAAGCCGCCCGGCAGGACCGCGATCTTCAGCGCGGGATCGGCTTTCACGGCCGCGATTCCGGTGAGCTTCTTCGGATTTCCCGCGGGCACCGCGAACGATTCGGTGGACACGATTTCCGGTTCGGAGTAGCGGATCTGGCCGCACCGCGACTGCTTCATGAACAGTCCGGCGGCGATGATGTCCCACCGGCTCGCGTTGAGCCCCGGGATCATCGATTCGTAGGGGGTGACGATGCCTTCGATCCGAGGCACGCCCATTCTCTTGAGGACCGCGGCGACCACGTCGGGCTCGGCTCCGGTGACGCTGCCGTCGGGGTTGATCTGGGTGTAGGGCGGCTCGTTGGCGATCGCGATTCGCGCATACCCCTGCTGCTTGAGTCGGTCCAAGGTGGATCCGGTCGGTTGCCCTGTGCCTGGCTGGGTGAAGCTGCACCCGCCGAGGAAACCGGCGATCGGCACCGCGAGTGCCGCCGCTCCACCGGCGCGGAGCATGTGCCGTCGAGAAATTTCGGTCCTGCTCATCGGCCCCAGACCTCCCTGATACATCGCCCATTCGAGTGATGCGGTTGGGCAGACCGTAAGTCGCCCCTTTGGCCCTGTCAACGCGAAAACACACCGTGACGTGTAACGGCCTGTTTCCACCAATCACGCGAGAGTGCCGAATCGAGAAGCATTTCCAGCGCAAACACCGGACCCAGCACAGCGTGCCGATAACCGGAGGATGTTCTTTCGGATTAATTAGACACGGACGGGTGAAGATCGTTTTCACTCGTGCACCGCCACGGCGACGCGCGATTGCCGCGCGATCTCCAAGTCCTCCCGCGCGCGCACCACGACGCTGCGGGCCGCGGCACCGGCCGCGCTGATCTCGCCCTCCGTCGCGTGGATGTTGTGCGCCGGATCGATGGCCGCCCCGGCGAAGACCAGCGCCGAGCCCACCGCCGCGCGCACCGGCGGCTGGTGCTCGCCGATCCCGCCGGTGAACACCAGGAGGTCCAGCCCGCCGAGCACCGCCAGCATCGCTCCGGCGTGCCGCACCAGGCTGTGCCGGTAGACGTCGAAAGCCGTTGCGGCGTCGTGGTCCCCGTTCTCCCGGGCGTCCAGCACGTCGCGGAGGTCGCCGCTCCCGCCCGCCAGCCCCGCGACTCCGGACCTCCGCGCCAGGGTCTCGAAGACCTCTTTCGGCGCGAGACCCCGGGATTCGATGAGCCAGCCGATGAGACCGGGATCGACGCTGCCGCTCCTGGTGTTCATCACCAGCCCCTCCTCCGGGGTGAAGCCCATCGTGGTGTCCACGCAACGGCCGTTGAGCACCGCAGCCATCGACGCCCCGGCCCCGAGGTGGCAGCTCAGCACCTTCCCGCGCCCGGGATCCAGACCGGTCAGCTCCGCCCCGCGCCGCACCGCGTAGGCGTGCGACAGCCCGTGAAAACCGTAGCGGCGCAGGGAATACCGCTCGTTCCACTCGCGCGGCAGCGCGTAGGTCGCGGCGGCGGCGGGGAGTCTCGCGTGGAAGGCGGTGTCCACGCACACCACCGAGGGCACCCGCGGCGCGATCCGCCGCGCCACCCGGACCCCGTCGATCGCGCGCGGCTGGTGCAGCGGTGCGAGGTCGGTGAGCGATTCCAGGTAGGTCTGCACCTCGTCGTCGACGAGCGTGGCTTCGGTGATGCGATCGCCGCCGTGCACCACCCGGTGTCCGATGACCTCGGCGCCGTGCTCGTCGAGGAATTCCTCGATCGGCTCCGGTTCACCGCCCCAACGCTCCACGTGCCGGTCGTCGACCAGCTCGTCGCCGTCGAGCAGGGCGAGCTTGAGGCTGCTGGAGCCGGCGTTGACCGTCAGCACCCTCACCGGCCCGGCCAAGACCACTCCCGGATCTCCGGCATGTCCTCGCCGTGCGTGGACACGTAGTGCCGGTGCTCGATCAGCTTGGTCTTCAACGCCTCCCGCGCGTAGGCGGCGCGCGGCCCGAGCCGGGGAACCCGGTCGATGACGTCGATGGCCAGGTTGAACCGGTCGATCTGGTTGAGCACGCACATGTCGAACGGCGTGGTCGTGGTGCCCTCCTCCTTGTACCCGCGCACGTGCAGGTTCTCGTGGTTGCTCCGGCGGTAGGTCAGCCGGTGGATCAGCCACGGGTAGCCGTGGAAGTTGAAGATCACCGGGCGGTCCCGGGTGAACAGGCTGTCGAACTCGGCGTCGGACAGCCCGTGCGGGTGCTCCCGCTCGCCCTGCAGCCGCATCAGGTCCACCACGTTGACCACCCGGATCCGCAGGTCCGGGAACTCGCGCAGCAACAGGTCCACCGCGGCCAGAGTCTCCATCGTGGGCACGTCGCCCGCGCAGCCCATCACCACGTCGGGATCGCCGTCGACGTCGCTGGAGGCCCAGTCCCAGATGCCGATCCCCTTGGTGCAGTGCACCACCGCCGCCTCCATGTCCAGGTACTGCGGCGCGGGCTGCTTCCCGGCCACCACGACGTTGATGTAGTCGCGGCTGCGCAGGCAGTGGTCGACCACCGACAACAACGTGTTGGTGTCCGGCGGCAGGTAGACCCGCACCACCTCGGCCTTCTTGTTCACCACGTGGTCGATGAACCCCGGGTCCTGGTGGGAGAAGCCGTTGTGGTCCTGCCGCCACACGTGGGAGGTCAGCAGGTAGTTCAGCGAGGCGATCGGCTGCCGCCAGGCCAGCCGCCCGGTGACCTTCAGCCACTTGGCGTGCTGGTTGACCATCGAGTCCACGATGTGCGCGAAAGCCTCGTAGCAGGAGAAGAACCCGTGCCTGCCGGTGAGCAGGTAGCCCTCCAGCCAGCCCTGGCAGGTGTGCTCGGAGAGCACCTCCATCAACCTGCCGTCGCGCGCCAGCGAGTCGTCGCCGGACAGGGTCTCGGCGACCCAGGTGCGCGCGGTCGCCGCCAGGATCGCGGCCAGCCGGTTGGAGTTGTTCTCGTCCGGCGAGAAGACCCGGAAGTTCCGCTCGTTCTCATTCAGCCGCATCACGTCCCGGAGGAACCGGCCCAGGACGCGGGTCGCCTCACCGGAGCTCGCGCCCGGCTGCTCCACCTCGACCCCGTAGTCGCGGAACTCCGGCAGCCGCAGAGCGCGCAGCAGGTGCCCGCCGTTGGCGTGCGGGCTGGCGCTCATCCGGCGATCGCCGGTCGGGTTGTGCTCGCGGATCTTGCGCACCGGAGCTCCCGAGGACTCGAACAGCTCCCCGGGCTCGTAGCTGCGCAACCAGGACTCCAGCTGCCACAGGTGCTCGGGGTTGCGCCGCGGATCGGAGATCGGCACCTGGTGCGCGCGCCAGGTACCTGCCACGTACTTGCCGTCGACGGTGTCGGGCCCGGTCCAGCCCTTCGGGGTGCGCAGCACGATCATCGGCCACCGAGGTCTCTGCTGGACGCCTTCCCGCCGCGATCGGCGCTGGATCGCGGAGATCTCGTCGAGGCAGCGGTCCAGCGTCGCGGCGAACAGGTGGTGCATCGGTGCCGGTTCGTCCCCGGCGACGAGGTAGGGCTCGTAGCCGAAACCGCGCAGCATGCCGAGCAGTTCGTCGTCGGGGATGCGGGCCAGGACCGCCGGGCTGGCGATCTTGTAGCCGTTGAGGTGCAGGATCGGCAGCACCGCGCCGTCGGTGGCCGGGTTGAGGAACTTGTTGGAGTGCCAGCTGGTCGCCAGCGGACCCGTCTCGGCCTCACCGTCGCCGATGACGCAGGGAACGATCAGGTCGGGGTTGTCGAACACCGCTCCGAACGCGTGCGAGAGCGCGTAGCCGAGCTCGCCGCCCTCGTGGATCGACCCCGGCGTCTCGGGCGCCACGTGGCTGGGGATCCCACCGGGGAACGAGAACTGGGTGACCAGCCGCTTCAGGCCGTCGTTGTCCTGGGCGACGTCCGGGTAGATCTCGCTGTAGGTGCCTTCCAGCCAGGCCGCCGACACCAGGCCCGGACCGCCGTGACCTGGCCCGATCACGTACATCATGGCGAGGTCGCGCATCCGGATGACCCGGTTGAGGTGCGCGTAGATGAAGTTCAGACCGGGCGTGGTCCCCCAGTGCCCGAGCAGCCGCGGCTTGATGTGCTCGGGGCGCAGCGGTTCGCGCAGCAGCGGGTTGTCCATCAGGTAGATCTGGCCCGCCGACAGGAAGTTGGCCGCGCGCCACCACAGCTGCAGCCCGTCCAGCTCCTGCGGCTCCAGGTGCTCGCTCACCGCTGGGGTCATCGTCCACCCCGCCTCGGACACCTGCGCATCACTGCTCATCCCCGACCCCCGAACGTCGACCACTCACCCAGCCTGGTGCCCCACAGCGCAGGCGCAACTCGGCGTAACGGCGCCAGGTCGTCAGACCTGCGCAGGGGAGCGGCGGGGAACGTTGGGCACTGGCGGTTGTGGTCCGAACCGACCGGGCAAAACGGACTCGATCACGGGTCGGTTCGGACCAAAACCGTCCTGGGGCACGGCCGCCGGCGTCACGCGGAGGCCGCGCAACGCCGGGGTGGTGCACGTCAGAGGAGGCGTTCGACCGTCTGGTTCTCCGCGGAGCGCTGGGCCGCGGCGATGATGTCCAGGGCCGTGACCGCGTCGGCGGGGTCCACCGGGGCCGGGCCGTGGACCGTGAGGGCTTCGACGACCTCGTCGTAGAACGCCTGGTAGGCGCCGGGCTCGCTCGGGACCTTCCGCGCGGTCTCGCCGTTGCCGAGCTCGCCCCAGATGTCCTCGGGCTCGCGGCCCCAGGTCTCGTCCACGGGCCGCTTGCCCGCGCGGAGGTCGGCTTCCTGCGGGTCGGTGCCGTGCTTGGTGAACGTGCCCTGGTCGCCGAGCACGCGCAGGCGCGGGCCGGAGACCGCCGCGAGCTTGCTCATCCACAGGTGCGAGCGGACGCCGTTGGCGTGGGTCAACGAGACGAACGAATCGTCGTCGGCGCGCACGCCCGGCCTGCGGCGGTCGATCTCGGCGTAGACCGAGGTGACCGGGCCGAACAGCTGCAACGACTGGTCGATGAGATGACTGCCCAGGTCGTAGAGCAGACCCGCGACGTCCTCGGCGCCGCCGGAGTCGCGCCAGGTGGGCTTCGGCTGCGGCGCCCAGCGGTCGAAGCGGGACTCGAAGCGGTGCACCCGCCCCAGCTCGCCGCCGGCCAGCACCTTGCGCACGGTGAGGATGTCGCTGTCCCAGCGGCGGTTCTGGAACACCGTCAGCAGCAATCCCCGGTCGCGGGCGTGCTCGATGAGCTCGCGTCCCTCCTGCGCGGTCGGCGTGAAGGGCTTGTCCACCACCACCGGGACTCCGGCGTCCAGCGCGGCCTTGGCGAGCTCGACGTGCGTGCGGTTCGGCGTCGTGATGACCACCAGGTCGGGCTCGCGGGCGAACAGCGCGTCCATGCCGGCCACCGGCTCGGTGCCCGGGTGGTCGGCGCGCACCTGCGCCTGCCGATCCGAGTTGGAGGTGACGACCGCGTCGAGCCGCAGCCGCGGGTTGGCGGCGATCAACGGCGCGTGGAAGATCGCTCCACCTGAGCCGTAGCCGACGAGTCCGACCTTGAGTTCGTGCTGTTCCGAGCCGTGCATGACCCCATTAGACACGTCTCGCCGCACGGGTTCGGCAGGGCGTCAGGCCGTGACCTGGCGCGGCGGGCGGGCGTTGTCCTGCCCCGGGCAGACCAGGCCCGTCTCGTAGGCGAGGATCACCAGCTGCGTCCGCGAGGAGATCTGCAGCTTCTGCATCACGTGGTACAGGTGCGATTTCACGGTCAGCTCGGCCAGGCCGAGGTTGCGGGCGATCTCGGCGTTGGAGCCGCCGCGCGCGACCTCCAGCAGCACGTCCACCTCGCGCTCGGTGAGCACGGACAGCTCGCTGCGGGCGTCGCGCACGCCCAGCGCGGCGAAGCGCTGGAGCAGCCGCTTGGTCACCCGGGGCGCCAGCAGCGCCTCTCCCGCCGCGACCGTGTGCACGGCCTTGACGAGCTCCTCCGGACTGGCGTCCTTGAGCAGGAATCCGCTGGCCCCGGCGCGCAGCGCGCCGTAGACGTACTCGTCGAGGTCGTGCACGGTCAGCATGATCACCGATGTCGCGCCATCGGTCTCCGCGAGGATCTCCTGAGCTGCGGCGATGCCGTCCTTGCCGGGCATCCGCACGTCCAGCAGCACCACGTCCGGACGTCTCCGGCGCACCGCGGCCACCGCCGAGTCACCGTCGGAAGCCTCGGCCAGAACGCGCAGTCCCGGCTCGTTGGACAGCAGCGCGACCAGCCCCGCGCGGATCATCGCTTGGTCATCGGCAACCAGGACGGTCGTCTCCGCAGTTCCCACCGAGCCTCCTAGGTCCTGGCGGCCTGACATTTCGGCTCAGGCCAGGTCCGAATTTTCCGGGCACGGTAACACGGCCTCAAGACGAAAACCGTTCATGACGGGATGTGCTGTCAAAGTTCCACCCAGCAGCGCAACGCGTTCCCGCAGGCCGATCAATCCGTGACCCGACTGTTGGTGCGCAGCCCGCTGCTTCTGGTCGTCCAGCGCGCTGAGCTCGTTGGTGACTTCGATGCGCACCGTGGTGGGGGCGTACTCCACCAGAACCCGCGCTCGGCCGGCTCCGGCGTGCTTGAGCACGTTGGTCATCGCCTCCTGGGCGATGCGGTACGCCGTCATCTCCACGGCCTGCCCGAGCTCGCGGACCGGACCGCGCCGGTCGAGCTTCCAGGTCACCTGCCCGCCGCGGACCGAGTCCACCAGGGCGTCGAGGCCGTCCAAGGTGGGCGTGGGCTGCCAGTCGACGGTTTCCTTGCCGGTCACGTCGCGCTCGCGGAGCGCGCTGAGCATGTCCCGCATCTCCCCCAGCGCACCCCGCGAACTGCTCTCCAACTCCTGGAGCGTCTGCCTGGCGTGGTCGGGATCGCGGTCGATCACCGCCCGCGCGACACCCGCGCGCAGCGCCACCACCGACAGGTTGTGCGAGACGATGTCGTGGAACTCCCGCGCTATTCGCGCGCGTTCGATCGAGGCGGCGTCGGCGGCCAGCTGATCACGAGCCTCGTCCAGCAGCGCCAGCGTGCGTTCGAGCTGATCAGCGCGCCTGCGACCGATCTGCACCGCGTAGGCCAGGCCGACGACGATCACCAGGTTCACCACGGCCCCGATGACCCGCAACGCGCCCATCAGCGGGCTCATCTCGTAGGCGATCGCATCGACGACCGGGTAGAACATCGCCAGCCCTGCGGCGGCCACCATCATCGACGGCGTGCTGCGCACGCAGACCGAGTACAGCGCGACCTGGATGACCAGGTTCAGCGCACCGATGCTCAGCTGGAAGGCGCTCAGCCCGGACGCCGTCGCGACCAGCACGAACAGCACCGCCCACGGAGCCCGGCGGCGCAGCGG
Source organism: Saccharopolyspora sp. NPDC049357 (assembly GCF_040677225.1). Taxonomy (NCBI): domain Bacteria; kingdom Bacillati; phylum Actinomycetota; class Actinomycetes; order Pseudonocardiales; family Pseudonocardiaceae; genus Saccharopolyspora; species Saccharopolyspora sp. NPDC049357. The sequence goes on along the minus strand of NZ_JBFAQJ010000013.1, from coordinate 77,947 downwards.
CAGCAGCAGACCGGCCGGGCCGCCGATGGCCATCGGCACCCACCACGGCATCCACGGCGGGTGGTCGGCCAGCGCGGCGTCGAAGGCGTAGAGCACCGACGCGGCGAGCACGAACGCGACGTCGCCGAGCGTCACGCGATGGGTCAGCGCCCACTGCCAGAACCCCGACTTCGAACGGGACAACACCAGCCTGCCGACGACCTGATCCATCGCACCTGCCTGTCTGCAACGGGGCTCACGGAGCCGAGTCCGGCCCCGGCGGCACCACGCGCCGCGAACACCGGAGTCGGGGGTTCCGGCATCCGCGGCACGCCGCTCCCGTCGCACCGGCACGCCGAACGACGGGCCCAAGATCTTGCCCGCCGTTCGACCCCACCTCATCCGTCGAAAGTGGGAGTGTAGAACGCTCCGTGTCGAACCGAGGACTGATCAGTGGCCGCGCGCCACCCATTCGTCGAATTGCGGACGAACATCGCCGATGGTCGTCGACTCTCCGTGTCCAGGATGGACCTGGGTCTCCGGCGGCAGCGGCAGCAACCGGTCCCGGATCGAAGCGGTGATCACGCCGAAGTCCGAGTAGGAGCGCCCGGTCGCACCCGGCCCACCGGCGAACAACGTGTCCCCGGTGAACACCGCGCCTTCGGCCGGCGCGTAGAAGCACACCGCTCCTGGCGCGTGGCCCGGCGTGTGCAGCACGTGCAGCTCACCGCCGCCGACCTCGATCACCTCGCCGTCGGCCAGCTGCCGGTCGGGCTCGCGGTCGGGGTGGGTCATGTTCCACAGCACCAGGTCGTCCGGGTGCAAGTGGATCGGGGCGCCGACCGCGTCGGCCAGTTCCGGCGCCCGGCGCACGTGGTCGTCGTGAGCGTGCGTGCACAGCACGGCGCGCACCTTCCGATCACCGATCAGCTTCTGGATCGCGCCCACGTCGTGCGGCGCGTCCAGCACCACGCACTCGGAGTCGTCGCCGACGACCCAGGCGTTGTTGTCCACTTCGAACGTCTGGCCGTCCAGCGAGAAGGTTCCGGACGTGACCGCGTGGTCCATTCGCAAGGTCATTTTCACCACCAGGATTCGGGGTTTCAGAAGGTGTTTCTGGACCGGGTGCGAGCGGCGTGACCGCGAGGCACACCCGCACCGGCACGCGAAACGAGTCCAGCAACGGGCTCTTAGAAGGTCACCACGGAGCGGAGGACTTCTCCGCGGTGCATCTTGTCGAATGCCTGCTCGACGTCGCCGAGGGCGATCTCCTCGGTCACGAACTTCTCCAACGGCAACCTGCCCTGCTGGTACAGCTCGATGAGCATCGGGAAGTCGCGTTCCGGCAGGCAGTCGCCGTACCAGGAGGACTTGATCGCGCCGCCCCGGCCGAAGACGTCCAGCAGCGGCAGGTCCAGCGTCATGTCAGGCGTCGGAACGCCCACCAGGACCACGGTTCCGGCCAGGTCGCGCGCGTAGAAGGCCTGCTTGAAGGTCTCGACCCTGCCGACCGCGTCGATCACCACGTCGGCGCCGAAACCGCCGGTGAGCTCCCGGATCGCCTCGACGCTGTCCTGCTCGGCGGCGTTGATCGTGTGCGTGGCGCCGAAGCCCTCGGCCCAGCTCAGCTTCTCGGGGTCGGTGTCCACTGCGATGATGCGCCGCGCACCGGCCATCGCGGCTCCGGCCACGGCACCGTCGCCGACACCGCCGCAACCGATGACGGCCACGCTGTCGCCCGGTCCGGCCTGGCCGGTGTTGACCGCCGCGCCGATGCCCGCCATCACACCGCATCCCAGCAGTCCGGCCACCGCGGCCCGCGCCGCGGGATCGACCTTCGTGCACTGACCGGCGTGCACCAGCGTCTTCTCCGCGAAAGCGCCGATCCCCAGCGCCGGGGACAGCGGCGTGCCGTCGGTCAGCGTCATCGGCTGGGAGGCGTTGTGGGTGTCGAAGCAGTACTGCGGACGACCGCGCTTGCAGGCCCGGCAGACCCCGCACACCGCGCGCCAGTTGAGCACCACGAAGTCACCGGGCTCGACGTCGGTGACGCCCTCGCCGACCTGCTCCACGACACCGGCGGCTTCGTGGCCGAGCAGGAACGGGTAGTCGTCGCTGATGCCGCCCTCGCGGTAGTGCAGGTCGGTGTGACAGACCCCGCACGCCTGGACGCGAACAACCGCCTCGCCAGGCCCCGGGTCCGGCACCTTGATCGTCACCACCTCGACCGGCCTGCCCTTGCCGGCCGAGACCACCGCCTGCACGTCGGACACGACTACCTCCTGGGACCGCGTTGTCGGGATTCGCTGTGAATGGCGCAGCAGCCACATCGTCATATGCACGACCGACCATCACAAGGGCACGCCGATCCGCATGCCCGATCGATGTTGAACACGAAGGGTTACGTGACGACTACTGTACGATTTCGGTGGAGAGGGAGAGGACGAGCATGGTCGACACGCGCAAAGCGGCTGTCCGGGAGATGGACATCGGGCGTCCCGCCGCCGCCAGGATGTACGACGCGTTCCTCGGAGGCTGCCACAACTTCGGAGTCGAACGCGCCATGGTGGAGCGCATCGGCACTGCCCTGCCCGGCATCACCGGCACCTACCAGGAGACCCGCGCGTTCCTGCGCCGAGCGGTGGAGTACCTGCTCGCGCACGGTGTCCGGCAGTTCCTCGACCTGGGCTCGGGCATCCCCACCATCGGTCACGTGCACGAGGTGGCGCGTCGGCGCACCCGCCACTTCCGGGTCGTCTACGTGGACAACGAGCCGCTGACGGTCGCGCACAGCAAGCCGCTGCTCGCGGCCGAGATCAACGCCGCCATCACCCACGCCGACATGCGCGATCCTCGGTCGGTGCTGGAGTCCGCCGAGGTCCGAGCGCTGCTGAACGTGGACGAGCCGGTCGGCCTGCTGATGTCCTCGGTGCTGCACTTCCTCCCGGACTCCGATGACCCGGACGACCTGGTGGCCGAGTACCGGGCCCGGCTCGCCCCCGGAAGCCACCTGCTGGTCTCGCACGTCACCGGCAGCCATGACCCGACTGCGGCCCGCACGCTCACCGAGCACTACGCGGAGACCTCGGACCCGCTCTTCCCGCGCGACGCCGACCGCATCGAGTCCTTCTTCGGTGACTTCACGCCGGTCCCTCCCGGCGCGAGCTACCTGAGCGACTGGCGTCCGGACCCGGGCACGCGGACCCCGACCCCGTACCGCCTGATGTTCGGCGGCCTCGCGCGCAAGTGACGGGCCGGTCAGCGCCGGACGAACATCAGCAGGATCGCGGCGGTGATGGCGCAGGCCCCCGCGGCGATCCAAGCGCCGGTGAGGCCTGCGTGCTCGGCGATGAGTCCGAACAGGAGCGGGCCGAGGCTGCCGCCGAAGTAGATGCCGGTCTGGGTGAAGGAGGTCGCACTGGCCACCCGGTCCGGGGCGATCTTGGCGACGGCGAAGTTCAGCAGACCCGGCCACGCCCAGCCCGCGCCGAAACCGATGGCCACGCCGATGAGGAACACCGGTGGCGAATCCACCGCCATCAGGCCGAAACCCAGCGAACCGATCAGCAGCATCACCGTGATGACGCGGATCAGGTTGGGGTTCTTCCGGTCGGCGGTCACACCGGCGGCCAGCCGGATCGTCAGCCCCACGGCCGAGCCCAGCGACAGCACCAGCCCGGCGGCCCACGGGCTGAAGCCCACCTCGACGGCGGTGGTGGTGACGAAGGCTCCCAGCGCGTTGGCCGCCGCCGAAGCCAAGCCGCCGGCGATCGCGATCAGCAGCAGCGCCGTGAACTTCCCGTCGGTGCCGGCCGAACCCGGGCGGGTGACCTGGGACCGCTCGGCCTGCGGCAGCTTCGGCACCGACACGGCCGCGACCAGTCCGATCACGCCGCCGATCAGGAACACCCAGCGCCAGCCGACCGTGAGCGCGATGGCGGGCACCGCCACGCCCGCCAGGAGCGTGGCGGCCGGGATCGACGACTGCTTCACGCCGAATCCCATGCCCCGGTGGTTCGCCGGAATGCCTTGTGCGATCAGCAGGTTCGAGGCCGGTTGCGCCAGCGAGTTGGGCAGCCCGGCCAGCCACAGCAGTCCCATCAGCCAGACCGCGTTCGGTGCGGCCGACAGGCCGAACAGGCACAGCGAGCTGCCGAGGACGCCGATGCGCATGCCGAGCCGGGCGCCGATGCGCTCGACCACCCAGCCCATGCCGCGCGAGGACACCGACGCCACGCCGAAGAACCCGGCCGCGCCCACGCCCAGCAGCGCCGCGCCGAAGCGCAGGTCCTGCTGCAACTGCACGCCCAGCCCGCCGACCAGGAACACCGGGAACACCCCGACGGTCACCACCGCGGCCACCGACGAGAGCACTCGCGGTATTCCGACGCTGCGCTGTTCGACCGCCACGGCTGACATCAAGACCCTTTCGTCCCAGGTCCTGCCAGCCTCCGACGCCGAACGATCCTTAGCAAGGCTAAGGTGACGAACCCGTCATCCCCGGAAGGCCGGGATCCCGGTCAGCGCCTGGCCGATGGTCAGCGCGTGCATCTCGCTGGTGCCCTCGTAGGTCAGCACCGACTCCAGATTCGTCATGTGCCGGATCACCGGGTACTCCAGCGAGATCCCGTTGGCACCCAGGATCGTCCGCGCGGTGCGGGCGACCTCCAGCGCGCCCCGGACGTTGTCCAGCTTGCCGAAGCTGACCTGCTGCGGGCTCAACTGCCCGGCATCCTTGCGCTTGCCCAGGTGCAGCGCCAGCAGCCTGCCGTTCTGCACCCGCACGGCCATGTCCGCCAGCTTGGACTGGGTGAGCTGGAAACCGCCGATCGGGCGTCCGAACTGCTCCCTGCTCGTGGCGTAGTCCAGCGCCGCTTCCAGGCAGCTGCGCCCGGCTCCCACCGAACCCCACACGATGCCGAAGCGGGCCTCGTTGAGGCAGGACAGCGGTCCGCGCAGGCCGGTGACCTCGGGCAGCACGGCATCGGCCGGCAGCCGGACGTCGTCGAGCACCAGCTCGGCGGTCACCGACGCGCGCAGCGAGAGCTTGCGCTTGATCTCCGGAGCCGAGAATCCCGGCGTGTCGGTGGGCACCACGAAGCCGCGCACGCCCTCGTCGGTCTGCGCCCACACGACCGCCACCGAAGCGATGCTGCCGTTGGTGATCCACATCTTGCGGCCGTTGAGCACCCAGTCGGACCCGTCGCGGCGAGCGGCGGTGCGCATCGACGACGGGTCCGAGCCGTGGTCGGGCTCGGTCAGGCCGAAGCACCCGATCGCCTCGCCGGCCGCCATCAGCGGAAGCCATCGCTGCTTGTGCTCCTCCGAGCCCCAGCGCCAGATCGCGTACATCGCCAGCGATCCCTGCACCGACACCAGCGAGCGCAGTCCGGAGTCGCAGGCCTCCAGCTCCTCGCAGGCGATCCCGTAGTCCACAGCGGACAGACCGGCGCAGCCGTAGCCCTCCAGGTGCATGCCCAGCACGCCGAGCTTGCCCAGCTCCCTGGCCAGTTCACGGGCCTGCGGGAACTCGCCGTTCTCGTACCACTCGGCGACGTGCGGCTGCACGTGGTCGCGGCACAGGGCGCGCACGCTGTCGCGGATCGCCAGCTGTTCCGGGGTGAATTCAGCGTCGATGCCCAACGGGTCGTGCGGGTCGAACTTCGGGCGGTTTCCACCGGCGCTCATTGCGGGTCCCTCCTGGACGAGATCGGGGGAAGCTGTTGTTCGGGGCCCTCCAACCACGCGAGGACCTCCTTGTCGTGCTCACCGAGCAGCGGTGGCGCGGTCGCCTCGGCGCTGCCGTGCCCGGAGAAGTCGATGGGCATCCGCACCTGCATCGCGGCGCCCCCGCCTGGATCGACCATCGGCCGCAATCCCAGCGACTCGGCGTAGTGCACCGCCCCGGACAGGTCGTTGACCTGCCCGCACGCGATGCCCACGCCCTGCAGCCGCTGCTGCCAGTCGGCGGCCGGGCGCGCGCCCAGCACGTTCTCCAGCCTGCTCACCATCTCCTCGCGATGGGCGACCCGCTGGGCGTTGGTGGCGAACTTCGGGTCGTCGGCCAAGGACACCATGCCCAGCGCCTCGCTGAGCTTGCGGAACTGCGCGTCGTTGCCGACCGCCACGGCGAGGAAGGCGTCCTCGCAGCGCAGCGTCTCGTAGGGGGCGATGCTCGGGTGCTGGTTGCCCATCCGCTGCGGCGCGATGCCGGTGGTCAGCAGGCTCGACATCTGGTTGGCCAGCGAACCCAGCAGGCTGGACATCAGGTTGACCTCGACGTGCTGGCCCCGGCCGGTCATCTCCCGGTGGCGCAGCGCGGCCATGATGCCCAGCGCGGCGTCCTTGCCGGTGAGCACGTCGACCACGGCGACGCCGACCTTCACCGGGGGCCGGTCGGACTCACCGGTGATGCTCATCAGGCCGCCCAGCGCCTGCACCACGAAGTCGTAGCCGGGCAGCTCGGCGCCCTCCTGGGAGCCGAAGCCGGAGATCGAGGTGTAGATCAGCCCTGGGTTGAGCTCGTGCGCGGACTCGAAGTCCAAGCCGTACTGCGCCAGCGAACCCACCTTGAAGTTCTCGACCAGCACGTCGGCCCGCCGGACCAGCTCGCGCGCGGCGGCCCGGCCCTCGTCCTGGGAGAGGTCGAGGCGCACGCTGCGCTTGCCGCGGTTGACGGATTCGAAGTAGGAGGAGCTGTTCTCGGTCCAGGGCGGCCCCCAGGACCGCGTGTCGTCCCCCGTGCCGGGGCGCTCCACCTTGATCACGGTGGCTCCGAGGTCGGCCAGCAGCATCGTGGCGTACGGGCCGGCCAGCACCCGGCTGAAGTCCGCGACGACGACGCCGTCCAACGGCAGCGCTTCCATGACCCCACCCTTCCGACGGCGCGCGCAACGACGTTCTTGCGCGTCCGGAAATTTGGATCCAATATACAGTTGATCGATGCGCGGTCAAGCCGTTCCGAGCGCCCGCGTGTCCGCACCCGACGCAGGAGACTCCGATGCGCAGACCGCCGACCACTCAGGCATTCGTCCTCGATGAGCTGCGCAGATCCATCGTGTCGGGAGAGCTCTCGCCAGGCCAGCCGATCCGCCAGGACACGATCGCGGCAGGCCTGGGCGTCAGCCGCGTGCCGCTGCGCGAGGCGTTGAAAACGCTCGAGGCCGAAGGGCAGGTCGTCTACCAGCCGCACCGGGGCTACTCGGTGGCCGAGCTGTCGCTGGCGGACCTGCTGGAGGTCTACCGGATGCGGGAGCTGCTGGAATCCGAGGCGGCGAGGGTGGCAACCGAACGGCTCACCGACGCCGATCTGACGCGCATCACCGACGCGGGCCGGGACGTGGAGAAGGCGGCCGAGGACGGCGATCTGGTGGCGATGATCGCGGCCAACCGCCGCTTCCACTTCGCGCTGCTGGAACCTTCCGGGATGCCGCGGCTGCTGCGCGTGGTGCGCACGCTCTGGGACGCCACCGACGCCTACCGCGCCGTCTACTACAACTCCGGAACCAACCGGGCCCGCGTCCGTCGCGAGCACGAGGCCATCATCGGCGCGGCGGAGAACCGCCGCGCCGATGACCTCGTCCACCTGCTCGCCGAGCACCGCGACCACGCGGTCGACGCCCTGCGCGGCACCATCGGCGAGGAGAAGTTCCGGCGGTAGCCGCTGTTCCGAGTGTGGAAGTCAACCTGCACCGCCGTGACCACAGCGGTCATTCGTACGTGTAGAAGCCCTTGCCGGTCTTCTTGCCCTTGATGCCCGCGTCGACCATCCGCTTGAGCAGCGGTGGAGCGGCGTAGGTGGGCTCGGCGTACTCCTGGTACATCGAGTCGGCGATGGCCTTGACGGTGTCCAGGCCGACCATGTCCGCCAGCAGCAGCGGACCCATCGGGTGGGCGCAGCCCTGGACCATGCCGTTGTCGATGTCCTCGGCGCTGGCGTGCCCGGCCTCGAACATGCGGATCGCCGAGAGCAGGTAGGGCACCAGCAGCGCGTTGACGATGAACCCGGAGCGGTCCTCGGCGCGGATGGTCTCCTTGCCCAGCTGCTCGGTGGCGAAACCGCGGGCGCGCTCGACGGTGTCCTCGCTGGTGAGCAGCGACGGAACCAGCTCGACCAGGTTGAGCACCGGAACCGGGTTGAAGAAGTGCACGCCGATGACCTTGTCGGGACGCTTGGTGGCGCCGGCGAGCTTGGCGATCGGGATGGACGAGGTGTTGGAGGCCAGGATCGCCTCCGGGTCGGTGAGCAGCTCGTCGAGCTCCTCGAACAGCTTGAGCTTGAGGCCCTCGTCCTCGGCGATCGCCTCGATCACCATGTCGCGGTCGTCGAGGTCGGTGAGGGTGGTGGTGAAGTGCAGGCGCTCCTGGGTCGCGTCGCGCTCGGCCTCGGTCAGCTTGCCCTTCTGGACCGCGCGGTTGAGCGACTTCCACAGCCGAGAGCGAGCCGCCCGAGCCGCGTCGTCGTCGATCTCGCGAACGATCACGTCCAGACCCGCGCGGGCGCCGACCTCGGCGATGCCCCCGCCCATCTGCCCGCCACCGACGACTCCCAGGCGTTCGATCTTGGTCACCACACAGTTCCCTTCCGCTCCCGGCCGCACTGCCGCTACGCGACGCTATCCGGCTCGGATCATGCCAAAAACCGCCGAACGGCACCGATCAACAGTGCGCGAGGGCACACCTGAGCGCGCAGAGAGCCGGGTCCGCGTGCGAACCCGGCTCCCGGTCGTCCCCCGACTGTCCGACCCTGACCCCCTGTGCGACGTCGAGGCTACCCCACTGAGCGTGTCCGGGCGCATGCGCTCCGGTCATGCACAGTGGACGATCATTTCGGTCGTGCAACGCCACGAGCAGCGCTAACGGGGGCCTGCGCGGCCGACTGCAATAATCCGCCACCATGAGCAAGCAGATGCCGCCGCTGCGACGTCGGATGGTCTCGCGCGATCCGGAAGAGGAGCACCGCGCGGCGACACCGCTCGAGCTGCTGTTCGACCTGTGCTTCGTGGCCGCCGTCGGCCAGGCCGCCGTTCAGCTGCACCACGGGCTCAGCGAAGGGCACTTCGCACCCGTGTCGACCGGCTACATGATGGTCTTCTTCGCCATCTGGTGGGCGTGGATGAACTTCACCTGGTTCGCCTCGGCCTACGACACCGACGACGCGCCCTACCGGCTGCTGACGCTGCTGCAGATGGGCGGTGTGCTGGTGCTGGCCGCCGGGGTGCCCGCAGCGTTCCACGACTACGACTTCCTGATCGTCACCCTCGGCTACGTGGTGATGCGGGTGGCGATGATCGCGCAGTGGTTGCGCGCCGCCGCCGAGCACCCCGAGGGGCGGTCCTGCTCGCTGCGCTACGCCGGTGGCATCGCGGTGGTTCAGGTCGGTTGGCTGCTGCGCCTGCTGCTGCCGCACCCCTACAGCGAGATCGGTTTCCTGCTGCTGGTCGCGGCGGAGCTGGCGGTGCCCGCCTTCGCCGAGCGCCACGCGCCGACCACGTGGCACCCCCACCACATCGCCGAGCGCTACGGCCTGTTCACGATCATCGTGCTCGGCGAGGTCGTGCTGGCGGTGACCGCCGCGATGCAGGAGGACGTCGCCGACGGCGGGTGGTCGGCCGGATTGCTGGAGATCGGTGTCGGCGGCCTGCTGATGATCTTCGTGATGTGGTGGTTCTACTTCAAGCACTCCCCCGTCCAGCACCTCCGCGAGAACCTCCGCAGCTCCCTGACCTGGGGGTACAGCCACATCTTCGTGTTCGCCGCGGTCGCGGCGGTCGGCGCCGGCCTGGAGGTGGCCATCGACGCCGACGCGCACAAGGCGCACATCGGCGAGGTCTCCGCCGCGCTGACCGTGGCCGTGCCGCTGGCGGTGTACCTGCTGCTGACCGGGCTGCTGCACACCAGGTTCACCGACGCGGGCGGGCATTCGACGCTGATCTCGGTGATCGGTTCGGTGCTGCTGCTGGGCACCGCGCTGCTGGCGCACACCCTCGGCGTCTCCTCGACGGTGCTGCTGCTCGGCGTGCTGATGGCGCTGCTGCTGGCCGTCGGGCTGATCACGCATCGGGCACCGGTCAGGGAAGCCGGGTGACCGCAGTTCGGGAGGCTTCGGTGATGTCGTTGACGGCCTTGCCGTAGCCGACCGAGCTGGGCTGGGCGCTGAGCAGAGCGACGACGTAGCGGCGGTCGGGGTCGACGACGCCCGCGCTGTGCACCCAGACCTTGCCCTCCTGGCAGCACATCCAGCCGGACTTCACCGCCTGCGCGTCCATCGCCATCAGCCCGAACTTCTGGTTGACGCCGTCCGCCGCGCGACTCGGGGCCGCGTGCAGCGCGTCGAGGACGAAGTCGCGGTCCGCGGCCGGCATGTGGGCGAGCAGGTGGTGGTAGACGGCGGCGATGTCGCGGGCCGACGTGACGGTGTCGCCCCAGCGGCCGGGGTCGTCCGGTGGGCGGGTCTGCTGGAGCATCAACCGGTTCGCGGCGGCGGTGATCAGCGAGGACCCGCCGTAGCGGTCCCACAGGGCGTTCATGGCCTGGTCGTCGCTGGGACCGAGGGCCCGTCGCATGACTAACCGGTCCTGCGGGGTGACCCGGTGGCGTTCGAGCAGTTCGACGGCCACGATGACCTTCGACAGCGACGCGGAGTACATCGGTTGCTTCGCCGCGCTGCCGTAGGCGACTTCGCCGGTCGCGCGGTCCAGGATCGCGACGCCCAAGGGGTTCCGCTGCGCGGCCGCCTGCTGGTCGACCGAAGCGGTGGCGGCGGCAGGAGCTCCGGTGGGCTTCGCGCGGATCTCTAAGACGCGTTGCTGGTCTTGCAGCGTGGCCACGGCCGAAGGCCCGCACGCGAGGAGCAGGACAGACAGCGCGGCAGCGGCCACCCCCATCGCGCCCGGGCGCGATGGGTGAGAAGCCGGTTTCCTGCCGAACACGCAACCCCCCGGTCGTGACGCCCGGCGTTGTGAACCCGATTCACACAACACCGTCCGGCCACGACAGCACAGGAGGGGCGAATCCGCAGGTGGAAGCCTTTCGTCCCACTTCCGGGTGCCGGTGCGGCGCTAAACCGCCCGATGGGTACCGCACCGGCTACCGGACGTCACTCGCTCGCAATCAGTTCGGTGAGCAGCACACCCACACGGCGGTCGATGTCGTCGCGAATCTCGCGCACCGCGTCCACTCCCCGGCCGGCCGGATCCGCGAGTTCCCAATCCAGGTAGCGCTTGCCCGAGAACACCGGGCAGGCGTCACCGCATCCCATCGTGATGACCACGTCGGACGCCTCGACCGCATCGGACCACCTCGGCGTCGAGGTCGACGACACCGCCACCGTCGAGCAGGCCACCGCCCGCCTGGCGGAGCTCGGCCTGTTCACCGAGGTCGAGAACGACACCGACTGCTGCTACGCCGTGCAGGACGAGGTCTGGGTCCACGGACCGGGCCGGGAGCCCTGGGAGGTCTGCACCGTCAAGTCCGACTCCCCGGCCGCAGACGTCACCTGCTGCTCGTAGCACCTCGGCAACTGCGACCTGAACTGCGAGAACACCGGCGATCGCACCGCGAGCACCGGGGTTCTCAGGAGCGGTCCACCGCTTCGATCACGTCACTGGGGCGGGTTCTCGCAGGAGGGGTTGAGGATCTTCTGGATCTCGGGCGAGTCCAGGTTCTCCTTGGTGATGAGGGTGGCGCCGGTGTCGGTGCTCGGGGCCTGCTCGCCCGTGCCCCGGATCTTGGCGACCGCGGTGTTGACCGCCGCGTAGCCCATCTTGAACGGGTTCTGGGCGATCAGACCGGTGATCACCCCGTCCCGCAGCGACTGGATCTGCCCCTCCGAGGTGTCCCAGCCGATGATCTTGACCTGCCCGGTCTTGCCGGACTGCCGAACCGCCTCGGCCGCGCCCAGCACGCTCGGCTCGTTGGCCGCGTAGATGCCGTTGAGGTCCGGGTTGGCCGTCAGGATGTCCTGGGTGACCTGCAACGCCTTGTTGTAGTCGCTGTCGCTGGACTGCTGCGCCACCAGCTGCAACCCGGGGTTCTTGGCCAGTCCGTTCTTGAAGCCCTGCCCGCGGGTCTCGTTGGTGCTGGTGCCGGCCTGGAACTCGATGAAGGCGACCTTGCCCTTCCCGCCCAGCTGGCGCGCCAGCTCGTCGGTGCCCTGCTCGGCCGCGGCGACGTTGTTGGTGGCGAACACCGGCACGTCCGGCGGCTGCGGGGTGGTGCCGGAGTCCATGTTGACCACCGTGGTGCCCTGGCCCTGCGCGGTCTTGGTGACGTCCGACAGCGCCTTGGCATCGGTGGCCGCGTAGACCAGGCCCTTGACGTTGCCCTGGGCGAGCATGTCCTGCAGCAGGCTCTGCTGGCCGCTGACGTCGCTCTCGGCGCTCACGCCGTCCCACTGCAGCTCGACGTCCTGCTGCTTGGACCCGGCGCACTCGGCGCCGACGCGGACCTTCTCCCAGAAGTCGAAGCCGATCGCCTTGGGCACCACCGCGATCTTGATCGGGCCACCGGCCTGCTGGCCGCCGCCGGTCTGCTCGCGCACGCCGACGCTGCAACCGGTGGCCGCCAGCGTCAGCATCACGCACGTTGCCGTCAGAACCTTCTTCATCGAAGAGCTCCCTTGCTCCTAGCGGAAGTGGCTATCCGACGTCGCCGCCGAGCTTGCGGCGCTGGTAGTAGTCCCACCAGACGGCCAGCCAGATGATCACGCCGATCAGCACGTTCTGGTAGAAGGTGCCGATGTTGAGCTGCACCGCGCCGTTGCGGATGACCGCGACCAGGAAGGCCCCGATCAGCGAACCGAGCACGGTGCCGCGCCCGCCGAAGAGGCTGGCGCCGCCGATGACGACCGCCGCGATCACGTCCAGCTCCAGGCCCTCGCCGAAGTTCGGCTGGCCGGAGTTGATCCGCGACGCCGCGATCATGCCGCCGAGCCCCGCCAACGCACCGGAGAGCACGTACACCGAGGTGATGTAGCGCTTGACCGGGACACCGGACAGCCGCGCGGCCTCCATGTTGGAACCCATCACGTACGCGTAGCGGCCGAGCCGGGTGCGGGTGAGCACCACGTACCCGAGCAAGGCCACCACGATGATCAGCAGCACCGGGATCGGCAGGATCCCGATGACGCCCTGCCCGAGCAGCCGGAACGAGTCCGGCGCGCCGAACACCGCGACCGCACCGGTGGCGATCAGCACCAAACCCCGCCCCACGCTGAGCATGCCCAGCGTGGCGATGAACGGCGGCAGTCCCACCACCGACACCAGCAGGCCGTTGACCAGACCCGCCAGCGCACCGACGACGAGCCCGCCGACGACGCCCAGCAGCGGGTTGAACCCGTAGTCGGCCATCAGCAGCACGCCGATCACACCGGAGAGCGCGGCCACCGAGCCCACCGACAGGTCGATCCCGCCGGTGATGATCACCAGCGTCACGCCCACCGCCATCACCGCGTTCACCGAGGTCTGCGACCCGAGGTTGAACAGGTTGTCGGCGGTGAGGAACGACGGCGCGACGATCGACAGCAGGATGAACACGACGATCAGCGCACCGGCCGCCGCGACCTGGGAGACCGCGCCGGAAAGCCGCTCGCTCAGCCCGCCCAGCAGGCCGCGGTCCCCATTGGACGGTGCCTTGGTCCGCTCAGTCATGGTTGCCCTTCGCTCCGGTCGCGAGTGCGACGACGCGTTCTTCGGAGAACTCGGCCCGCTGGACCTCGCCGGTGATCCGGCCACCGCGCATCACCAGGATCCGGTCGCACATGTTCAGCAGCTCCGGCAGGTAACTGGAGATCAGCACGACCGCTTTCCCCTGCCCCGCAAGGGAATCCAGCTGTTGGAACATCTCCGACTTGGCCCCGACGTCCATGCCCCGGCCCGGCTCGTCGAAGAACAGCACGTCGGCCCCGGTCTCCAGCCAGCGCGCCAGCACCACCTTCTGCTGGTTGCCGCCGGAGAGGGTTTGCGCCTGCCGCCCCACGCGCGGGACGCGGATGCGCAGCGAATCGCGCTGGCGCTCGGCGATGCGCCGTTCACCCTGCAGGTCGATGAGCCCGTAGCGCAGCATCGGGAGCTTGGCCATCGTGATGTTCTTGTCCACGCCCAGCTGCATCGCCAGGCCGTCGGTCTTGCGGCTCTCGGTGAGGTAGCCGATCCCGGCGGCGATGGCGTCGGCCGGGCCGCGGATGCGCAGCCTGCGACCGTCCATTGTGATCGTTCCGCGCTCGGGCGGTTCGGCGCCGAAGACCGCGCGGGCGAGTTCCGTTCGCCCGGCGCCGACCAGACCGGCCAGCCCGACGATCTCCCCCGCCCGGACCTCGAACGACACGTCGCGGACCTGCTCGCCCCGGGTGAGCCCGTCGACCTTCAACCGCACCTCGCCGGGCGGCTGGTGGGTGCGCGGGTAGAGGTTGGAGACGTCGCGGCCCACCATCAGCTGCACCAGCCGCGCCTCGTCCAAGCCGTCGACCGGGCTGGTGTCCACGACGGCACCGTCGCGCATCACGGTGACCCGGTCGCCGATCTCGAAGATCTCGTCCAGCCGGTGCGAGATGTAGAGCACCGCGATGCCCTGGGCGGTGAGTTCGCGGACGATGCCGAACAGCTCCTCGGCCTCGCGCTCGGTCAGGCTCGCGGTCGGCTCGTCGAGGATGAGCACTTTCGCCTGCACCGCCAGGGCTTTGGCGAGCTCGACGCGCTGCTGCTCCGCTGTGGACAGCAGCGACACCCGACGACCGGGGTCGACGTCCAGGCCGACGCGGGCGAGCAGTTCGCGCGCGGCCCGGCGCTCGGCGTTGCGGGAGATCCAGCCGCCCCGGCCGGGTTCGTGCCCGATGAAGAGGTTCTCGGCGACCGACAGGTCCGGGGCGAGGGCGAACTCCTGGTGCACCATGGAGACGCCGAGCCGCCGCGCCGAACCGGGCCCCTGGTAAGTGACCCGCGCTCCGTCCAGTTCGATGTGACCGCTGCTGGGCTGCTCGATCTCAGCGATCATCTTCATCAGCGTCGACTTGCCCGCACCGTTCTCACCTGCGAAGACGTGCACTTCGCCCGGTGCGACCTCCAGGGTGACCCCGTCGACGGCCACCACCCCGGGGAACCGCTTGCCGACGCCGCGCAGCGCCACCGCCGGGCGTAGTCCGCTGACTGTCACGGCGTGCCTCCCTCGATCCGCTGCGAGCGTGCTCCAGGTCACGGTGCGCCGGATCATACCCACAGCGCTGGTCTTGTTGAAAGGTCTGGAACGAAGCCAAGTAACCGATTACCGATCGGACTCGCCGACGCGAATTGGAGCGACGACCGGACGTGGAAGCGGAGGTTACGTAAGCTCTCAGTCGGGACAGCGCACACGCGACCACCGATGATCTAGGGGGCGAGGACGCCGTGCAGCCGTTGCTGGCCAGCGATCCGACCAGGGTCGGCGACTACCGGCTGCTGGCACGTCTGGGCCGAGGCGCGATGGGCGGGGTCTACCTCGGCCGCTCGCGCGGTGGCCGCGTGGTCGCCGTCAAGGTCATCCGCGCCGACCTCGCCGAGGACCCGGAGTTCAGGGAGCGTTTCCGGCGCGAGGCCGACGCGGCCCACGCGGTCGGCGGGTTCTGGACCGCCGCCGTCGTCAACGCCGACCCGGACGCCGAACAGCCCTGGCTGGCCACCGAGTACGTGCCCGGCCCGACGCTGCACCAGGCCGTCGCCGACCACGGCCCGCTGCCCGAGCCCACCGTGCGCAGCCTGGGCGCCGGACTGGCCGAGGCGCTGGTGGCCATCCACAAGGTCGAGCTGGTGCACCGCGACCTCAAACCGGCCAACGTCCTGCTGGGCCCCGACGGCCCGCGCGTCATCGACTTCGGGATCTCCCGGGCGATGACCGGCCACTCGCTGACCGCGACCGGCATCTTCCTGGGCACCCCCGGGTTCTTCTCGCCCGAGCAGACGCTCGGCAGCGAAGTGGGTCCACCCAGCGACGTGTTCTCCCTCGGCGCGGTGCTGGTGTTCGCCGCCGCCGGCTGCGGACCGTTCGGCGAGGAGAGCACCGCCTCCCTGCTGTACAAGGTCGCGCACGCCGAACCCGAACTGGAGAAGGTGCCGGAAGGACTGCGGCCGCTGCTGGCCGAATGCCTGAACAAGGACCCCGCCGCCCGCCCGACCCCGGCGCAGATGCTGGACCGGATCGGTGAGACCAGCCCGCAGGGCAGCAGCTGGCTGCCGCCGACGATCACCGCGGTGATCGCCCAGCACTCGACCGAGCTGCAGCGCACGGTGCACGCCCCGGACGCTCCCCCGCCGCAGCCGGTTCCCGCGGCACCGCACGCAGCGCCCAAGCCGGTCACCCAGGCCTACACCCAGGCGCCTCCGGTCGCCGCGCCCGAGCAACCGGCCGCCGCGCCCGCACCGCGGATGCGGGACAAGATCGTGCCCTCCCCGCCGCAGAAGCGCCCGACGCAGTCGCAGCAGCAGCGCGCACCCCGCGTGCGACGGGACGGGCCGGGGCCGGAGTTCCGCACCCGGGGCCGGGTGGCCGCGGCGATGTGGACCGCGATCTTCGCCCTGCTGCTGGTCGCGGTGTTCTACCTCTCCGACCGCATGGACATCCCGTTCTACAACGGGACCGTGTCCATCAACCCGGACCGGCTGGCGATCTTCCGGCTCGGGTCCCTGCTGCTGCTGGTCGGCGCGATCTGGTCGTGCTGCCGGATGCTGGCGCCGAGCCTGCGGTTGAAGGTCAACTCCGACGGAGTCGTGGTCCACCGGATGGGCCTCACCCGTGAGATCCCGTGGCAGCAGGTCTCCCGGGTGGGCGTGGTCGGCAGGGGCAAGACGACGTCCCTGGCGGTCTGGCTGACCGACGGGTCCGCCCCGCGCTCCTCGATGTGGCACCGGGTGCGGCGCTACCACGGCGGCGCGAGGATCTACCCGGTCGGCGCGACCGGCGGCTTCCTCTCCCGGCGGCAGGAGGCCCGGCGGCTGCGCGGCGCCCTGGAGCAGTACGCGCGCGGGCGCTACGACTCACGCATGCTCTGAGCGTGCGATAGCACAACGAAGGTTCGCATTCACTCGAATATGCGCAACGAAGCGACGCAACAAGCAAGGCTTGACGACTGAAATCCACTGGACCGTCGACATAGCCTTGTGCTCATGGCTACCGCCCACCACCTCGACACCGAGTCCCGCGCCGGAGAGTTCCTGGCGCTCGACGAGCGCTACAGCGCGCACAACTACCACCCGCTCCCGGTCGTGATCGCCGAGGCCGACGGCGCCTGGATGACCGATGTGGACGGACGGCGCTACCTGGACTTCCTCGCCGGCTACTCGGCCCTGAACTTCGGGCACCGGCACCCCGAGCTGGTCGCCGCCGCCACCGAGCAGCTCGGCAAGCTGACGCTGACCAGCCGCGCGTTCCACCACGACCAGCTGGGACCGTTCTGCCGCGAGCTCGCCGAGCTCACCGGCACCGACCGGGTGCTGCCGATGAACTCCGGCGCCGAAGCGGTCGAGTCGGCGATCAAGATCGCCCGCAAGTGGGCCTACCAGGTCAAGGGCGTGCCGGAGAACCAGGCCGAGATCATCGTGGCCGGCTCCAACTTCCACGGCCGCACCACGACCATCGTCTCCTTCTCCACCGACCCGGACGCGCGCGCCGAGTTCGGCCCCTACACCCCGGGATTCGCGGTCACCGACTACGGCGACGCCGCCTCCGTCGAGGCCGCGATCAGCGAGCGGACCGCGGCGGTGCTGGTCGAGCCCATCCAGGGCGAGGCAGGCGTGGTCGTGCCGCCCGCCGACTACCTGCCCCGGCTGCGGCGGCTGTGCGACGAGCACGGCGCCCTCCTCATCTGCGACGAGATCCAGTCCGGCCTCGCCCGCACCGGTGAGCTGCTGGCCAGCGCCCACGACGGCGTCCGCGCCGATCTCTACACGCTGGGCAAGGCGCTCGGCGGCGGCATCCTGCCGGTCTCGGCGGTGGTCGGTCGCGACGACGTCATCGGCGTGCTGCAGCCCGGTCAGCACGGCTCGACCTTCGGCGGGAACCCGCTGGCGGCGGCCGTGGGCCGCGCGGTGATCCGCCTGCTGAGCACCGGCGAGTTCCAGGAGCGCTCCCGCGACCTGGGCGCTCATCTGCACGCGCGCCTCGGCGACATGATCGGCAACGGGGTGGCGCAGGTGCGCGGCCGGGGCCTGTGGGCGGGCGTGGAGATCGCGCCCGGCGGCCCCGCTGGTCGTGAGGCCAGCGAGGCGCTGATGGCCAAGGGCGTGCTGTGCAAGGAAACGCAGGACACGACGCTGCGCATCGCTCCGCCGCTGACGATCACGCGCGACGAGCTGGACACCGGCATCGACGCCATCGCCGAGGTCCTCGCGAAGTAGCCCTCGGCGGTTTTGGTCCGAACCCTCCACGATCGGTGTCCGCCATGCCCGGACGGTTCGGACCAGAACCGCCCGCTGCCGTCGCCGGCGCGCGGTTCAGGACTTGGTGAGATCCCGGGACAGAGCGGTGAGGCGGCTGATCGCCCGCAGGTACTTCTTGCGGTAGCCGCCCTGCAGCATCTCCTCGGTGAACAGGCCCGACAGCGGTGCACCCGAGACGCGGACCGGGATGGCCCGGTCGTAGAGGCGGTCCGCCAGGGCCACCAGCCGCAGCGCCACGTCCTGGTCCGGGGCCGCGTGCACGCCCGAGAGGTGCACGGCGGTGATGCCGTCGACGAGCGTGCCGTACTTCGAGGCGTGCAGACCGGCGAGGAAACCGCAGAGCTCGTCGAAGTCGTCCAGCGTCGAACCGTCGGTGGCCTCGGCGAGCCGGGACAGCTCGTCATCGGCCATCGGCGGCGGCGCGTCCGGCAGACCGCGGTGCCGGTAGTCCGGCCCGTCGACCCGCACCACTCCGAACCGGGCCGACATCGCGTGGATCTCGCGCAGGAAGTCCGCCGCGGCGAACCGGCCCTCTCCCAGCTTGTCCGGAAGCGTGTTGGACGTGGCCGCCACGTGCACACCGGCGTCGGTGAGCTTCGCGATCAGCTGCGTGACCAGCATCGTGTCGCCCGGGTCGTCCAGCTCGAACTCGTCGATGGCCAGCAGCCGGTGCTGCGAGAGCCGCTCGACGGTCGCGGCGAACCCGAGAGCGCCGACGAGGTTGGTGATCTCGACGAAGGTGCCGTAGGACTTGGTGCCCTCGGTGGCGTGCCACAACGAGGCCAGCAGGTGGGTCTTGCCGACGCCGAAACCGCCGTCGAGGTAGAGCCCGCGCTTGTCGCCGTCGGTCTTCTTCTTGCCCCCGAACATCCCGCGCAACCAACCGCCGCCACCACCGGCGGAGGCGTTGATCCGCTCGGCGAACGCCGCGCAGTCCCGCACGGCCTGCGCCTGGCTGGGCTCGTCCGGGTTGGGGATGTAGGTCTCGAAGCGCGCCGCCTCGAAGCGGGGCGGCGGCGTCATCGCCTGGACCAGCTCGTCCGGGGTGATCTCTGGACGGCGGTCGACCAGACGGGCGAAATTCATGCGACCGACTCTATAACCGGACACCGCCGAGCCAGGTCCTGGCGCCACGTGCCACTCGTCACCCGTGGTGGGATGGATCCGTGGTCGATGAGCTCTGGCCGGTGGACGGCGCGCGAGAAGCGGACGAGCGCCTGGAGGCGCACTACGCCTACCCCGAGAACCCGCACCGCCCGTGGGTGCGGGTGAACTTCGTGTCGAGCCTGGACGGCGCGGTCACCTCCGGGGGCAGCTCCCGGCCGCTGTCGGATCCGGTGGACCGCAAGGTGCTGAGCCTGATCCGCGATCTCTCCGACGTGATCCTGGTCGGCGCGGGCACCGCCGTCGCCGAGGGGTACCGGGGCGTGAAGCGCAACGCGGTCCGCGCCGAGCGCCGCACCCGCCTGGGGCTGTCCGAGGTACCACCGATCGCCGTGGTCACCGCGCGCGCCGCGCTGCCCTCGGACTCCCCGCTGCTGACCGACACGCTGGTGCCTCCGATCGTGCTCACCTGCGAGTCGGCCCCCGCGCAACAGCGGGCCGCGCTGGCCGAGGCCGGCGCCGACGTGGTGATCACGGGTACCGACCGGGTGGACCTCGCCGTCGCGCTCGACGCTCTGGATCAGCGGGGGCTTCGCCGGATCGGCTGCGAAGGCGGGCCGCAGCTGTTCGGCGGTCTCGTCGACGCCGACCTCGTCGACGAGCTCTGCCTGACCCTCTCGCCCATGCTGACCAGTGGAGACGCCGGTCGGATCGCGGCAGGCCGCGGCGCGGAGCCGCCGCACCGGATGCGGCTGGAGTCGGTGCTGCACTCGGATTCGCTGCTGTTCCTGCGTTACGGAAGAATGCGCGAGTGACGGATGTGGCGAAACGCCGACGCTGTCACCCGAGGCACCCGAATGGTGCCGCGACCGCATCTGGGACACCCTTCGGACCAGGGGCGGGCATCACTCGCGCCACACCTCGCCGACGATCTTCGGCGTACCGGGAAGGAGCTGGATTTCCATGGCCCAGAACAGCGACACATCGTCCGGCCAATCCACCCAGCAGACGGGTGCTCAGAGCGGCGAGCGGCGCATCCCGGAGACGCGCAGCGGCGGTTCGCCCGCGCGCACCGACGAGAGCTCGCAGGGCAAGACGACCATCGCCGCATCGGTCGTGCAGAAGATCGCGGGCATGGCTGCTCGCGAGATCTCCGGCATCCACGCCATGGGCGGCGGCGTCTCCCGCGCCTTCGGCGCGCTGCGCGACCGGATCCCCGGCGGCAGCGGCACTTCCTCCACCTCGGGCGTGCAGGTGGAGGTCGGCGAGAAGCAGACCGCGGTGGACCTCGACCTGGTCGTGGAGTACGGCGAGTCCATTGTGGAACTCTCGCGCGCGGTGCGGCGCAACGTGATCACCGCCGTGGAGCGGATGACCGGCCTCGAGGTCATCGAGGTCAACATCGTCGTCAACGACATCCACCTCCCCAGCGACGACGAGGAGGAGGCGCCGCAACCCGCGCAGTCGCGCGTCGAGTGACGTCGTCCGTCCGAAACCGCCTAGGAGGCCCAGTTGCCGGAGCAGCCATCCGTCAGTGAGCTCGCCGAGAAGGTGCTGGCGCACCCGTCGGTGGCGCGGCTGGCCGGCGGCGCCTTCGGGGAGATCACGTCCTACTTCCCGGGTCACCGCATCACCGGCGTGCGGATGCCCGAGGACGGGAGCGTGGAGATCGGCGTGGTGGTGCGCCTCGACCAGCCGGTCGACAAGACCGTCGCCGAGCTGCGCGAATCACTGGCCGGGCTGCTGGGCGAAACCCGGGTGGACGTCTACGTGTCCGACGTGGAAACCGCCGAGGATACGCCGGAATCGGCATGACTGGCCGGTCCCGCCTGGAGGCGCAGAATGGTGGACGTGGAGCACGATCCGGCGACGCGCGCCGAGATCCGCGCGTTCGTCCGGGCGAATCACCCGGACGTGGGAGGGGACCCGGAGGCGTTCGCCGACGGGCTCGCGCGGCTGCGCGGCAGGACCGCCGATCCCCGGTTCGACGCGCCGATCGTGGTGGAGACCAGGCCGAGCGGAGTACGGGGCCTGCTGCACCGCGTCCGATGCCGGTGGCGGCGCCGCCACGCACCTCCCCGCGTTCGATGACCCGTTCGTGCAGCAGCCCGTTTCTTCACAGGAGGCATCGGAGATGAATGCGACGCAGACCGGACTGATCTCCGGACTGATCCTCGGCACCGCCGCGGCGGTCGGCGGGTTCACCGGGTTCTTGATCGCCCTGGTGATCGGCGTGGTGGGGCTGGTCATCGGCCGGGTCCTCGACGGCGAGCTGGAGATCGGCGATCTGCTCGGCCGCTCCAAGGACCGTCGATGACCGCAGCCGCGACCAAGCCGGAGGGGACCACCTCCGACGAAGCGCTGGAGGAGCGCGGCGACCTGCACATCAACCGCACGGTGCTGCGCAAGATCGCCGAGCACGCCGCCGACGTCGACCCGGGCAGCGCGCGCAGCGGCCGCAAGCACGCCGCCGGTGCCGAGATCAGCGGACCGGACGACGCGTTGCGGGTCCGGCTGACCGTGGCGCTGCGCTACCCGAACCCGGTGCGCGACATCGTCGCCTCGATGCGCGAGCGGGTCGGCGCCGAGCTCTCCCGCATCGCGGGCTGCGAGGTGCGCAGCGTCGACGTGACCGTGTCCGGGCTGGTTCCACCGGCCGCGGCACCTCGGGTGGAGTGAGCGATGCGCCTGTTCGTACGACTCATCACCGCCGTGGCCGGCGTCGTCCTCGCCGCCGCCGGAGTGCTCGTGACCATCGAGTCGGTGTGGTCGCTGATCCGGCCGGGCGGCCGCGGTCTGATCCTCGGCCCGGCCGCGGTGCGCGACGCGCTGGCCGGGTTCTCGTGGAACGACCTGCCGGTGCGGCTCGTGGCCTGCGGGTTGATCGTGCTCGGCCTGGTGCTGCTGATCGCCGCGATGAGCGCGGGGCACCGGGAGATCCGGCTGCACGACCCGGCACCGGAGGTCACCGTCACGACCGACCGCCGTTCGCTCGCGCGGCTGGTCGGGCATCAGGTCCGCGACCAGGACGGTGTCGCGGGGGCGACCGTCACCGCCGGTGCGAAGCGGATCCGCGTCAAAGCCACCTCGCGCTTCCGGGAAACCGGTGACCTGCGGGGCCGGCTGACGGAGACCGCCGAGCACGCCGTCGGGGACCTCCCGCTGCCCAGCACGCCGAAGGTGCTGGTGTCGCTGGCCACGCCCAAGGAGCGCCGATGAGCGAGACCAAGCCGAGCAGCACCCCGATCGGTCGCGGGGCCGGGTTCGAACGCGGCGCCGTGGTCCTGCTGGGCCTGCTGTCGCTGCTGGTGGGCGCAGCCGCGATCGTCGTGGGTTCCGGAGCGCTGGGCGTGTTCCGCGCGCAGCGGCCGGTTGCCGATCCGCTGGTGGTGCAGTGGGTGCGGGACAACTCCCGGCTGGCGGCGTTGATCGGCATCGTGGCCGGACTCGTGCTGCTCGTGCTGGGCCTGTGGTGGCTGGTGCGCGCGCTGCGACCCGAACAGCGGCCGGACTTCCGCCTGGAGCACTCCGACTCGGGCGACCTCAGCGTGACGGCCGGTGCCCTCTCCGACGCCGTGCGCGCCGATGCCGAGCGGGTTCACGGCGTCAAGCGGGCCCGGGTGCGGATGGCCGGCACCGAGCGCTCGCCGTCGCTGCGCCTGACGCTGTCGCTGCAGGAGGGCACCAACGTCCGGCACGTGTGGGAGGAGCTGGACGAGAAGGTCCTCGCCCGCGCCCGCCAGGCGCTGGGACTGGAAACGCTGCCCACGGCCATCCGGCTGCGACTGGACCGCGCCCCCAAGCAACGCGTTCAGTAGGAGGCCGTCGTGCTGCCGCTGCACCCTCCGGTGAAACCGATGCTCGCCAGTCCGATCGACGGCGTGCCGCACCGCGAGGGCCTGCTGTTCGAACCGAAGTGGGACGGCTTCCGCTGCCTGGCGTTCATCGATCCCGGCAGTCCCGTGCTGCTGCAGTCGCGCACCGGGCGAGGGCTGGAGCGCTACTTCCCCGAGGTGCAGGCGACGCTCTCCCAGCAGCTGGAGCGCCCGGCGGTGCTCGACGGGGAGCTGGTGGTGATCGACCACGACTCCGTCGGGGACAAGCTCGACTGGAACCTGCTCAGCGAGCGGATCCACCCCGCCGCCAGCCGGGTCAAGGCGCTCGCCGAGCGCACCCCGGCCACCTTCATCGCGTTCGACCTGCTGGCGCTGGACGACCAGGACCTCACCGGATCGGCGCAGTCCGAACGCCGCTCGCTGCTCGCCGACCTGGGACTGGACCGCCCGGGTCTGCGCACCACCCCGGCGACCGAGGACCCGGAGCTGGCCGAGGAGTGGTTCCGGCTGTTCGAGGGCGCCGGGTTGGACGGCATCATCGCCAAGCCCCTCGACGGCCCGTACGTGCCGGGCAAGCGGACGATGTTCAAGATCAAGCACTCGCGCACCGTGGACTGCGTGGTCGCCGGGCTCCGCTGGCACGCCAACACCGAACCCGGCACCGCGGTCGGGTCGTTGCAGCTGGGGTTGCACGACGAGCACGGGGTGCTGCACCACGTCGGCGTCGTCGGTTCGTTCTCCGCCGCGCGCAGGCGCGAGCTGGCCGGGGAGCTCGCCGAGCTGATCACCGAGGGCGAGCACCCGTGGGTCGGCGAGAACGCGACCGGGCGGCGGCTGCCCGGGTCGGTGAACCGCTGGAACAGCAACGAGCAGCCGTGGGTGCCGCTGCGCCCGGAGCGGGTCGTGGAGGTCTCCTACGACCACACCGAAGGCGGGCATCCGGCCCGGTTCCGGCACACCACGCAGTTCGTGCGCTGGCGTCCCGACCGGGATCCGGAGTCCTGCGACTACGCCCAGCTGGACGAGCCGATGCGCTACGACCTCGACTCGGTTCTGTTCGGCGCAGTGCACCGGACGGATCGTTCGAGCGGGTAACGTCCGCTCCCGTGGCAGAGCGAATTGCGGTGATCGGTTCGGGTGGCATCGGCGGGGTGATCGCCGAAGCGGCGCACGCCGCGGGCCACGAGGTGACGATGTGCGTGCGCACCCCGTTCGAGCGGCTGGTGGTGGACGCGCCCGAGGGACCCGTGGAGGTCCCGGTGTCGGTGGCCACCGATCCCGGTGCCGTCGGCGGGTTCGACTGGATCGTGCTCACGACCAAGGTCCACGACGTGCCGAGCACGGCTGCCTGGCTGCACGAGCTCGACGACGGGCGCACGCCCCTGGTGGTCGTGCAGAACGGTGTCGCGCACCGCGAGTCGGTCGCCGAGCTGCGGCTGCAGGCGCCCGTGCTGCCGGCGCTGATCTACGTCGGTGCCGAGCGGACCAGTCCCGGCCGCGTGGTGCGCCGGTCCCCGGCCACCCTGCAGGTCCCCGCGGGGGATCTCGGTTCCCGGTTCGTGTCGATGCTGGCGGGCTCGGCGCTGAAGCTGCGCGAGACCCACGACTTCCACACCGCGGCCTGGCGCAAGATGCTCACCAACGTGGCGCCGAACCCGATCACCGCGCTGACCCTGCGCCGCCTGGACGTGCTCGCCGACGCCGAGGTCCAGGAGCTCTGCGCGGGCATCCTCACCGAGGCGATCGCGGTCGCCCGGGCCGAGGGGGCATCGCTCACGCAGCAGGACGCGGACAAGGTGCTCGCCGACTACACGGCCCGGATGCCTCCCACCAACGGCACCTCGATGCTCTACGACCGCATCGCCGGTCTCCCGCTGGAGCACGAGCACATCACCGGAACCCTCGTCCGGGCGGCCGACCGGCACGGCATCCCGGTCCCCCTCAACCGCACGCTCCTGACCCTCCTCCGCGCGATCAAGCCGCACCCCTAACCCCAAGATCCCCGCAAAACTCACATCCCTCCAACCGGGCATGTCATCGCAGCTCAAGGCCCTGCCCGGGTTCGGGAGTTCGAATTTCGCGCGAAATTTGAACCCGAACTTCCGGAGTCGAATTTCGCGCGAAATTCGAATTTCGTGGCCCGATCGGGTCAGTTCGCCGGTGGGTCGCTCGACTCGGGGGTCTTGCGGGTGGTGGCGACCGAGCCGACGGAGGCGATGACGACGCAGCAGATGGCCAGCCACTGCCAGCCGGTCAGGAGTTCGCCGAGGACCACCAGACCGGCGAGGGCGGCGACGGCGGGTTCGGTGCTCATCAGGATCCCGAAGACGCGAGCCGGCATCCGGCGCAGCGCTTCGAGTTCGAGCGTGTAGGGCACCACCGAGGACATCAGCGCGACCACCAGTCCGATGATCAGCACCGTCGGGCTCAGCAGCGCGGGCCCGGAGTCGAAGGCGCCGATGGGAAGCGCGACCAAGGCGCCGAAGGCCATCGCCAGCGCCAGCCCGGAGGTTCCGGTGGTGCGGCTGCCGACCTTGGCTCCGAGCAGGATGTACCCGGCCCAGCAGGCGCCCGCGGCCAGCGCGAACGCGACGCCGACCCAGTCGAGGCCGCCTTCGACGCGGGCGAGCAGGAACACACCGGTCCCGGCCAGCAGCGCCCACACCACGTCGAGCTTGCGGTGCGATCCGAACAGCGCCACCGTCAGCGGCCCGAGGAACTCGATGGTCACCGCCGCGCCCAGCGGAATCCGCTCGAAGGCCTGGTAGATGCACATGTTCATGCCGGCGAGCACCAGCCCGTACCCGGCGACCACGCGCAGCGTCGGCCAGTCCAGCCGCAGCGACGGGCGGAACACCGCCAGCAGGATCAGCGCGGCGAACACCAGGCGCATCAGCACCACGCCCGAGGCCCCGGCGACGCTGAACAGCTGCTTGGCGAACGCGGCACCCACCTGCACGCTGATCACGCCGACCAGCACCATCATCGGCGGCGGCACAGCTCCCAGCGCAGCGGCCGACACCCGGCTCGCACTCCACCGACGTTCGTCTCCCGGCCCCCAGGCGACCTGCACAACGCTCCTTCACGGCTGAACGACAACGACCAGCACGCTATCCCAGCGAACACCCGAGAAGAACGAGCGCCGAAGGTGCTTCTCCGCACCCCGTCACCGCCGGGAGGACGCCGTGCACTGGACTCTCGCATCCGGAGCCGGGTTCGGCTTCCGGCCCCGCTGAGCCACGAGGAGTCGCGGCGGACCTCCCCTAACCGAGGTCACACGTCGATCATGGGATGCTGCGTAGCAAGTTCGCCGGTCGACTAGGAGTTCTCGTGCCGCGCACCATCAACCGGGCCGGAGCCGCGCTGCTGCCGTTGCTGCTGCTGGTGGCCGCCGGTTGTTCGGTCGGGCCGTCCCAGCGCCCCGCGGTCGCCTACCACGACAGCGAGCAGCAGGTGGCGCCCGCGCCGCAGCCGCCGAAGCCGCGGCCGGTGCCGCCGCTGGGCGCCGCTCCGAACGACGCGCTGAACTGGCAGGACTGCACCGACCAGACCCGCGCCGAGCTGGGGGGCTTGCCGCCCGGTCTGACCTTCTCCTGCTCCCGCCTGCTCTCCACGCTCGACGCGCCGGAGGCACCGGAGCGGGGCACCGCGCGCAACGCCCTGATCCGCACGGGTTCCGGTCGCGTGCCGCTGGTGGTCGTGGGCGATGTCGGCGGCGAGCCGGGCACGACCTTCGCCGCGCGGATGGCCACGCAGCTGCCGCCGGAGATCCGCAACACCTTCGACATCATCGGCATGGACCGGCGAGGCACCGGCGAGTCGGAACCCGCCGACTGCGTTCAGCCGCAGCAGCGCGAGGAGGTCCTGGGCTTCGACCCGCGCGCGACCCAGCGCCCGGACCTGGACCGGCTGCTGGAGTCGGTGCTGACGGCCAGCCAGGAGTGCCTGCTCAAGCTCGACGAGCGACTGCAGGCCTACGACACCTGGCGCACTGCCTCCGACCTGGAAGAACTCCGCCTGGAGCTGGGTGTGCCGAGGTTGCACGCGATCGGCCGCGGCGAGGCCGGGCGGCTGCTGACGACCTACGCCGAGCGGTACCCGGGCGGGGTCGGGCGTTTCGTGATCGACGGCGCCCCGGACCCGACGCGCGACTCGATGGGGCAGGCCGAGTACCAGGCGCAGACCGCCGAGCAGACCTTCGACGTCTTCGCCGCCGACTGCGTCAGCCGCAACTGCCCGCTCGGGCCGAATCCCCGGCAGACCGTCAGCGACCTGGTCGAGCGCACCCGGAACACCCCGCTGCCCGCGCCGGGCACGTCGGTGCCGGCGGGCCGGGTCACGCAGGCGGTGCTGCAGGGGCTCTCCGACCGCAACGGCTGGCCCGCGCTGGCCGAGGCGCTGGCGGCGGGCAACCGCGGTGACGGTGCGCGCCTCGCCGAGCTCACCGCCCCGCTGGTCGCCGCGCAGGGGGTGAACCCGCCGTGGTTCGACGGCGACCTGATCACCAGCTGCAACGACACGACGTTGCGCGTTCCGCCGCAGCGCAGCAGCGAGATCGCGCAGGACTGGGTGAACCGCTTCCCGCTGTTCGGCGGGGTCGCGGCGCAGCGCGTGGTGTGGTGCGGTTCGTGGCCGGTTCCGCAGCAGCCGCTGCCGACTCCTCGCCGCGCGGATCTACCGCCGATCCCGGTGATCACCACGGCCCACGATCCGCGGACGCTGGCGCTGGGCACCGATCACCTGGCCGACGAGCTGCCGACCGGTGTGCCGATGCGCTGGCAGGGCGCCGGGCACGGAGCGATCACCCGCTCGACGTGCGTCACCGACGCGATCAGCCGATTCCTGGTGCAGGGGGTCGTGCCCACCGAGGGCATGGCCTGCCCGGAGTGATCCCGCAACACCCCGGGCAAGCCACCGCCGCTTCAGCCGCAGCTGGAGCAGCAGCCACAGGAAGGACCGCTGCAACTGCTGCAACAGCTGCAACCGCCCTGGTGCGGTGCGTCGGTGCCGACCATCTCCGACCTCCGATCGGTGTTGGATACCAGCACCGTCCGATGTTCCTCGCCTAGCCAACCGCCGGGACACCGCTGCACGAGCGAACCGACGTCGCCCGAGGAGTGGAACCTGCGGCTGCGATCAGTGACCGAACCGGGGTGTCGGGTCGATCATCCGAGGTAGGCGTACTGGTACTCGTGCGGTGACGGCTGGGTGGACGACACCGCGCCGTTGCCCACCATCGCGAGCACGCCGAGCACGATGAACACGATCAGCAGGATCCGCCCGCCGCGCGACATCACCAGCGGCCGCGTGCCGGCCGGGACCTTGGCCGCCTCTCCCTCCTCGCGGGCGTCGCCGAACAGCCGCTTCGGGTAGGCGCCGGTGAGCAGGTGGACGTAGGCGTTGGTGCGCATCGAGTAGCGCAGGGCGGCCACGGAGGCGTCGAAGACCGGGCGCGGGTTGCGGCCCATGACCAGGATGATCAGCCACAGGAAGAACGCCAGGACCCCGAAACCCCACGAGGTCACCGCGGCCACGATCGCCGCCGGGATCAGCAGGACGAACCGGAACAGCACCGCCCAGCGGTTGAGCGTTCCCGGCCGGATCTCGACGTCGACCGGGAACTGCGGATCGCCCACGACGAACGGCGGGTAGCGGTCGACCAGCAGCCACGCGGAGGCTCCGACCCGCGTGGAGTAGGAGATGTAGAGGGTGAGGAACCCGGAGATCCAGTCGGGGAGCCTGCCCAGGACCAGCGCGGCGAACCAGCCGATGAACACCACCACCGCCGCGGCGACGCTCAGCGCCCACAGCACGATGAAGTGCGGGATGAGAAGCAACATCCGCAGCAGCACGGTCCAGCGGCGGTGCCGCTCAGGTGGAGTGATCAGCAGCTCCGGCAGGAATCGACCCTCTTCGACTGCGGCTGACTCGCTCAACGCCACCCTCCCGTGATCCGGAATGAATTCCTCACAGCCTAGGTGTTCCACGGCGGCGACGAGCGCGATTGCCCTGGTCGGTCCGCCACTCCATCCGGTGAACTCGGCGATTCCGCTCCCCGCTGATGAGGGGATACGGTGTGCCGATGCAGCGCCGTGAATCCGAGGAGCCGGCCCGCTTCGGCGACCTGGACGACCTCGATCAGGACGATCCCGAGGTCCGCGCGTTCGCCGAGCACCGCGCGCGGATGGACCGGCCGAACTCCGAGGCCACGGTCGAAGGCATGCTGCGCGGGGTGGACGAGTTCGCCCAGAGCGCCAACCGCACCGGGGGCCACCGCAGGCTGGTGGCGGTGGCCGTCGTCGTGCTGATCCTGTTCGGCGTGCTGTTCACGGTCTGGAACGCGGTGGCCTACATGCTCGGGGCGTTCTTCGGCTGATCGTGGCCTGGACCTCGATCAGCCAGGGCGACTTAGCAATCGATCTTCGATCGCATTAGCGTGGAAGCATGGATCCGGTTGCAGGCACTCCCAAGGTCACCAAGAGCGAGCAGGAGTGGCGGGAGCAGCTCACCCCGAACGAGTTCGCGGTGCTGCGCCAGTCCGCCACCGAGCCCGCGTGGGTGGGCGAGTACGTCGACACCAAGACCACCGGCGTCTACGAGTGCCGGGGCTGCGGAGCGGAGCTGTTCCGCAGCGAGACCAAGTTCGAGTCGCACTGCGGCTGGCCGTCGTTCTACGACCCGAGCGACTCCGACGCAGTGATCATCCGCGAGGACCGCAGCATGGGCATGGTCCGCACGGAGGTCCTCTGCGCCTCCTGCCACGGTCACCTCGGCCACGTCTTCACCGGCGAGGGCTACGCGACGCCGACCGACCAGCGCTACTGCATCAACTCGATCGCCGTCCGCCTGGTCGAGAGCTGACCCGCGACAGCAGAAGGCCCAGCACTCCCCGGAGTGCTGGGCCTTGGCGCTCGATGCGTCAGGGAAGCCTGGTGACCAGGTCGGTGACCTCGACGCGGTGCCCGGTGTAGAACGGGATCTCCTCGCGGACGTGCAGGCGGGCCTCCGTGCCGCGCAGGTGGCGCATCAGGTCGACGATGCGGTGCAGCTCGTCGGCCTCGAAGGCGAGCATCCACTCGTAGTCGCCCAGCGCGAAGGACGCGACGGTGTTGGCGCGCACGTCCGGGTAATCGCGAGCTTCCTTGCCGTGGTCGGCGAGCATCTTGCGGCGCTCGTCGTCAGGAAGCAGGTACCACTCGTAGGACCGCACGAAGGGGTACACGCAGATGTACTTCTTCGGGTCCTCACCGGCCATGAACGCCGGGATGTGGCTCTTGTTGAACTCCGCGGGACGGTGCAGCGCCACGTTGCTCCACACCGGTTCGGAGGACTGGCCGAGCGGGGTTTCGCGGCGGAACCCGGTGTAGGCGGCCTGCACGGCCTCGATCTCCTCCGCGTGCCACCAGATCATGAAGTCCGCGTCGGCACGCAGGCCGGACACGTCGTAGACACCGCGCACCACGACACCGGATTCCGCCAGCGAATCCAGGTACTCCTGGGTCACCTGCGCGGCCTTGGCCCGGTCCTCGGGCAGGGTTCCCTGCTCGATCCGGAAGACCGACCACATGGTGTAGCGGATGGTGTCGTTGAGCTCGTCGTAATTCAGCCGCGCCATGCCTTCATCGTCCCACTGCTCAGCGTCCGGGCTGCACCAGGTCCCGCGTGATGCTGGTCGCTGCCGCCTCACCGGTCGCCACGCACGCGGGCACACCGACCCCGTGCAGCGCGGCTCCCGCGATCGCCAGACCCGGAACCTCGGCCACCTCGCGTTCCACGTCGGCGACCAGGTCCAGGTGTCCGACGCCGTACTGCGGCAGTCCGCCGCCCCAGCGCAGCACCGCCGAATCCACCGGTTCGGCGGTGATCCCGGTCAGCTCGGCCAGGTCCGCGCGGACGCGCCGCAGCAGTTCCTCGTCGTCCAGGCGGAGGTCCTCGGTCTCGCCGAAGCGGCCGACCGAACCGCGCAGCAGCACCTCTCCCCCGGAACCGCGCAGGTGCGCCCACTTGTTGCTGGAGAAGGTGAACGCCTTGGCGGTGAACGGGGTTCCACCGGAGTGCCGTTCACCGCGCGCGATCAGCGCACCGGAGGCCGGGGTGCCGTCGTGCTCGGGCAACTGAGTGCCGGGCGGCAGCGCCAGACCGACCACGACCATCGACGCCAGTTCGATCTCGGCGAGCTTCGCGGCGGCAGCGGGAACGGGGCCCTGCAAGAGCTTCCGAGCGGCGGGCGCGGGGACCGCGAGCACCACGGCGTCGACGTGGAGGTGCTCCGGTGCGGGTGCCGAGCCGATCTCCAGCCGCCAGCCGTCGCCGGTGCGGACCAGCGCGCGGACGGGAAGACCGAGCCGCACCTCGACGTCGGCGGCGATCAGCAGCCGGTCGAGCAGCTCCCGGTAGCCGTTCCGGAAGGCTCCGAAAACGGGTTGCGGCGCACCGGGTTTCGGCGTCGGCAGCGCAGCGCGGGCGGCTGCGGTGATCCAGCCCGCGCCCTCGTCGAGGGCCTTGGCCAGGGCGGGAACCGTCGCGCGCAGGCCCAGCCGGTTGGCGTCCCCGGCGTAGACGCCGCCGAGCAGCGGCTCCACCAGCCGGTCGACGACCTCGTCGCCGACGCGGGCTCGCAGCAGGTCGCCCACCGAGATGTCCGCGCCGCCCAGTTCGATCGGCGGCATGTCGGCTTCGGCTAGCACGGCGGCGATACCGGCGTCGGAGAGCACTCCGGCGACCGAATCGGCTTCCGCGGGAACACCCATCACGGTGCCGCCGGGCAACCGCTGGGTCCGCCCTCCGGCCCGAACCGTCGCGGCCGCACCAGCCGGGTGCACGACCTCCGTGCGAACGCCCAGCTCCTCGGCCAGGTTCAGCACCTCGGGCCGGCGGGCCAGGAACGCCTCCGCACCCAGGTCGTACGGGCAGCCGGCGAGTTCGACGGTGCGCAGCTTGCCGCCGAGCCGAGAGGTCTGCTCCACCAGCACGATCTCGGTTCCGGCGCCCAGCTCGCGGCGGAGCCGGTGGGCGGCGGCCAGTCCCGCGACGCCACCCCCGACGACCGCGACGCGGCCGGTCATCAGCGCTGCGCGGTCGCGGTGTGCACCAGCTCGACGACCCGGGTCAGGATCTCCGGATCGGTGGTCGGCAGCACGCCGTGGCCGAGGTTGAAGATGTGTCCGCCCGCTTCGCGGCCCTCCTCGAGGATGCGGTGCACCTCGCGCTCGACGGCGTCCCAGCCGGCGAACAGCACGGCCGGGTCGAGGTTGCCCTGCACGACCGGCTTGGCCGCACCCGGCTCAGCGGCGCCCAGGCGGGCGACGGCGGTGTCGAGCGGAACGCGCCAGTCCACGCCGACCACGTCGGGTCCGGCGTTGCGCATCGCGCCCAGCAGCTCACCCGTTCCGACCCCGAAGTGGATCCGCGGCACGTCGGAGATCTCGGCGACGCCCTCGAAGATGCGGCGGCTGTGCGGCAGCACGAACTCGCGGTAGTCGCGCAGCGAGAGCGCGCCCGCCCACGAGTCGAACAGCTGGATGGCGTCGACCCCCGCGTTCAGCTGCACCCGCAGGAACTCCAGCGTGGTGTCGGCGAGCTTCTCCAGCAGCGCGTGCCAGGTCTTGGGGTCGGAGTGCATCAGCGCCTTGGTGCGCTCGTGGTTGCGGCTCGGACCGCCCTCGACGAGGTAGGAGGCGAGCGTGAACGGCGCACCGGCGAAACCGATCAGCGGCGTGCTCCCGAGCTGCTTCACCAGCAGGCCCACGGCCTCGGCGACCGGCGCGACCTGCTCGGCGTCCAGCGACGGCAGCGCCGCGACGTCGGACGGCCCGCTGATCGGATTGCTCACCACCGGGCCGGTTCCGGCCACGATGTCCAGCCCGACGCCCGCGGCGTAGAGCGGGAGGACGATGTCGCTGAACAGGATCGCGGCGTCCACCCCGTGCCGCCGGACCGGCTGCATGGTGATCTCGCTGACCAGCTCCGGAGTCAGGCACGCCTGCAGCATCGGGGTGCCTTCGCGCACCTGGCGGTACTCGGGCAACGAACGCCCGGCCTGCCGCATGAACCAGACCGGCGTGTGCTGGGGCTTTCCACCACGTGCGGCCACGAGCAGAGGTGCGTCGGCGAGGTCACGGCGAGTGGAGACCGGAGCGGAGTTCGTCATCGAAGGGTGTCCGTACGTCGAATCGTCGGATCCCGGTGCGGTCTGCGGGCGAGAAGGAACGGATCTGCCACGACGGACTGCCGGGCTGGCTCCGGCAATCTTCGCACGACGCCCGCGCCCCCGGTCCAAGCGCCCGCTCCTCCACGGCGTGCCTCCACCCACGCGCCGGGGTCGGCCCTTACAGTCGTCGGCGTGACGGAGATGTCGGCGGCGCCCGAAGTTTTCCGGCAGGCGGTTGCCGCGTTGACGTCGCCTCAGCCGCGTGCGGAGATCGAGCTCAGCGAAGTCGGTCCCCCCAAGCGCTTGGCCCCCTGGGCTCACGCGCTGGCCGCGGAGGCGAACGGACCGGCCGGTGAGCTGGCGACCGCGCGTTTCGTGCTCCTCTACGACCCGGAGGGCCAGGAGGCCTGGGACGGGGTGCTGCGACTGGTGGTCTACCTGCGTGCCGAGCTCGATCCCGAAGTGGCCGATGACCCGCTGCTGCCCGCGGTCGGCTGGTCGTGGCTGACCGACGCCCTGGAGGACGCGGGCGGTTCGTTCACCGCGCTGGGCGGCACGGTGACGCTGACGTCCTCGGCGCGGTTCGGCGACATCGCCGGGCCCTCGCGCAGTCACGATCTGGAGTTGCGCGGGTCGTGGACGCCGAAACCCTCGGTGTTCGGCTCCGAGGAAGTCGATCTCGCACCGCATGCGGATGCATTCCTCGAACTCATGGCAAGTGCGGCCGGGCTTCCGCCGGAAGGCGTTGCGCTACTCGGCAGGCGACCGAACGGCGCAATGCGTCAGGACTGATCGGGGTCCCCCGATCATCGGCTGCGTGGGGTCGGCCCAGCGCGTAGCTTTGAGGCGGGACTTCACCCCCGCAGACCCCTCGAATGCGACACGCCGAAGCGCGACACGCCGGTGTCCGATTTTCATTCGCGAAGTTCGTTCAACGTCGTTGAAGTGCTTGCCGAGGCAAGCACTTCACCATACGCATTCGAAATATGTCGCATGGCCACGCTCCGACGTTACGGTCGTCGCTCTGAGTCACCCAAAAGAGCGACAAAACTATGCGCTCGTCACAACTCGATCGGGATAGATACCCGATTGATCGTCCCGCTGACCCGCTTGGGCGGTTACGCTCACCCCGACGACACCACTTTCGGTCGATCAGTGGCGCGGCTGATTGGTCGAGAGTCCCGGTGCCGGTCGGGGGGCACGACCGACTCCAGGGAGGTAGTGACGTGGCTGCCGTCGGCTTAGGTCAGGCCGCTCGAACCACGCCTGCCGGCGCTTTGCCGGCCAACATGGTCCCGCACCCGCGGGAAGAGCTGTTCACGGTGCTCGTGGTGGATGACCATCCGCTGCTCCGAGAGGCGATCGCCGCTCGGCTGCTGCAGATGGGCGCCGGCACGGTGCACGAGGCCGCATCCATGGCCGAAGCCAGGGCTCGCGCTCTGGCGACCGGTCCGTGCGACCTCGCAATCCTCGATCTCGGTCTCCCAGACGGGACCGGCATCGAACTGGTTACCGAACTCCGGAGCCAGGGCTGGCCGCGGATCGTGGTGCTCGCTTCGTCCGATGACCCCTATGCGGTCCGGGCCGCCTTCCAGGCAGGTGCGCAGGCGTACCTGTTGAAGTCGGCCTCGCCCATGGTGGTCACCGACGGCGTGCGCCGCGTGCTCGACGGCGGTGTGTACGCCGATCCCAGCGTGGCTCCGGTGCTCGCCGCCGGAACCCGCGTGCCGGGAACGGACAACACACCTCGCGAGCTGTCCGGGCGTGAGGTCGAAGTTCTCCAGTTGGTGGCCGATGGCCGCTCCAACAAGGAGATCGGCGAGGCCCTGAACCTTTCCGCGCTCACGGTGAAGTCTCACCTGTCGCGGATCGGGCGCAAGTTGGGCACTGGCGACCGAGCGCAGATGGTCGCACTGGCCATGCGCGCCGGCGTGATCCGGTGACGGATCGCTGAGAAAGCACCAGCGCCGGGTGGGCCGGACCGACGACGTCGGGTGGACCAGCCACACGAGACGGGCCAAAGCACGTAAGGTCTGTTAGCCGTGGAAGCTGCAAGCCCCGAGACCGTCGGATCCGGCCGCCCGGAGCCGGTGTTGTTGACCGAACCCGTCGACGGCGTGCCGCCGGTGGTGGACACCCCGGCCGCGCTCGACGCGGCCGCAGAAGCGCTGGCCGCAGGCACCGGGCCGGTCGCGGTGGACACCGAGCGCGCCTCGGGTTACCGCTACTCGCAGCGCGCCTACCTGGTGCAGCTGCGTCGCGAGGGATCGGGCACCGTGCTGGTGGACCCGATCGCTCTCAAGGGCGCGCTCGACCCCTTGGTTCCGGCTCTGGCCGACACCGAATGGGTGTTGCACGCCGCGTCCCAGGACCTCCCGTGCCTGGCCGAACTCGATCTGCACCCCTCCAGGCTCTTCGACACCGAACTGGCCGGCCGGCTCGCCGGGTTCGACCGGGTGTCGCTGGGCGCGCTGGTGGAGCGCATGCTCGGCTACCGGCTGGAGAAGGGCCACAGCGCCGCCGACTGGTCGAGACGGCCGCTGCCCGAGGACTGGCTGGTCTACGCCGCACTGGACGTGGAGCTGCTGGTCGCGCTGCGCGACGAGATGCACGCCGAACTCCAGCGCCAGGACAAGCTGGACTGGGCCTTCGAGGAGTTCGAGGCGGTCCGCAACGCCGAACCCGCTCCCCCGCGCGCCGAGCCGTGGCGCCGGACCTCGGGAATCCACAAGGTGCGCAGCCCCCGGCAGCTGGCCGCGGTCCGAGCGCTGTGGCAGGCCAGGGACGAGTTCGCCCGCGAGCGCGACATCGCGCCGGGCCGGGTGCTTCCGGACTCCTCGATCGTGCTGGCCGCGCAGTCCAACCCGAAGTCCGAGGGCGATCTGGTGGCCATGCCGGTCTTCGGCGGCCGCCAGCAGCGCAGGCGCGCCTCGATGTGGTTGCAGGCGCTGCGCGCCGCGCGCGGGCTCACCAACGAGGAGCTGCCCGCCGCGTCCACTCCGAACGAGGGCCCGCCACCGACCAACCGCTGGTCGGACCGCGACCCCGCCGCTGCCGCACGGCTCACCGCAGCCCGCGCGGCGCTGAACGAGATCGCCGAGGAGCACTCGCTCCCCGTGGAGAACCTGCTGCTGCCCGACCTCGTCCGGCGCACCTGCTGGACCCCTCCGGAGGACTGCGACGTCCCGGCGGTCACCGAGCTGCTGCGCGCCAAGGGCGCCCGCGAGTGGCAGATCACCCTCACCGCGGAAGCCCTCTCCAAGGCGCTGCACGCGACTCCGCCCGAGGATTCCTGAGGTGGTGGGCGGTTCTGGCCCGAACCGTCCATGATCCGTTTTGCCCGGTCGGTTCGGACCGGAACCACCATCTGCTCCGCCGAGCACGGGCCTGATTCCTCGGGAAGGATTCGGCTGCCGGGTCCCGGGCTGGTCAGCATGTGAGACAACCGACAGGGGCGGGCACGTGGTTACCGGTGGGTAATAAGCGCTAGAGTGCGGTTACCGGTCGGTAAGGCGCCGCCCTCGCGGACTCCGGCCGAGCACCATCCACCAAGCCAGTGAGGAGCACGCCGTGGCCGCACCTGCGTCGGCACCCGCCGACAGCCGCAGCCGCCCAGCGGTTCGGGACGTGGTCTTCGTCGACGGCGTACGCACGCCGTTCGGCAAGGCCGGTTCGAAGGGCCAGTACGCCCAGACGCGCGCGGACGACATGGTCGTCAAGGTCATCCGGGAACTGCTGCGCCGCCACCCCGAACTCCCGGCGGAGCGCATCGACGAGGTCGCCATCGCCGCGACCACCCAGATCGGTGACCAGGGCCTGACCATCGGCCGCACGGCGGCGCTGCTGGCCGGGCTGCCCAAGTCCGTGCCGGGCTTCGCCATCGACCGCATGTGCGCCGGTGCCATGACCGCCGTGACAACCGTGTCCAGCGGCATCGCCTTCGGCGCCTACGACGTCGTGATCGCAGGCGGCGTCGAGCACATGGGCAACCACCCTATGGGTGAAGGCGCCGACCCCAACCCGCGCTTCGTGTCCGACAAGATCGTCGACCCGTCCGCGCTGGTCATGGGCTCCACCGCCGAGAACCTGCACGACCGCTACCCGTCGCTGACCAAGGAGCGCACCGACGCGTACGCCGCCCTGAGCCAGCAGCGCTACGAAGAGGCTCAGAAGGCGGGCAAGATCGGCCCCGACCTGGTCCCGGTCTCCACCCGCTCCGACGAGGGCTGGGGCCTGGCGACCACCGACGAGCCGCCGCGCCCGGGCACCACGGTCGAGACCCTCGCCGGCCTCAAGACCCCGTTCCGCCCGCACGGCCGGGTCACCCCGGGCAACGCCGCCGGCCTCAACGACGGCGCCACCGGTGCCCTGCTCGCCGACGCCGAGACCGCCGAGGAACTCGGTCTGCCGGTCGGCATGCGACTGGTGGGCTACTCCTTCGCCGGTGTCGAGCCCGAGGTCATGGGCGTCGGTCCGGTCCCGGCCACCGAGAAGGCGCTCAAGCGCGCCGGGCTGACCATCGACGACATCGGTCTGTTCGAGATCAACGAGGCCTTCGCCGTGCAGGTGCTGGCCTTCCTGGAGCACTTCGGCATCGCCGACGACGACCCGCGGGTCAACCCGTGGGGCGGCGCGATCGCCTGCGGCCACCCGCTGGCCTCATCCGGCGTGCGGCTGATGACCCAGCTGTCCCGCCACTTCGCAGAGCACCCCGAGGTCCGCTACGGCATCACCACCATGTGCATCGGCATCGGCATGGGCGGAACGGTCATCTGGGAGAACCCGAACTACAACGCAGGAGGCGAGCAGTGACTGACTTCGCGGCGCTGTTCCCCGACGAGGTCGTGACCAAGGCGTTCACCCGCCTCGTCGACGTTCCCGGTCTGACCGGCAAGCTCGCGCTCATCACCATCGACAACGGCCACGACCACACGAAGCCGTCGACCTTCGGCCCGGGCGGTCTGAGCAGCCTGAACGCCGCTCTGGACGAAGCGTTCGCCGCCGAGCCGGCCGCGATCGCGGTCACCGGCAAGCCGTTCGTGTTCGCCGTCGGCGCGGACCTCTCGGGCGTCGGCCAGGTGTCGCAGCGCGAGCACGCGCACGCCCTCGCGCAGACCGGCCACGACGTGTTCCGCCGGCTCACCGAGTCGAAGATCCCGACGTTCGCCTTCGTCAACGGCGCCGCCCTCGGCGGTGGCCTGGAGCTGGCGCTGTCCTGCCACTACCGGACCGTTGCCTCCAACGCGGGCGCGATCGCCTTCCCGGAGTGCTACCTGGGTCTCTTCCCCGGCTGGGGCGGCACGCAGCTGCTGCCGAACCTCATCGGCCCGGACGCGGCCGTGACGGTGATCATCGAGAACGCACTGAGCCAGAACAAGATGCTCAACCCGAAGAAGGGCCTGCAGCTGGGCATCTTCGACGAGCTTCTGGAAGGTGCGGACTTCCTCGAGGAGTCGCTGCGCTGGCTGGTCCGCGTGGTCAACGGTGACAAGACCGTCGAGCGCCCGGAGATCGACCGCGGCAAGGGCTGGGACGACGCCGTGGCGCGCGCCAAGGGCATCGTCGAGGCCCGCACCAAGGGCGCTTCGCCCGCGGTGACCAAGACGGTCGAGCTCATCGAGCTGGCCCGCAACAACGACATCGACGCCGGCTACGCCGCCGAGACCGAGGCGCTGACCGACGCGCTGATGTCCGACGAGCTGCGCGCCGGGCTGTACTCGTTCGACCTGGCCCAGAAGCGCGCCAAGCGCCCGGCCGGTGCGCCGGACAAGGGTCTGGCCCGACCGGTGAACAAGGTCGGCGTGGTGGGTGCCGGGCTGATGGCCGGTCAGCTGGCGCTGCTGTTCGTGCGCCGCCTGCAGGTGCCGGTGGTCATCACCGACATCGACCAGGAGCGCATCGACAAGGGCGTGGCCTACATCCACGGCGAGATCGACAAGCTCGCGGGCAAGGGCCGCCTGTCGCCAGACGCCACCAACCGGCTCAAGGCGCTGGTGACCGGTGAGCTGGACAAGAAGACATTCGCCGACGCGGACTTCGTCATCGAGGCCGTCTTCGAGGAGATGACGGTCAAGCAGAAGGTCTTCGCCGAGCTGGAGGAGCACGTCTCCCCCGAGGCGATCCTGGCGACCAACACCTCGTCGCTGTCGATCACCGAGATGGCGTCGAAGCTGAAGAACCCGGAGCGGGTCGTCGGCTTCCACTTCTTCAACCCGGTCGCGGTGCTGCCCCTGCTGGAGATCGTGCGCGGCGAGAAGACCGACGACGCTTCGCTGGCCACGGCCTTCGCGGTCGGCAAGAAGCTGAAGAAGTCGTCGGTGCTGGTCTCCGACGCCCCGGCGTTCGTGGTCAACCGGCTGCTGACCCGCTTCATGGGCGAGATCATCGCCGCCGTCGACGAGGGCACGCCCTTCGAGGTGGCCGACAACGCCCTCGAAGAGCTCGGTCTGCCGATGAGCCCGATGGTGCTGCTGCAGCTGGTCGGCCCGGCCGTCGCCCAGCACGTCAACGGCACCATGAACGCGGCGTTCCCGGACCGGTTCGGCATCAGCGAGAACCTGCAGCGGTTCGTCGACGAGGGCAAGACCGCGGTGTGGACGTTCGACGAGTCCGGCAAGACCGTCGTCGACCCCGAGGTCGCCGAGCTGTGGAAGTCGGGTGACAAGCCCTCCACCAGCGAGGAGGTCCGCGACCGCGCGCTCAACGCGCTGGCCGAGGAGATCCGGATCATGCTGGACGAGGGCGTCGTCGCCGAGGCTCAGGACATCGACCTGTGCATGCTCCTCGGCGCGGGCTGGCCGTTCTGGCTGGGCGGGATCACGCCGTTCCTGGACCGCTCCGGCGTGTCCGAGAAGGTCAACGGCAAGCGGTTCCTCGCCCCGGGCGTGGCGTCCCTGCCCGCCTGACCCGAGCAACCCGAACCGGGGGCCGGAGCGCGTGCTCCGGCCCCCGGTTCTCGTTCACGACTCACGGCGCGGCGGGGAGTTGGATGGTGATCGCGAGGCCGCCCGCGGGCAGGGCGGTGGCGTGGATCTTGCCGTGGTGGGCCGTGGTGGCCGCTTGGACGATCGACAGGCCCAGTCCGGTGCCGTTGCGGGCGGTGCGCTGGACACCGGCGCGGCGGAACGGTTCGAAGAGGGCGTTCACCGACTCCGGTGCGATCGCCGGACCCGAGGACGCCACCCGCAGCGTCGTCCACCGCGGGTCGGCGCCGGTGCTGACCTCCAGCCAGCCGCCCTCGACGTTGTGCCGGACCGCGTTCTCCAGCAGGTTTCCCGCCACCCGCTCCAGCAGCGCCGGATCTCCGACCGCGAACGCCGGTTCGGTGCAACGCTTCACGCGCAACCCGCACCTGCGGGCCTCGGGTTCGACCGCGCGCAGGGCCCGGCCGACGACGTCGGTGAGGTCTACCGGTTCGCGGACCGCGAGCTCCACCCCCTCGGTGCGGGCCAGCAGCAGGAGCGCCTCCACCAGGCGTTCGGCGCGGGCCGTGGCCTCGCGGACGACGTCGGCCATCCGGCGCAGCTCGGCCTCGTCGGCGTGGGGGTCCGACAGGGTCACGTCGAGCTCGGTGCGCACCACCGACAGCGGGGTGCGCAGCTCGTGGCTGGCGTTGGCGACGAAGCGGCGCTGGGCGTCGAAGGCGGCCTGCAGGCGGTCCAGCATGGCGTCGAAGGTGTCGGCGAGCCTGGCCACCTCGTCGCGGGGACCGCTGAGCGCGATCCGCTCGTCCAGCGACTCCGCCGACAGCCGCTGCGCGGTCTCGGTGACCTCCTGCAGCGGACGCAGCATCCGGCCGGTGACCAGCCAGGCCAGCAGCGCGGCGGCGACCACCACCGCGACGAACGCCGGGCCGCCGATCAGCAGGACCTGGTCGCGGGCCGAATCGCGCAGCGCGGCACCGAGCAGCTCAGCGGGCACGTCCACTCCCCCGACCCGCACCGGCGTGCCCGCGGGCAGCCGCGGCACCGCGGCGACGACGTTGCCGACCAGCACCCAACCCAGCCAGAGCAGCACCGCGCTGACCAGCGCGACCAGCGACGTCGCCAGCAGCGTCAGCCGGAGCCGCAGTCCCGGTCCGCGCCGGGTGAGGGCGCCCACGATCAGTCCCTGGCGTGTTCGGCGCGAGCCGCGGAGGGCACCCGGTAGCCGGAGCCGACCACGGTCTCGATGACGCCCGGTTCCCCCAGCTTCTTGCGCAAGGTCATCATCGTGACCCGCACCGTGGTGGTGAACGGATCGGCGTTCTCGTCCCAGACCCGCTCCAGCAGTTCCTCGGAGCTGACCACCGCGCCACCGGCCGACAGCAGCACCTCCAGCACGCCGAGCTCCTTGCGGGTCAGCTCGACCTCGGCTCCGGAGCGGGTGACGGTGCGGCGGGCCGGGTCGAGCTCCAGGTCCTCGGCCGTCAGCAGCGGCGGCTGGGCGGGCGTGGCGCGGCGGCCCAGCGCGCGCACCCGGGCTATGAGCTCGGGGAACGCGAAGGGCTTGGCGAGGTAGTCGTCGGCGCCCAGCGACAGCCCCGCGACGCGGTCGGCGACCGTGCCCGAGGCGGTCAGCATGATCACCCTGGTCAGCTCGCCGGAACCGACCAGGTCGCGGCACAGGTCGTCACCGGACATGCCGGGCAGGTCGCGGTCGAGCACGACGACGTCGTAACGGGTGATCGCGGCCTTCTCCTGGCCGCTCTCGCCGTCGTAGGCGACGTCGACGGCCATGCCGTCGCGCCGCAGCCCTCGCGCCACCGCATCGGCCAGCGGCTTCTCGTCCTCCACGACCAGGATTCGCACGAATCCACCCTGCCACAGCACGCGCCGCCAGCCGCCGAGGTCAGGGCCGGGTGACCGGATTTCAGTGGAAACCGGAACCCCGATCTCAGTGGAAATCAGGAACCGGATTTCCACTGAGATCGGGGACGACGTCAGCCGTGGGCGGCGTCCGCCTCGGTGGCGACGTGCAGCTGCGCGCCGCGCCGACCGGAGAACCAGTCGTTGATGCGGGCGGCGATGTCGGTCTCGGTCAGGCCGAGATCGGCCAGCACCTCCTCGCGGGAGGAGTGCTGGAGGAAGTCGTTCGGCACCGCCAGGTCGCGCAGCGGCACGTCCAGCTCGGCGTCGCGCAGCGCCGCGGCCAGCGACGATCCGAACCCGCCGTGCCGTCCGCAGTCCTCCAGCGAGACCACCAGCCGGTGGTCGGCGGCCATCTCCACGACCTTCGACGGCACCGGAACGACCCAGCGCGGGTCGACCACGGTCACGCCGACGCCCGTCGCGGCCAGCCGCTCGGCCGC
Source organism: Saccharopolyspora sp. NPDC049357 (assembly GCF_040677225.1). Lineage (NCBI taxonomy): Bacteria > Bacillati > Actinomycetota > Actinomycetes > Pseudonocardiales > Pseudonocardiaceae > Saccharopolyspora > Saccharopolyspora sp. NPDC049357. Next base: position 35,185 of record NZ_JBFAQJ010000013.1, on the reverse strand, counting down.
GGCCACGGCGAGCTTGCCGAACGCGCCGACGGCCACCAGGAGCACGTCCTTGCGCTCATCGGCGCGGAGCACGTCGATCCCGCCGACGCGCTCCACGGACGGGACCTCTTCGATCACCGAACCCTTGGAGAAGCGCAGCACGGTCGGCCCGTCGTCGACGGCGACGGCCTCGCGCAGCTCCTCGCGCAGCGTCACCGCGTCGCGCGGCGCGGCCACCTGGATGCCGGGGATCAGCCCGAGGATCGACAGGTCCCACATGCCGTTGTGGCTGGCGCCGTCGTCGCCGGTGATGCCGGAGCGGTCGAGCGTCACGGTGACCGGCTGCTTGTGCAGGGCGACGTCCATCAGCAGCTGGTCGAACGCCCGGTTCAGGAACGTCGAGTAGACCGCGAACACCGGGTGCAGGCCGCCCATGGCCAGACCGGCGGCGGAGGTCATGCCGTGCTGCTCGGCGATGCCCACGTCGAAGCAGCGCTCGGGGTAGGCCTCGGCGAACTTCTTCAGACCGGTCGGCCCCAGCATCGCGGCGGTGATCGCGACGACGTCGGAGCGCTCGGCGCCGATGCCGACCAGTTCGTCGGCGTAGACGTCGGTCCAGCTCTTCGGCGCGGGCTTCTTCGGCAGGCCGGTCTCCGGGTCGATGACCTTGACCTGGTGCATCTGCTCGGCCTCGTCGTTCTCGGCCGGGGCGAAGCCGTTGCCCTTGCGGGTCACGGCGTGCACGATCACCGGCCCGCCGAAGGACTTGGCCATCTGCAGCGCGTACTCCATCGCGCGCATGTCGTGGCCGTCCACCGGGCCCAGGTACTTCAGGCCGAGGTCGGAGAACATGACCTGCGGGCTGATCGCGTCCTTGATGCCGCTCTTGGCGGCGTGCAGACCGGTGTAGAGGGAGCGGCCCACGACCGGCATCTTGCGCAGCGTGCGCTTGCCGGACTCCAGGGCCTTCTCGTAGCTCGGGTTGAGCCGCAGCGCCGCCAGGTGCTCGGCGAGACCGCCGATGGTGGGCGCGTAGGAGCGGCCGTTGTCGTTGACAACGATGACGACCGGGCGGTCCTGGTCGGCCGCGATGTTGTTCAGCGCCTCCCAGCACATGCCACCGGTGAGCGCGCCGTCGCCGACGACCGCCACCGCGTGCCGCTCGGCGCCGGTGACCTGGAACGAGCGGGCCAGCCCGTCGGCGTAGGACAGCGCGGTCGAGGCGTGGCTGTTCTCGACGAAGTCGTGCTCGCTCTCAGCGCGCGACGGGTAGCCGGACAGGCCGTCCCGCTTGCGCAGCTGGTCGAAGCCGTCCTGCCGACCGGTCACGATCTTGTGCACGTACGCCTGGTGCCCGGTGTCGAACACGAGCGCGTCGTTCGGCGAGTCGAAGACCCGGTGCAGCGCGAGGGTCAGCTCCAGCGAACCCAGGTTGGGCCCCAGGTGTCCACCGGTCCGCGACACCTTCTGGATCAAGAAGTGCCTGATCTCCTCGGCCAGCTCCACCAGTTCGGCGTGCGTCAGGCGCTTGACGTCGGCCGGACTGCGCACGGACCCCAGCAGCGTCACCGTGTTCCACCTCGCTTGTCGTGCCGGTCGGTCACAATCGCAATGCCGGGGCCTGGCCGGCAACCTGGCTCCGTCTGCATAGTGCGCCCCAGTCTACGGAGGAGCCATGCGGCCACCGGGTGCGGTCGGACACCTGCGGCGATGGCTCGCCACCTGCGGTGAGCCCCCTTCACCACGGCCGCGACGTTCACGTCGCGAGTACCACCTGGATAGCGGTGTTGCTACCTTTCGTCTGATCCCGAGGGAGGCGACATGACTGGTCCGGACGGCCGCAAGGCGGAGCTCGAGGCGCGCAACGCCGCGATGCGCGAACAGGTGAGCTCGATGCTCGAAGGGTTGCAGCGGCAGACCGCCGAGTTGCAGGACGCTCAGGCCAGCGCGTTGGCCGCGACCGGTGAGGCGACCTCGGCCGACGGTTTGGTCACGGTCCAGGTCAACGCCGCCGGCGTGGTCACCGACACCGCCCTGTCGCCGTCGGCGCTCCGCTCGAGCACACCGGAAAAGCTCGCCAGGAGCTTCACCCAGGCGGCCCAGGCGGCTGCTCGCGATGCCCGCGCCAAGGCCGACGCGGCCGTCGCGCCTCTGCAGGAGAACGTCCCCGACCTGCCTGATCTGTTCCCGGGCGCGCCCTCGTTGGCGCAGCTGATCCCATCGGCTCCGGATTTGCCGGAACCGAACACCCCTCCTGCTGCGTCCAAACCCGCGGCTGAAGAGGACTGGGACGACTTCGAACCCCGGTCCCGTTTCCGGAAGGACCGTTGGTGATGGGATTCGAGGTCAACCCCGAGGCGCTGCGCGGCGCCTCACCGAAGTTCGACGCGTCGTCGGACAAGCTCCAGTCCGCGCTGGACAAGCTCAACGGCGTCCTGCAGGCCGAAGGCCAGTGCTGGGGCGGTGACGAGGCGGGCCAGGAGTTCGCCAAGAACTACGAGCCCGGCTCCCAGCAGGGCACGGACGGCATGAAGGGCCTCGCCCAGGCGCTGCACCAGGTCCGCGGCGAGCTCGACGCCACCGCCCGGACCTGGGACGACGTCGACCAGGCGAACGCCGACGGCATCAAGAGCCAGGGCTGAGGGGGACGGCGTGGGCATCGAGATTCCAGGCGAGGTCAGCTGGTTGTTCCCGATCGTGGTCGGCGCGAGCTGGCCCGAGGGCGACGAGACGGCGCTGCGCAGGGTCGCCGAGGCGTGGACGCAGTGCGGCGTCGACATCGAGGGCGTCATCAGCGAGACCGAGGGCGCGGTGCGGTCGGCCCTGGGCACGATGAAGGGCGACACGCACGACGCCTTCGAGAAGTTCATGAAGGACTTCTGCAACGGCGACGCCGGCCACCTGCCGGAGTTGAAGAAGCTCTGCGAGGCCCTCGGCGAGGGAGCCGACAACGCGGCGCTGGAGATCGAGTACACCAAGTACAGCATCATCGCCGCGCTGATCATCCTCGCCGCCCAGATCGCCGCGATGATCGCCTCGGCGGTGGCGACCTTCGGTGCGAGCACGGCGGGCATCCCGATCGCCCAGGCCGCGACGCAGTTGACGGTGCGGACGTTCTTCCAGCAGCTGCTGACCAAGATCGGCCAGCAGATCCTGCTGAACGTGGCGATCAACGTCGGTGTGGACGGGGCCATCCAGGGCCTCCAGTTCGCCAAGGGCGACCGGCAGAGCTGGGACTGGTCCAACACCGGCAACGCGGCGGTGTCGGGTGTCGCGGCGGGTCTGGCCGGTGGTCTCGTCGACGGGCTCGCTCCGGGCATCGGCCAGCAGGTCGGCAAGGACCTGGCGGGCAACGCCACGAAGAACTTCACCGAAGCCGCCGCCTACGGCGCAGCGCGGGGTTCGATCTCGGGCGTGCTCGGCAACACCATCAACCAGGGCTTGCACGGCCAGGCTCCGGGGATCAACGACATCACCTCGGGCGCCATCTCCGGTGGTGTCAGCGGCGCGACCGGCGGGATGCAGAGCAGGCACGAGGGCCTCAACGCGACCTGGGAGGGCAACGGCCGCGGCCCGACCGGCGACGGCGGCGGCGAGTGGGTTTCCGGCTCCAACACGCAGGGTTGGCGCTTCGAGTCCGACGAGGGCGCGGTGTCCGGGGCCAACGTGGACAGTCCCTACAACAACGGCGTCAACTCCTCGACCGTCGGGCAGCACGCCAACATCGACGGCGGGCCGAACAACGTCAACAACAACTCCTACGGAGATGTCGACGCCCAGGAGCAGCAGGCTCCGGAGAAGCTGGACCTGCCCGAAGGTCCGCGCTGATCCGGGGTCGCTCCACCACCCGCGTCAGCTCCAGGGACGCCAGCCGGAGATCGGGGCGACCTCAGGTCGCAGGTCGCCCCACGGCGGGCTGTTCGGCGGCAGCGACTGCAGTTCGGCGTAGCCGAGCCGGGTGCGCCGCCGCAGCCAGCTGACCACGAAGAACGCGCCGATGAGCAGCATCGCCGCGGCGGCGAGCCACGTGCTCGGGGCCGTGCCACCACCGGCGATCAGCGTGGTGAGCAGCATCAGGCCGAGAACACCTGCGGAGAAGCCGACCAGCGGGCGGAACACCCCGTAGGGCTGAGACCGCTTCGCGTTGCGGAACGTCGTCGTTCGGGCCGTGGCCCACTTGCGCAGCGCGTGCCAGGAGCCGAGGTCCTGCGGCCCCGTCCGCTGCGACCACGCGGCGGACTGCCGCCTGCGCAGGATCGCGGCGACCAGTCGCGGATCCTCGACGTTGACGATCCACTGCTGCTTGCCCGCGACGAGTCGCACGGCAGGGCCCTCGACCAGCCGGACCGCCGTCGTGCCCGGCAGCGGCCACGAGTCGGCGCCGATGATCTCGCCGGGCTGGGCCAGCGACACCTCGGCGAGCGCGATCGCCTGGTCCACGTTCCCGCCGCCCGCCGTTCGCCCGAGCGCCAGCACGGCTCGATCGCGTTCGATCCGCAGGCGCGCGGACTGGTGGCGGTAGATCTCGAAACCGACCTCGACGTCGAGCTCCGCGAGATCGAAACCCGGTGCCGTGAAACGCTTCTGCGCCACCCTCGCCAGCAGCGGGCAGACGGCGACCGCGACGAGCGCGACCAGCCCGATCGGGGCCAGCGCGAGGTTGACGTAGGCCGCGGAGAGCGCGGCGAGCAGCGCCCATCCGCCCCAGCGCCTGGGCGTGCGCGCGTCGGCCAGCCAGGCGGCGGTCGCCACGGCGATGCCGACCAGACCGGCGATTCCGACGCCGACCTCCAGTTCGCGCATGCCCCAGACCACGAAGCCGAGCGGGATCAGCACGACCGCTGCGGCGCCGAGAGCGAAGGCCTGCGCGCGGCGGCCCGGGACGAACTCCGGAGCAGCGCTCGCCCGGCCGACGACCGGCGTGATCTCGGTCCCCGTCGCAGGAGGCGCCGGGAGGACTTCCGGAAGGTGTTCGCGCGCCGTCACGTCCAGTCCTCGATGCGCGCCGGTTCCCTGCCGTGCAGAGCGGCTCGGGCGCGCAGCAGCTCGGCGAGTTCCGGATCCGCGGGCAGCAGCTGGGTGTCGGTGCGGGTGCGGATCACGACGACGTCGCCTCCCGGCAGGGACGCCCCGCGCCCGTCTGCCAGCAGCGCCCAGGAACCGTCTTCGGATGTGCTGGGCCGCACGCCGATCTCGGTGATGTCGACGAGCGCGATGTCCTTCGTGGACGGCTGGGCGGCCGGTCGTCCGGCAGCCGTGCGGACCGAGAGCCGCAGCGAATCACCGGTGATCTTGACGGAGTCCTCGCCCCCGCCCTGCGGCGATCGCAGCCCCTTCACCAGCACGAACTCGCTGCCGCCGATCTCCCGCAGCGGCTCGGCCATGATCGCCCGCCGGGCCAGGAAGGTCGCCAGCAGCGGAACCGCGAGTCCGATGACGCCCGCGGCGATGCGGAACCAGAAGGGCAGGGAGGTGTAGGTGATGGCCAGCCACAGCCCGAGCGCCTGGGCGAGCCCGACGACGGCGCCGTACATCAACCAGCCGTCCGGCTTGAGCCGCCAGTCGATCCCGTCGGCGCCGCGCCCGGCGACCCAGGAGGCGAGCGGCATCGGCAGCACGACGATCACCGCGGCGAGGACCAGCCCGGTCACATCGCCCTGCTTCGGGCTGCCGAGCAGCGGCAGGTCCGGTCCGGCGACCAGCGTCCACACCAGCGCCAGCAGCGACACCGCGAGCTCGGCCGCGCACCACGACCAGGTCACCGACAGCAGCACCTTCGCCCGCGACCACCGTCGTCCGACGGCCTCCGCCGCCCGCGGGTCGACCCGTCCAGGAACCTCACCGAACACCCGGCCACCTCCTCAGCCGCCGCAACCTTAACCGCAGTCCGCTCGCGCCCTGCCGAATCCCGGCCAACGCGGCCGCCCACGGCTCTCAGGCCGGATGGGTCTGGTCCCAGCGCGCCGAGCTCGCGCGTCACGCCGAGGCCGGTTCGATCCGCCCGGTCGTCGACGCCCTCCGGCCGCTGGACGAGATCGCCGACGCCCACCGCGAGTTGGAGGCCGGCGGCGTCCAGGGCGAGCACGTCCTCCACCTCACCTGGACACCACGCCGGTGACCAACACCCGGATTACCCCCGGACTCGGTGACCTGAATACCCCGGTAATCGGGTACCTGAATACTGCGGTAATCGTGTCCCGATTACCGGGGTGTTCCGTGAGTTGGTTGCGGCCGTAGTCCGTGGTTGCTTCGCTGGTCAGGAGCCCTTCGGGGTGGGTTGGAGGACGGCGACGCACTCCACGTGGTGGGTCATCGGGAACGCGTCGAACGCCTCCAGGTCGACCATGCGGTAGCCGTTCTCCGCGTACAGCGAGACGTCGCGGGCCAGGGCCGCCGGGTCGCAGGCGACGTGCACGACGCGAGCCGGTTCGCGGGCCGCGATCGCCTCCACCACCTGCCGACCCGCGCCCTTGCGAGGCGGGTCGAGGACGACCACGTCCGGCGCCCGCAGGTCCTCGTCCTCGAGGACGCGTTCCACCGTTCCCGCGCGGAAGGCCACCTGCGGCTGGTCGCGGAGGTTGGACACCGCGTCCTCCACCGCGCCGCGCGAGGACTCCACCAGCAGCACCGAACCGGTCGGGCCGACCTGCTCGGCGAGGTCCGCGGCGAACAAGCCCACACCGCCGTAGAGGTCCCAGGCCACACCACCGGGGGGAGCGGCGGCGAAGCGGGCCACGACCTCGGTGAAGGTCTCCGGCGCGGCCTTGTGCACCTGCCAGAAGCCCTGCGCGCCGACGTCGAACCGGCGTCCCCGCACCGTCTCGTGCGCCACGCCGCTGCCCGCCACCTGGCGAGCGACGGCCTGCTGGCGGCCGCGCCGCTGCGGCTTGCGGTCCAGGGCGGTGACGTGCAGCTCGCCCTCACCGTCAGCGGCCACCGTCAGCTCCGCACCCGGCCGCCAGCGGCGCTCGGCGAGCTCCTCCACGGCGCCTTCGACGGTGATCGGGCAGTCGGCCACCGGGATGACCCGGTGGCTGCGGCTCGGCCGGAAACCGGCGTTGCCCCTGCGGTCGACCGCCAACCGCGCGCGGGTGCGCCAGCGCAGCAGCCCGCCGGGCAGCTCCTGGACCCGCACCGGCCAGTCCAGGCCCGCGATGCGCTGCAGCTGTTCGGTGATCACCGCGGCCTTGAGCTCGCGCTGCGTCTCGCCGTCGGCGTGCTGGAAGTCGCAGCCACCGCAGCGGTCCTTGCCCAGCGCCGCGTCCGCCAGCGGGCACGGCGGGACGACCCGCCCCGGCGCGGCCTCGCTCACCTCGACGGCGTCCGCGCGGCAGAAGCCGCCACCGTTGTCCTCGGTGACCTCGACGGTCACGGTCTCCCCCGGCAGGGCGTGGCGGACGAACACCACGCGGCCCTCGTACCTGGCCACGCAGTGGCCTCCGTGAGCCACCGGGCCGACTTCGACCTCCAGCCGCCTACCGGTCCAATCCGGCTTTTCGGTCACCGTTCACCTTTCCATTGCTCCCCAGACCCCGGCGCGTCGCGCCCGGCATCGAGGTGATCCGCTGTGCTCGCACCTTCGTCGACGACGCCAGCTGCCACGGCACGCTGGTGACCATCACTCCCGGCTGGAACAACAGCCTGCTCTTCAGGCGCAGCGCGCTCTGGTTGTGCAGCAGCTGCTCCCACCAGTGTCCGACGACGTACTCCGGGATGAACACGGTGACCACGTCGCGGGGGCTGTCCCTGCGGATCCGCTTGACGTACTCCAGCACCGGTCGGGTGATCTCCCGGTACGGCGATTCGAGGACCTTCAGGGGCAGCGGCAGGTTCAGCTCCTCCCACTCCGCGGTCAACGTCCGGGTGTCCTCCTCGTCGACGTTGACGGTGACGCCTTCCAGCTCGTCCGGCCGGGTGGCGCGGGCGTAGGCGATGGCGCGCATCGTCGGCAGGTGCAGCTTCGAGACCAGCACCAGCGCGTGGTTGCGCGAGGGCAGGACCGCGTCGGTCTCGGACTCCTGCAGCTCGTCGGCGACCCGGTCGTAGTGCTTGCGGATCGCCGTCATCAGCACGTAGATGGCCGCCATCGCCGCGATCGCGATCCAGGCGCCGTGGGTGAACTTGGTGATCAGCACGATGACCAGCACGCTGGCGGTCATGAACAGACCGAAGGCGTTGGTCGCCTGCGCCCGGCGCATCCGGCGCCGCGCCATCGGGTCGGTCTCGCGCAGCAGCAGCCGGTTCCAGTGCCGGATCATGCCGCTCTGGCTGAGCACGAACGAGACGAACACGCCGACGATGTAGAGCTGGATCAGCCGCGTCACCTCGGCCTCGAAGGCGAACACCAGGATGATCGCGCTGAAGGCCAGGAACAGGATGCCGTTGGAGAAGGCGAGCCGGTCGCCGCGGGTGTGCAGCTGGCGCGGCAGGAAGCGGTCCTGCGCCAGGATCGAGCCCAGCACCGGGAAACCGTTGAACGCGGTGTTGGCGGCCAGCACCAGGATCAGACCGGTGAAGAACACCAGGTACCAGATCCCGGGCGGGAATCCGCTGAACACCGCGCCGGCCAGCTGCGCGATCAGCGTCTTCTGCTCGTAGCCCTCGGGAGCGCCGATGAGCTGGTGCGCTGGGTCCTCGGCGACGACGGCGCCGGTGACGCGGGCCAGCATGATCAGGCCCAGGAACATCAGGATCGCCAGTCCGCCCATCAGCGCCAGCGTGGTCGCGGCGTTGCGGGACTTGGGCTTGCGGAAGGCCGGGACGCCGTTGCTGATCGCCTCGACACCGGTCAGCGCGGCGCTACCGGAGGAGAAGGCCCGCAGGATCAGGAACGCGAACGCCACACCGGCGTACTGGCTCTCCTCCTGCGCCAGCTGGAACCCGGCGCTCTCGGCGCGCAGGTCGGAGCCCAGCACCACGGACTGGAAGAAGCCCCAGCAGATCATGCCGAGCACGCCGATCACGAACGCGTAGGTGGGGATCGCGAACAAGGTGCCCGACTCGCGGATCCCGCGCAGGTTCAACGCGGTCAGCAGCACGATCGCCCCGACGGCGAACAGCACCTTGTGCTCGGCGACGAACGGGATGACCGAGCCGATGTTCGCCGCGGCCGAGGAGATCGACACCGCGACGGTGAGGATGTAGTCGACGAGCAGCGCGCTGGCCACCACCAGGCCCCAGCGCCGGCCGTGGTTGACCGTGGCGACCTCGTAGTCACCGCCGCCGGAGGGGTAGGCGTGCACGTTCTGCCGGTAGGACGCCACCACCGCGATCATCACCAGCGCGACCAGGACACCGATCCACGGGCTGATGGCGAACGCGGACACGCCCGCCACCGACAGCACCAGCAGGATCTCCTCCGGCGCGTAGGCGACGCTGGACATCGGGTCTGAGGCGAAGACCGGAAGCGCGATTCGCTTGGGCAGCAGCGTGTGCGAAAGGCGATCGCTGCGGAACGGCCGACCGACGATCAGCCGCTTCGCCGCGGTTGCGAGCTTGGACACGGTGCAGAGCGTAAGCGGTGGGGCCGGGGTACCGGTGAATGCGGGCTTTCGAATTGCTCTCAGGTCACATCCGGGGTGGCGTGGTGCCCATCGGAGGGACTCACCCGGTACGGTGCACCAGCCCGTTTCCGGAGGGCCGCAGCGGTCACCGAACCGCCCCCGTCCGGGTACGGTCAGCGGCGACGAGCGGCGTCGTCCGCAGCAGTTGTTCCAGTGCGCTCAACACGCAGCGAGGAGACAAGGTCGTGCACGTCGTGATCATGGGCTGCGGCCGGGTCGGGGCCTCCCTGGCCGCCGCGCTGCAACGGCTCGATCACACCGTGGCCGTGGTGGACAAGGACCCGCAGGCGTTCCACCGCCTGGGCCGGGACTTCCGCGGTCAGCAGGTCACAGGCAACGGCTTCGACCGGGACATCCTGGAAGAAGCGGGAATCGAGCAGGCCAGCGCCTTCGCCGCGGTGTCCAACGGGGACAACTCCAACATCGTCTCGGCCAGGGTGGCGCGGGAGACCTTCGGCGTCGCCCACGTCGTGGCCCGCATCTACGATCCCAAACGAGCCGAGGTCTACGAGCGGCTCGGCATCCCGACCGTGGCCACCGTGCCGTGGACGACGGACCGCTTCCTGCGGATGCTGCTGCCGGAAGGCGTGGCCACCGCGTGGCGGGAGCCGTCCGGTGCCGTCGCGGTGCTGCAGCTTCCGCTGCACGAGAGCTGGATCGGGCGCAAGGTCTCCGAGGTGGAGTCGGCGACCGGGGCGCGGGTCGCGTTCATCATGCGGTTCGGCAACGGCGTGCTGCCCGACCGCAAGACCGTGATCCAGTCCGACGACATCGTCTACGTGGCAGCGCTGTCCGGAACCGTCACCGACGTCACCGCGGCCGCTCGCCGCACACCCGAGGAGAGCGAGTAATGCGAATCGCGATCGCGGGAGCCGGCGCGGTCGGCCAGTCCATCGCGCGGGAACTGCTCGAAGGCGAGCACGAGGTGCTGCTCATCGAGCGCAGCACCGGCAACTACCACCCCAGGCGCATCCCGGGCGCGGAGTGGATGCTCGCCGACGCCTGCGAGCTGGCGTCGTTGGAGGAGGCGGGGCTGCAGTCCTGCGACGTGGTCATCGCGGCCACCGGCGACGACAAGGTCAACCTCGTGGTCTCGCTGCTGTCCAAGACCGAGTTCGCGGTGCGCCGCGTCGTGGCCCGGGTCAACGATCCGCGCAACGAGTGGCTGTTCACCGACGCCTGGGGCGTGGACGTCGCGGTCTCCACGCCGCGGATGCTGGCCGCGATGGTCGAGGAGGCCGTCAACGTCGGCGACCTGGTGCGCCTGATGACGCTGCGCCAGGGCCAGGCCAACCTCGTCGAGGTGACGCTGCCGGAGTCGACCCCGCTGGCCGGGCGCCGGGTCCGCGACCTCAAGCTGCCCGTCGACTCGGCACTGGTGAGCATCCTGCGCGGTGGCCGGGTCATCGTGCCCCAGGCCGACGACCCGCTCGAGGCGGGCGACGAGATGCTGTTCGTGGCCACCAGCAACGTGGAGAGCGAGATCCGCGCGGTCATCCACGACCACGGGGAATGACGAACGGGGCGGTTCCCGGCGGAACCGCCCCGCACCACGTCGAGCGCGCTAAGCGCCGGCGACCGCCGCCTCTTCGGCGACCTTCTTGGCCCTGCGGATCGCCCAGACCGTCACGACCAGCGCGATGCCGGTCAGCGGGTATCCCATGGCGATGCGGGCGAAGGCCAGCCAGCCGGTCTGGTCGTTGTCGTAGAGCCACTGCTGCACCACGTACTTGGCGGCGAACACCGCCGCCCAGGACAGCGTGGCGATGTCGTAGGCGCGCATCGCGCGGCGCTGCTTGCGCCAGCCCATGCCCAGGCCGTTCAGGGTCGACCAGACCACTCCGACCAGCGGCCAGCGCGCCGCCACCGACACCAGGAACACCCCGCCGTAGATCAGGCTGGTCCAGATGCCGAGCAGGAAGAAGCCCTTGGTCTCGCCGGAGCGGTAGGCGATGAACGAGCACACCGCCACGCCCAGCACGCCGGAGATCGCCGGTTGCAGCGGCTCCTTGCGCACCAGGCGGAAGATCGCGATGCCCACCGCGACACCGATCGAGGCCCAGATCGCGGGCATCATCGAGGTGAACGAGCTGACCACCACGAACACGACGATCGGAACAGCGGAGTACGCGAGCCCGCTGACACCGCCCATCTGCTCCAGCAGGGTCTGCTCGGAAACGCCGGCCTTGCCCGCGGGCTGCCGGTCATCGTCGGTCTGCCGGGCGTTGAGCCCCGCAGCCGATGCGTCATGTTCGCTCATGCGGTGTTCTGCAACTCGTAGTAGGGGTTGTACAGCACCTTGCGACCGTCACGGACTGCGATCCGGCCACGGGCCTTGACGATACGGCCCGGTTCGATTCCGACGATGCGCCTGCGCCCGAGCCACACGAGAGTCACCCCTTCGGTGCCGTCGTAGAGCTCGGCCTCCAGGGTGGGCGCGGAAGTCTTGGGGCAGAGCTCGACGCTGCGAACCCGTCCGAGCACCACGGCTTCCTGCCCGCACTGGCAATCGCTGGCCCGCTGCGCGCCTCCCGCCTGCGACCGATCTGACAGGTCGTCGGCGTCAAGTTCGGCGACATCGCTGGTCAGGCTCCGCACGAGGCGCTTCCAGTAGCCGCCTTCGGTCTTGCTCATCTAGCGCTCCTGTGCGCCTCGGGGCTCGACTCCGCAGCCCGTGCACTTCCCAGCCTAACCGCCTGCGCGGGCCGAATCCCACGCCCGGCGGAATAAAGAACCCACTCCGGAGCACGCCGTTCGTCTCACCCGTTCGGCGCAGGGGTGGGGCCGTCGAGATCCCCACCCCGCGTCGGCCTCAGACCTGCCCGTTGGGGGTCTCGGTCTGCTGCGTCTGCGCCTGCTGGATGTGGCGGAGGATCGCCTCGGGGAGCTCGATGGGCAGCGGCGTGCGCACCGGCATCGGCTCGGAGCCGCGGACCACGACCGTGTCGTCCAGGACGCCGTAGAGCAGCCGAGCGCACTCCTTGGCGGACTCGGCCGGACCCGCGGCCACACCGCGCAGCAGCCAGCGCGGACCGTCGACGCCGACGAACCGCAACGCCGCCTTCGGCGAGTCGGCCACCAGCTCGACGCCCCAGTCGCCCTGCTCGGTGTGCACCCGCGCGCCGTCCTTGCGGAGCTGGTCGGCCAGTTCGTTGCCGACCTCCTCCCACAGCCCCCCGCTGCGCGGCGCCGCGAAGGCGCTCACGGTCAGCCTGCCGACCGGGGTCACCAGGTGCACCGCGCGCACCGGCCCGGAGGGATCGACCTCGACCTGCAGCTGACCTCCCTCGGGCACCGGCACCCGCACCGAACCGAGGTCGAGCCGCTCCACCCCGGAATCGGGTGCTTCGCTCTCGTCGTACGGCCCCTGCGAGGGAACCTGCTCCGGCTCGGCCTGTTCCTCGATGGCCTCGTCGCGCTTGGACTTCCCCCGGCCCCTTCTGAACATCCCCTCAGACCTCCGTCCTGTGACCGGCCTCGGTGGTTCCCGACGCCGTCAGCACCTCATGACCACCTGTGGAGCCATGTCCACCGGCACCGCGCAACGACTCGGGCAGCTCGTCGACCTCGGTGAACACGGCGTGCTCGACCTTCTGCACGACGAGCTGAGCGATGCGGTCACCTCGTCGCAGCGACACCGGCTGCACACGATCATGATTGATCAGGCAGACCTTGATCTCACCGCGGTACCCCGAATCGATGGTCCCGGGCGTGTTGACCACGCTGAGCCCGGTCTTGGCGGCGAGCCCCGAGCGCGGGTGGACGAAGCCCGCGTAGCCCTCCGGAAGCGCCACGGCGACTCCGGTGCCCACCAGCACGCGTTCGCCCGGTTCGAGAACCACATCCCTGGTGGTTACCAGATCAGCACCGGCATCCCCGGGTTTGGCGTATTCGGGAAGCGGTACACCGGGGTCGGTTCGGGTAAGCAGGACCTTCACGTTCGACACGGGCGGCGAGACTACCCTGAACGCGTGTCGGAAAGCGTAGAAGCAGCCACCACGAGCGGGGACACCCCCGGTCAGGCGAATTCGGAGGGGCAGGCGGTGTTCCGCGAGCGGCTGTACGCGTCGTGGTGGACCTGGCCGTTGCCGCTGGTCGCAGCGGTCTTGATGGCCGCTCAGGTGCACATGGGCTACCCGGGCGTGCGGGCGTGGTTGCCCTACGTCGTGCTGGTCCCGCTGGCGATCCTCGTGCCGCTGTGGCTGGGCAGGCTCAAGATCGAGGTCGTCGACGACGAGCTGTGGGTCGGCGACGCCCACCTGCCGCTCCGGTTCATCGACGAGGTCGAGATCATCTCCCCCGCCGAGCAGCGGCGTTCCCTGGGCCCGGACCTGGACCCGGCGGCGTTCCTGGTGCATCGCTCCTGGGTGCGCACCTCCGTGCGCGTCTGGCTCGACGACCCGGACGATCCCACTCCGTACTGGGTGATCAGCACCCGCAAGCCGGAGCGGCTCAAGGCCGTCCTGCTCCGCGAGCGGTGAACGGCAACCGGCGGAGCCGGTTTCTCCTCACCCCGTGCCGGCAACCGGCACCGGTGTCAGGTTCCGCCACCCGCACCGCTGAGCGAATTGAGCTGTGGAGCCTTTCGACGGGAAAAACACTGGGCACACGCCGCCCGCGTGTGCCCAGCCACTTCCCGTTGTGAGTCGTCGACGTGCGCCTCAGGCGGCGCAATCACGACAGATGAACTGACCGTTCTTGGTCTCGGCCAGTCGGCTGCGGTGATGGACGAGGAAGCAGCTCGAGCAGGTGAACTCGTCAGCCTGCTTCGGGAGCACCTTGACGGTCATCTCCTCGCCGGACAGATCAGCGCCCGGCAGTTCGAAATTCTCCGCGATCGCCCCTTCGTCTTCGTCGACGACGCCGGATTGCGCATCGTTGCGTCGCGCCTTCAGCTCCTCCAACGAGTCCTCCGCCAAGTCCTCGGACTCGCGGCGAGGAGCGTCGTAGTCGGTCGCCATCGTGATTCACCCCTGCGTTTGTGGAGACTGCAATGGTGTGCCGCTGGTAAACGTTCCAGGACCCGAATTTGTGCCCGATGGGACAGTGATCGCGGTCTCGCCCTGCAACGCGTCTAGTTCCCCCGTAAAGAGCGACTTGCCTCAACTCGGCACTCCGTGAGGCGCCGAGAGGGTAGCTCATAACTTCTGCGAACACGCAGCAGGTCACCCATAGGTGTGGCATTGCGCGCATTCGGAGGGCATCGTAGATCAAAATTCGACCGGTCGGCCGAGTCCTCCGGGCGGCCCGTCCCGGTTGCCCTGCCGACCCCCGCGTGATGCGATGCGCTCGCGGTTTCCCGGTCGGCATCGGCTTCGAGACGATCACGGGAAGATCAAGACACGGCAGCGGCGACCAGCACCGCGCACAACAGGTTCAACCCCTAGGCTGATCCGGTGCGGGCGGGAGCGCGCGGATCCGAGGCATCCAGGGAGGGGCGGACGTGGGAGCCGTAGGTGCAAGGCCGGGACGGCGAGTCGGATATCGCCGACGCCGACCGCTGCCCGCGCTGGTCGTGCTGGTGGCGCTGGTGGCGCTGTCCGGACTGCTGTGGACTCGCGTCTTCGGGTCCGTGGAGGACATCGACACGGCCACCAGGTGCAACCCGCCCGGAGCACCGACCGCGCCGCCCGAGGCCAGCGGCATGCCGCCGCAGGTGCCGCTGGGCACCATGCTCGAACGCGACGCGCTGAACTCCACGACCCCGGTGCCGCCGCAGGACGTGCACGTGCGGGTGCTCAACGGCAACGGCGAGAGCAGGCAGGCGAGCATGGTCGGCGACGAGCTGGCCAGCCTCGGCTTCATCAAGACCGGCGCCGACAACGACTCCGTCTACGTCAACTACGACCTGCAGTGCCACGGTCAGATCCGCTTCGGCGCCGCCGGGATGAGCGCAGCCCGCACGTTGAGCCTGATCGCGCCGTGCGCGCAGCTGGTGCGCGACGAGCGCGAGGACGCCGGGCTGGACCTGGCGCTGGGCGCGCGCTTCGACGACATCAAGACCACGCAAGAGGCCAAGCAGATCCTGCAGCAGCTGCAGAACTGGGTGCCGCAGCGCGATCAGCAGGACGGCGCGCAGCAAGAGGTGACGCCACCTCAGATCAGCGAGGATCTGCTCACCAAGGCCCGCGACGTGCACTGCTGATAACGATTCCCGGCAACAACTCGCAACGGACCGCTATCGATGCCGTGGCGGAAACCCGATCGGGATTGGCGGGTTCCCGCCACGGGCGGTCAGACCTCGCCGGCGTTGGCCGCGCGCAGGGCGTCGGTGAGCCCCTCGGCGACCCCGGGGGTGGCGCAGACCAGCATCTCGTCGCCCAGCCCGTCCGACGACCCCTTCTCCGGGAGCCGCAGCGCCGCTCCGGCCTCCTGCGCGATCAGCGCGCCGGCCGCCCAGTCCCAGCGGTTGAGCCCGACCTCGTAGATCGCGTCGAGCCAGCCGGCCGCGACCGAGCACAGGTCCAGCGAGGCGGCTCCCGCGCGACGGATGTCGCGCACCTGGCCGAGCAGGTCGTTCACCACGCGCGCCTGGGCGGTGCGGCGCTCGACCGCGTAGGCGAACCCGGTGCCCACCAGCGCCAGGTCCAGCCGGTCGGAGCCGGAGACGTGCAGCGGTTGCCCGTCGAGGAAGGCCCCGTGACCGGCCGCGGCGCTCCAGACCCGTCCTGAGACGGGTTCGACGACGGCTCCGGCGACCGAGCGGCCGTCGACCTGCGCGGCCAGCGAGACCGCGTAGAAGGGGAACCCGTAGAGATAATTCACAGTGCCGTCGATCGGGTCGACGACCCAGCGCAGTCCGTCCAGCGCACCGTCGCCGCCTTCCTCCTCGCCCAGCACGGACTCCCCGGGGCGGAGCTCGGCGAGCCGCTCGCGCACCAAGCGCTCCACGGCTCGATCTCCCATGGTGACCACATCGGTCTCGGTGCTCTTCGTGTCAACACCGTCGGTCACCGCCTGATCACGCACGGTTCGGGCCAAATCGGCGGCTTCGCGCGCGATTCGCACCGCGACCTCGGACAAGGCGTTTGCATCCACATCTTTTGGCAATCCCACGCAGACATCGCAACACAGTCCCGTTAAGGTCTGCACACCTTGGTCTGAATCGAATAGGAAGGATCAGCCATGGCGACAGCCCGCGGGTTCGGCGTGGACATCGGTGGGTCCGGCGTCAAGGGATCGCCGGTGGACATCGAGGCCGGAGTGCTGGCCGAGGAGCGCTTGCGCCTCGCGACGCCGCAACCCTCGACGCCGGACGCGGTGGCCGATGCCGTGGCCGAGATCGTCGAGAAGTTCGCCTGGACCGGACCGGTCGGTGTCACGCTGCCCTGCGTCATCAAGGACGGCACGGCGCTGACCGCCGCCAACATCGACAAGGGCTGGATCGGTACCGATGCCCAGGCCCTGTTCGCCGAGCGCCTCGGTCGCAGCCGGGACGAGATCGTCGTGCTCAACGACGCCGACGCCGCCGGGGTGGCCGAGATGAAGGCGGGTGCGGGCGTCGGGCACGAGGGCCAGGTCGTCGTGCTGACCTTCGGCACCGGCATCGGCAGCGCGATGTTCATCGACGGCAAGCTCGTCCCCAGCACCGAGTTCGGCCACATCGAGGTCGACGGCCACGACGCCGAGTCGCAGGCCGCCGCGTCGGTGAAGGACGATCTGGAGCTCTCCTACGAGGAGTGGGCACCGCGGGTCACCCGCTACATCCAGTCCTTGGAGAAGTTCATCTGGCCCGACCTGATCATCGCCGGCGGCGGTGTCAGCCGGAAGGGCCACAAGTGGATCCCGCTGCTGGAGACCCGCACCCCCGTGGTGGCGGCTGCGCTGCGCAACGACGCGGGCATCGTGGGTGCCGCGATGGCCTCCGCGAGCAGCGCGAAGAGCTGATCCGACCGCTGCCGGGCACAGCTGCGACCGCGTGCTGAGCCCGGCCGCGAAGGGGCGTCCCGAGGGACACCCGTCGGAGTGTGCGGCACGGCTCGCAACGGTCTTCCGGAGCCGTGCCTAGCACACGGAGGGACGCGCGGACTCCGCCTTGCAGCGGAACCGCACCCCCGCATCGCGGTTACAATGGAACACGACCCACTTGGTTCGAAGTCCTTTTGGCTGGTGAACGCTGGTGAACCCGCCCGCTGGTGCAACACCTTCACCGACGGCGGGAGCCGGTGCGGCGGCGAGCCGATAGCCCGGTACTTCACGGGTGATTGTTCGTCAGCCAGGACGCCGAGTCCGGTGGGTTGTTCCCCGACCTTTGGCGGCCGAGGTTTCGCGCCCTCCGGCCCGCCCTGATCGACCGTCGCGAAAGGGCGTACGTGGCAGCCGCAGAAACCGCAACCCGACGCTCCAGCACCGCCGCAGACGCTGGCGGCGCTCAAGCCGAGTCGGGCCAGTCCCAGGCCACCCCAGCTTCGGAGGCGGCTGCTTCGTCTGACGTCGAGCAGACGAAGCCTGCCGCGCGCAAGAGCACCGCCAAGAGCTCGTCGGGTGCGAAGTCGACCACCCGCAAGCCCGCGGCCAAGAAGGGCGCCGCCAAGGCCCCGGCGAAGAAGACGACCAAGTCGGCTTCCGCCAAGGGCGCTGGCGAGGGCATGGAGATCGACGAACCGATCGAGACCGACCTGACCTCTCCCGAGGTCGGCGATCTCGCGGAAGTCGAGGTGGAGATTCCAGAGGAGCCGGTTCCGGACGAGGACTCCAAGGAGTCCGGTGACTTCGTCTGGGACGAAGAGGAGTCCGAGGCGCTCCGGCAGGCGCGCAAGGACGCCGAGCTGACCGCTTCCGCGGACTCGGTGCGCGCCTACCTCAAGCAGATCGGCAAGGTCGCGCTGCTCAACGCCGAGGAAGAGGTCGAGCTGGCCAAGCGCATCGAGGCCGGCCTCTACGGTGCCGAGCGGTTGCGCCAGATCGAGGAGTCCGGCGAGCAGCTGACCACGCAGATGCGGCGCGACCTGCGCTGGATCGTGCGCGACGGCGAGCGCGCCAAGAACCACCTGCTGGAGGCCAACCTCCGCCTGGTGGTCAGCCTCGCCAAGCGCTACACCGGCCGCGGCATGGCGTTCCTGGACCTGATCCAGGAGGGCAACCTCGGTCTGATCCGCGCGGTCGAGAAGTTCGACTACACCAAGGGCTACAAGTTCTCCACGTACGCGACCTGGTGGATCCGTCAGGCCATCACGCGCGCGATGGCCGACCAGGCGCGCACCATCCGCATCCCGGTGCACATGGTCGAGGTCATCAACAAGCTCGGCCGCATCCAGCGCGAGCTGCTGCAGGACCTCGGTCGCGAGCCCACGCCGGAAGAGCTCGCCAAGGAAATGGACATCACCCCGGAGAAGGTGCTGGAGATCCAGCAGTACGCCCGGGAGCCCATTTCGCTCGACCAGACCATCGGCGACGAGGGCGACAGCCAGCTCGGTGACTTCATCGAGGACTCCGAGGCCGTCGTCGCGGTCGACGCGGTGTCGTTCACGCTGCTGCAGGACCAGCTGCAGTCGGTCCTGGCGACGCTGTCCGAGCGCGAGGCGGGCGTGGTCCGGCTGCGCTTCGGCCTCACCGACGGCCAACCGCGCACGCTGGACGAGATCGGCCAGGTCTACGGGGTGACCCGGGAGCGGATCCGGCAGATCGAGTCCAAGACGATGTCGAAGCTGCGCCACCCGTCGCGGTCGCAGGTCCTCCGGGACTACCTCGACTGACCGAATTGTCCGAAATCGGCCGTCGACCCACTCGGGTCGGCGGCCTTTTTCGCGTGTCCACTTCGGCCTCGAAGGGCGATTTCGGAGCTTCGGGAGGGCGATTTTCCGTCCGAGTGCTGAGATTTGCTGTTCGCTTCCAGAGGAACAGGACCGATCACGGATCGTCATATTTGTGATCCAACCCACCAGAATTGGCCTTGACCAGTCAGAGCGTTTGTCCAGCTAGATTCGTCGATCTCCACATCGTCGCAGGTCAGAGGGGTGAACCCAATGTTGATCACCCTCCGCGAGGATCACTGCTGCAACCGGGTACTTCATGGTGACGACCGTCGCTAGCCCGCGCGGGAACACTGACTCCGGCCAAAACGTCTGGAAGAGTAGAGCCAACGAGCACCGACCCTGCAGCCAGTAGGACACCGGTGGTCGTAGCAGGATCGAGGGCGTCGGGTGGAATCCGACGCCGGGACGGAGGGAGATATCGATGCCGGGAACGCTCACCCGCCCCGAGCTGACCGCCGCCGACCGCTGCGACCGCTGCGGGGCCGCTGCCAAGGCTCGCGCCGTACTACCGTCCGGTGGCGAGCTTCTGTTCTGCGGGCACCACGCCCGCGCCTACGAAGCCGGACTGCGCGACGTGCGGGCCGACCTCCAACAGGACGAGCAGTGACAACCTGATCAGCCAGGTCACCGGCCCCCGCAGCCAAGCGCTGCGGGGGCCCGGTGCGTTTCACGCGCTGATCTCGCGCAGGGCCGCCAGCAGGCGGTCGACCTCGTCGGCCGTCGAGTAGTGCGACAGGCTCGCCCGCACGCCGCCCTCGGGGCCGATGCCGAGGGCGTGAACGAGCTCCCAGGCGTAGGAGTGGCCGGCGGAGACGTTCAGCCCCCGCTCCGACAACGCCGCGGACACCTCCGCCGGAGCCTTGCCCCGGACGGTGAAGAAGGCGGTGGGCGTGGTCGGCCCCTGCGGAGTGCCGTGGCGCTGGACACCGCCCAGCTCGGCCAGTCCCGCGAACAGCCGACCGGCGAGCTGCTCCTCGTGCGCCACGACGGCTGACCGCGAGATCGCGAGGCGTTCGGCGCGGCTGCCCGTCGCGTCGCCGTCCAGCCCCGCCAGGTGCTCCACCGCCGCGACTACACCGGCCATCGGGGCGAACGGGTTGGTGCCCAGCTCGAAGCGCTCCGGGGAGCTCTCGGGCGACGGCGCCAGCTTGTCCGGGTGGAGGTTCTCCAGGACCCACGGATCGGCGGCGACGACGGCCGCCAGGTGCGGTCCGGCCCACTTGTAGGCGCTGGTGGCGTACAGGTCCGCGCCGAGATCGGCGATCCGCACGTGCGCGTGCGGGCAGTGCTGCACGCCGTCGACGTAGGACAGCGCGCCGACCTCGCGGGCCCGGTCGGTGATCGGCTTGAGGTCGGGCACGACCCCCAGCAGGTTGGACGCGGCGGTGACGGCGACCAGCTTGGTGCGATCGTCGATCAGCCCGACGACGTTGTCGACGGGGAGCTCACCCGTGGCCGGGTCGATCTCGGCGGTGCGCACGGTCGCACCGGCCCGCTGCGCGAGCTGCACCCACGGCCGGACGTTGGCGTCGTGGTCGAGGGAGGTCACCACGATCTCGTCGCCCGGGTTCCAGCCGAGCGCCAGAACTCCGGCGAACCGGTAGGTCAGCGAGGTCATGCTCGGCCCGAACGCCACGCACGCCGGATCGGGCGCGCCCACCAGGTCCGCCACGGCCGCGCGAGCCTCGGCGACGATCCCGGACGAGCGTCGGCTCGACTCGTACTGCCCGCCCACGTTCGACAACCCGGATCGGTAGGCGTCGCTGATCGCCTCGATCACCGATTCCGGCACCTGCGTGCCCGCTGCGCCGTCCAGCCACGCCCGGCCGTCCGCCAGCGCCGGGTACTGCGCCCGGACCTTCTCAACGTCGAATCCCATGCCGCGACCCTAGAAGACGGAACGCACCGCCAAGATCATCGCCCTCACCCGGGCTGCCGCTACGCGGTGACGGCCTCGTCGACCACGGCGGGACGCGGTGTGAAGGCGTCGGCGGTGACGTCCCGGACCAGTTCCACGACGCTGGGGCCGTAGCTCTCGGACTCCACCACGCGCAGGAGCAGGCAGAAGCGCCGCCTGCGGCCGTACTTCCGCATCAGGCGCGGGTGCTGGACGTCGACGTACCGCGCGGCGGCGCGGTTGGCGATCGAGGTCTGACCGCAGATCAGGAAGGCAGGCTTGTCCTGCTTGCTGCGGATGATCTTGGCCAGGACCACGTACTCGACCTGACGGCTCCGCGTCGGGTACGTCTCCCCGCCCACCTCGATCGCCGTCTTCGAGTCCAGTCCGCCCACGCTCACTCCTGGCAACGCCGACCGCAGGTGAGCCGCGGTGCGCCGGTTGGCGGACGGGCCACCGATGCAGAACTCGGGCTTGTCCGCCAGCCCCTGCTCGGACTGGTCGTGGAAGATCACCTCGGGCTTCGCCCCGCAGTCCCCCAGGACCGACGAGAGTTCGAGCATCGCCGCAGCGTCGTTTCGGTGGACGCTGCGCTCGTTGTCCGCCGACACCATCCGGGGAACCACCAGCAGGCAGTCGCCACCGGTGCTCATCCCGAAGAACGCCTGCTTGCGCCGCAGCCTCCGAAGTCGCAGCAGGCGACCGGAGATCCAGACCACCGACCCGGTGATCACGCTGGCGATGATGTTGAGCCCGACGTTCCACGCATCGCCCGTCACAGCACCCGCTCCAAGATCGTCGCTCTGGCGGGTGACAGGTTAGCGGGACGGCCGGACCCGCATCAGGCGTTCACCAAGAGCGGAGGGTGGCGATTCGCTCTTCGAGCTGCTCGACCGTGGCCATCGCCGTGGGCGGGCCGCCGCAGACCTTCTGCAGCTCGTTGTAGATCTTGCCGTGCGGCTTGCGGGTCCGGTGGTGGTGCAGCGACACGAGCGTGTTGAGCTCCTTGCGCAGCTTCTGCAGCCGCTCCTGGACGCTCTGCGGACGCGACTGCTGCTCGGCGGCCTGCTCGGCGACCTTGGCCGCCTTCGCATCGGCCTCGCGCTTGCCGACGTCGTCCAGCTGCTGCGACTGGCGCTGCCGCAGCAGCGCTCTGACCTGATCCGGTTCCAGCAGACCCGGCAGCCCCAGGTAGTCCTGCTCCTCCTCGGTGGTGCTGAACGCGGCGGTGCCGAACGACGAACCGTCGTAGATCACCTGGTCCAGCTCGGCCTCGGCGCCCAGCGAGGTGAACGCCTTCTCCTCCTCGCCGGGCTCGTCGCGCTGGGCGTTGGCGGCGGCGACCAGCTCGTCGTCCCAGCCGTCCTTCTCCCGGTGCGGCTTGCCCAGCACGTGGTCGCGCTGCGCCTCCAGCTGGCTGGCCAGCTCCAGCAGCACCGGAACGCTCGGCAGGAAGATGCTGGCCGTCTCCCCCGGTCGCCGCGACCGCACGAAGCGGCCGATGGCCTGGGCGAAGAACAACGGCGTCGAGGCGCTGGTGGCGTAGACGCCGACGGCCAGGCGGGGCACGTCTACACCCTCGGAGACCATCCTGACCGCGACCATCCACTTGTCGTCGGACTCGGCGAAGGCACCGATCCGCGAGGACGCCTGCGGATCGTCGGAGAGCACGACCACCGGATCCGAGCCGGTGATCTGGTGCAGCGCCTTGGCGTAGGCCTTGGCCGTGGGGTGGTCGGAGGCGATCACCAGGCCACCGGCGTCCGGGATGCCGCCCTGGCGGAGCTGCTCCAGCCGGGTGTCGGCGGCCTTGAGCACCGTGGGGATCCACTCGCCGGACGGGTCCAGCGCGGTCCGCCACGCGCGGGCGGTCTGCTCGGCGGTCAGCGGCTCACCGAGGCGCGCGCTGAACTCGTCGCCGGCGTTGGTGCGCCAGCGCGCCTCGCCCGAGTAGGCGAGGAAGAGCACCGGCCGCACGACGCCGTCCGCCAGCGCGTCGGAGTAGCCGTAGGAGTGGTCGGCGCGGCTGCGCATCGACCCGTCGGCGTCGGGCTCGTACCCGATGAAGGGGATGGGCGAGTCGTCGCTGCGGAACGGCGTACCGGTCAGCGACAACCGGCGAACCGCGGGAGTGAACGCCTCCCGGATCGCGTCACCCCAGGACTTGGCGTCGCCCGCGTGGTGCACCTCGTCGAGGATCACCAGCGTCTTGCGCCGCTCGGTGCGCACCCGGTGCAGGTTGGGGTGGGCCGCGACCTGCGCGTAGGTGACGACCACGCCGCGGTAGTCGCTGGAGGTGATGCCGTCGGCGTTGCGGAAGTTGGAGTCCAGCGGGATCCCGGCCCCTCCGGCCGCCAACGCCCACTGGTGCTTGAGGTGCTCCGTCGGCGCGACCACCGTGACCTGCTCGACCGTGCGGTCGGCGAGCAGTTCCGCGGCCACCCGCAGACCGAACGTCGTCTTCCCCGCGCCGGGCGTCGCCACGGCCAGGAAGTCCGTCGGCCGGTTGGCCAGGTACTTGGTGAGGGCTCGCCGCTGCCAGGCTCGAAGTGGCCGGGACGGTGCCTGCGAGGGGTCGCTAAGAACAGATCGGACGGAATAGTCGAGTTGCGCTTCGGACACGCCGGCTCGCCGCTCCCTTCCTCGTTTCCCCAAACCGGATGGTGCGGGCACATCCGTTGAGCCCCGCGACCGCCACGCTCCCCTGGACATCAGGCCTGACCGGAGAACTGGATCAACCAGCACGATCAACTCGTGGCGGGCCGTCGTGCAGCTTACCTTCGCGCTCGAGTCGACACCGGTTCGGCCGATCGAGATGGTTCCGACACTCCGGTTTCAACACCTCGACGCCTGCGCGCCGGTGCTATGAAGCATCCTTATAGGCGACATGGGTTCGCCGAGTTCGCCAGACAGTCGGGGGCGCAGCGCGACCGCAGCGCGGGATGAGGTCCCGGTCCGCCGCGGTCCCCTGCGCTTGGTCGCACGCACCCTGGACAAGGCGTGGTGGGACAACATCTTCTCGGAATCCGCGGCTGCGGCGTTCTGGCAGACGATGTCGCTGCCGCCGCTGCTGCTGGGTCTGCTGGGCAGCTTGGGCTACCTCGGCGACTGGTTCGGCCCCGAGATCGTCGACGCGGTGCACGACAAGATCCTGGCGTTCTGCCGGACGGTGTTCACCAGCGGCGTCGTGGACCAGATCATCGGGCCGACGGTCGGCGACATCCTGACCAAGGGCCGCAGCGAGATCGCTTCGATGGGTTTCCTGCTGTCGCTGTGGGCGGGTTCCTCGGCGCTGGCGTCGCTGGTGGACTCGATCACCCAGGCCTACGACCAGTACCTGGTTCGCAACAGCATCTGGCAGCGGATCGTGGCGCTGCTGCTCTACCTGGTGGGCCTGGTGCTGGCGATCATCGGGATGCCGGTGGTGGCGCTGGGGCCGGAGTGGCTGCCCACGGTGTTCCCGCACGCGCTGCAGGACGACGTCACCTGGCTCATCCACGCCATCTACTACCCGGCGACGGCCGCCGGTCTGGCGATCGCGCTGGCCACGCTCTACAGCGTGGCACTTCCGCGCAAACTTCCCTGGCACCGCGGCGTGCCGGGCGCGCTGCTGGCGATGGTGCTGTTCCTGGTGGCCAGCTACGGGCTGCGGGTCTACATCACCTGGATCACCAGCACCGGCTACACCTACGGCGCGCTGGCGACCCCGATCGCGTTCCTGCTCTTCGCCTTCTTCATCGGTTTCGCGATCATCATGGGCGCGGAGTTCAACAACGCGATCCAGGAGATGTGGCCGGCGAAGATGACGCGCCGCGAGCGGCGGCGCTGGCGTCGGCTGGAGATGCGGCGACTGGCTCAGCGGATGCACACCGAGGACGGCTACCGCGCCTGGCGCGAGGACAACACGCCCGAACCGGAGCACGAGGCGGTGCAACCGAAGCCCGAGACCGATCCGCCGCACACCAACGGCAAGCCGGTGGATTTCAAGCGCGCAGGCCAACCCGAACCGCACGGCGGCTGACCCGCGGCGGTTCGGGAGGCACCCGACTTACTTGTCGGCCCCGGGGGGCAGCGACTCGAAGATCTCCTTGCAGTCCGGGCAGACGGGCGAACCGGGCTTCGCGGACTTGGTGACCGGGAAGACCTCGCCGCACAGCGCCACGACGTGGGTACCCATGACCGCGCTCTCGGCGATCTTGTCCTTCTGCACGTAGTGGAATACCTCGGGACGATCATCGCTGGTCTGATCAGCTGTCTCGTTCCGGGTGTCGGTCTCCGGCAGCGTCATCGTGCTCATGGCACCAATGATGCCGCACGACGCATGCGTCTGTCCGCAGCGGCTCTGGTCTCACCACCGCAGAGGGGTGTCAGGTGCTCTCGATGACGCGATGTTCCGAGGCCTCGATGCTGCGGTGCGACCTGCGGAACCGGTTCACGTGCTCGGACTTGCGAACGGGCCGATCGTTGGCGATCAGTACCGCCATCCACGGCAGGGGGATCGAAATGGCCAGGATGATCAGGGCCAACCACCACAGCTGCCACACCTGGAACACGACCACCGCGCCGACCAGGCACGGAATCCGGCTTGCCATCATGATCGCGTACCTGCGGCGGCGAGTCGCCTGCTCATCGTCCATCGACGGCTGAGCCTCGGTGATCAGCACCGGGGTGTCGTCACGATGTGAAGTGTTCACGACGCTACCTCCGATTTCCATGCTCCCACCCACGGGTGCCCGCCGATACCCCCGGGGCCCGGCGATTCACCCCCACTGGTTGACCGCCACGACGCACGCGCGAAACCTCGCCGAGTTAGATTCGACGTGGGAGCAAGAACTTCGGCGCGGGAGTGACCACACATGATGTACGCGGTGAGCAAACGGGTCGTGGGTGCGGTAGCCCGGTCCGTCTACCGACCCAAGATCATCGGCGCGGAGAAGGTGCCCACGACGGGCCCGGTGATCCTGGCCCCGAACCACCTCGCCGTGCTGGACAGCTTCATCGTCCCGCTGGTGCTGCCACGTCCGGTGGCGTTCCTGGCCAAGGCCGAGTACTTCCAGGGCACGGGATTCAAGGGCGGCCTGAGCAAGTGGCTGTTCAGCTCGCTGGGCGCGATCCCCGTCGAGCGGGGACGCGGCCGGGCCGCGATGGAGGCCATCGGCGCGGCCGAGGAGGTCCTGCGCAACGGAGGAGCCTTCGGAATCCACCCGGAGGGCACTCGCTCCCCCGACGGACGTCTCTACCGAGGCCGCACCGGCGTCGCCAGGCTCACCCTGAACACCGGTGCCCCGGTCGTCCCCGTGGCGCTGACCGGCACCGACAAGCTCCAGCCCCGCGGCACCAGGATCCCGCGCCTGGCCAAGGTCACGGTCCGCTTCGGCGACCCGCTGGACTTCACCCGCTACTCGGGCATGGAGGCGTCGCTCCCGGTCCTGCGCTCGATCACCGACGAGATCATGTACGCCATCTCCGAGCTCTCGGACCAGGAGTACGTCGACAAGTACCAGAAGCCGGGAGCAGCAGCCGCCGCCTGACCGCCCGTGCTGCCCGGGCAATCGCCAAGGGGCGGTTTTGGTCCGAACCGCGTCCGTTGTGCCCGGTCAGCTCGGGCTAGAACCGCCCACGCGGCTACTTCGCGGCCTTCGCGGCGGCCTTCTGCGCCTTCTTGAAGGAGCGGACCTCCTGGAGGGTCTGCTCGTCGACGACGTCGGCGATGGAGCGCCGCGAGCCCTCCTCGCCGTAGGCGCCCGCCGCCTCTCGCCAGCCCTGCGGTTCGACCCCGCGCTGCTTGCCGAGCAGGGCGAGGAAGATCCGGGCCTTCTGCTCGCCGTAGCCGGGAAGGGCCTTGAGCCGCTTGAGGACTTCCTTGCCGTCGGGGTCGCCGTCGGTCCACAGCGCCTCGGTCCGGCCGTCGTAGTGCTCGACGACGTGCTGGGCGAGGGCCTGGACCCGCTTGGCCATCGAACCGCCGTAGCGGTGGATCGCGGGCTTCTGCACGCAGAGCTCGACGAACTCCTCCGGGTCGGCCTCGGCGATCTTGGCGACGTCGAACCCGCCCATCCTGTCCGCGATCTTCTTCGGACCGGCGAACGCCAGCTCCATCGCCACCTGCTGATCGAGAAGCATCCCGGTGAGCAGGGCGAACGAGTCCTCGGAGAGCAGCCGGTCCGCCTCGGCGTCGCCGGTCAGGTGCAGTGCGTCGGACATGGCCGCATCATCTCACGACACCACGCCGGGAACGCGTTCGCGCTCAGTCCGCCTTGCGGGCGATGTAGACGTCCTCCAGGCCCGGGCGGTCCGGTGCTTCGCGCACCGCGCGCAGCTCGAAACCCGCTTCGGCGAGGCTCGCGTCGATCTCGTCCCGGGTTCGGAAGCGCAGGGTGGACTCGGAGGTGAGCTCCTCGCCGTCGGGGAACCGGTAGGTGCTGCGGAACGAGATCAGCGGCGGGCTCACGTCGGTGAGCTCGTCGTGCCGTTCGACGCGGCCGAGTTCCGGCACGTCGACGCTGGTCGTGCCCGGCCACCGCTCCCAGTCGCGGCGTTCGGGCTTCCTCGTCTCGAACACGAAGTGCGTTCCCGGCCGGAGCGCGGCGCGGACGCTGAGCAGGACTCGCGTCCACTCCTCGTCGGCGCGGAAGACCTGCGCGACGTTGCCGGTCATCACCACGAGATCCGCCGCGATGGTCGGCAGGACCGTGGCGTCGCAGCGCACCCAGACGATCCGCGCGGAGCCGTCCTTGGACCTGGCGACCGCGAGCGATGCCTCGGCCGGGTCGGTACCCACGACCGTTCGCCCTGTCCCCTCGAGCAGGATCGCCAGCGAGCCGGTTCCGCATCCGACGTCGAGAACTCGGGCAGCGCCCAGCTCGTCGGCGATCTCGACGTAGGCGTGCAGGTCGCTGCGACCGGATTCGAACGCGTCGTAGAGCGGCGCGAGCCGAGGATGAGCGAACATCGCGTCAGGCACCGACCGAATCTAGCGAGGCGTCGGCGAGGTGACTACCGCCGTTTCGCTCATGCGCGAGCGAAGTCGACCTCCGCCGCGCTGACCGCACCGGCCGTGCGGCCGGGTGCGGCCTGGTGCTGCCAGTACAGGTTGGTGTGCGCGATGACCTCGTCCGGCGATGGCGCCCCGTAGCGGCTGAGGTCGCTGGTGGTGTGGGCATCGGCGACCAGCGTCGCGTCGTAGCCGCGGACGAACGCGCCGTGCAGCGTGCACCGGACGCACTGATCGGTCTGCGCCCCGGTGACGATCAGCCTGCCGATGCCGCGGTGGGCGAGCACCTTCTCGAGTTCGGTGTCCTCGAAGGCGTCGCCGTAGGACTTGTGCACCAGCGGCTCGTCATCGTCGCGGTCCAGCTCGGGCACCAGCTCCCAGCCCTCGCTGTCGCGGACCAGTCCGTCGTCGTGGTGCTGGATCCACACCACGTCGACACCGGCCGAACGCGCCCGGTCGACCAGGTGGCCGATGTTGACCACGACCCGGTCCCGATCGTGCGCGTCGGCGACCACGCCCTTCTGCACGTCGATGACCAGCAGCGCGGTGTTCGGCCTGTTCTCCAGAACGGTCATGGCGACTCCCCCATCAGCGATGCCTCGATGCTAGGCGGCACCACCGACGGTTTCCGGTCTCCGCGAACCGCCCGACCGACTGAGCGGAGGCATCGGTCCGCGGGCGTGTGAGGATTCAGCACGTGAATCCAGTTCTGTCCGCTGACCGCATCGACCGACTTCGCGAGGCGTTCCGCGCCGCCTCCTACGACGCCGACGGCGTCCTCGACCTGCTCGGCCACTCCGCGCACGCCGCGCTCGGCCGCGGCGAACCGATGCCCGCGCTGCGCGCCACCGAGGGTGCCGGCCCGCTGGGCACCCTGGTCCGCCTGTTCCTGCTTGGCCGTCCCGAGACCCGCGCCGACGTGCAGGCCGCGCTGGGGTCGCTGACCATCGACGACGCGCTGGCGGCCGGCATCCTCGCCGCCGACGGCGAGCTGCTGCGCGCCGGACTGGACATCCGCCCTCACGGCGAGGGCGAGCACTCCTGGTGGGTCGTGTCGGACCTGGACTCCGACCTGCGCGGGGGCCGTCCGGTCGACCCCGACCACGTGCTGGGAGTCGGGCACGCCTCGCTGAGCCTGGTGCGCGCCACCACCCGGCGGCCGGTCGGCTCGGTGCTCGACCTGGGCACCGGCTGCGGCGTGCAGGCGCTGCACGCGAGCACGCACGCGAGCAGCATCACCGTCACCGACGTCTCGCAGCGGGCGCTGGCCCTGGCTGCGGCGACCTTCCGGCTCAACGGCGTCGACGCGGAGCTCGGCGAGGGCGAGTGGTTCGACCCGGTCCGAGGCCGCCGGTTCGACCTGGTCGTGTGCAACCCGCCGTTCGTGGTCGGACCGCCGCGCACCGACTTCACCTACCGCGACTCCGGCATGGCCGGTGACGACGCGAGCGCGCTCGTGGTGCGCCAGCTGCCGTCGTTCCTCAACGAGGGCGGCACCGGGCAGCTCCTGGCGTCCTGGGTGCACCGCGAGGGCGAGGACTGGGAGGACCGGGTCGCGTCCTGGCTTCCGCCGGGAGCGGGGGTGGACGCCTGGTTCGTGCAGCGCGACGTCGCCGACCCCGACCTGTACGTCGGCACCTGGCTGCGCGACGCCGGATACGACCTGCGTTCCGAGCAGGGCATGCGCAAGGCCGCCGAGTGGCTGGACTGGTTCGAGGACAACGACGTGATCGGCATCGGCTTCGGTTTCGTCACCCTGCGCCGCACCGACGGTCCCGGTGAGGTCATCTGCGAGGACCTGCGGCACGCCTTCGACGACCCGCTGGGCCCGGAGTCCGATGCCTGGCTGCGCCGGGTCGACTGGCTGCGGGAGCACGACTCGGACGACGACCTGCTGGCCGCCCGCCTGGTCACCGCCGACAGCACGGTGCTGGAGCAGGTCTCGCAGCCGGGCGACGAGGGCTGGGAGCCGATCGTGCACCGCCTGCACCGCACCGACGGACCGGGTTGGCAGCACGAGATCGACGAACTCGCAGTCCGGTTGCTGGCGGGATTCCGCGGTGCGCTGCCGTTGGACGAACTGCTGGAGTTGCTCGCGTTGGGTTACGGCGAAGATGTGGAGGAGTTGACCTCCGCGGCGATTCCCGTGGTGCGCGAACTCGTGCGGCACGGAATGGTCGTTCCGGCCGAATGGCGAGGTGTTGATCAATGAGGGCAATCGCCACGCGCGTCACTCGCGCCTCGGTAACGGTCGACGGTGAAGTGGTCGGCAAGATCGATGAACCCGGACTGTTGGTCCTATTGGGTGTGACGCATTCCGACGGCCGTGAGGAAGTCGTAAAAATGGCCCGGAAACTGCACGAGATTCGAGCCCTGCGGGACGAGGAGTCGTGCGCCACGACCGGGGCTCCGCTGCTCGTCGTCAGCCAGTTCACCCTGTACGGATCGACCAAGAAGGGACGCCGCCCCTCCTGGACCGAAGCGGCCCGCCCGGAGCAGGCGGAGCCGCTGGTGGAAGAGGTCGTCGCCGAGCTCCGCGAGCGGGGTGCTCGGGTGTCCACCGGGGTGTTCGGAGCGATGATGGCGGTCGAAAGCGTGAACGACGGGCCATTCACACTTTTGGTTGAGGTCTAAATGTAACGAGAGCTCTCAGGAAATCCTCAGGCTTGGGCGCGCAACGGATGTGACGGCCGCGACGTCTTCGAATCGAGAACATCGGGAACGAATTCGTCGCGCCCGTCGTTTTCCAGGTAACGAAGCTTCGACGGCCATGCCGACAGCGGTGACCGAACCCTGGAAGTTCTCGCCCGGACATCCGGCGGAACCGACAGCTCCGGCACCGACCCGACATCCGAAGAAGAACGTCGACGCGGAAGCCCCGGTAATACCGAGCGTACGCGTCTTCCGCACCGCGCACCGATGCGTCGGTGTGAATTGCGCCCCGCTAGCCAGCCCGTCAGGGAGGGAGCTCATGACCGTCCCGCAGACCACCAAGCCAGACGTCGCCGTCGCCGAAGAACTGGACACCCAGGGACCATCGGCCGACCTGGTGCGCGTCTACCTCAACGGCATCGGGCGCACCGCGCTGCTCACCGCACAGGAAGAGGTCGACCTCGCCAAGCGGATCGAGGCCGGAGTTTTCGCCAAGCACTTGCTGGAGACCGGCAAGAACCTCTCCCCCGAGCGGCGTTCGGACCTCAATGCCGTCGTGCGGGATGGTCGGCGCGCGAAGAACCACCTGATGGAGGCCAACCTCCGTCTGGTCGTCAGCCTCGCCAAGCGCTACACCGGACGCGGCATGCCCCTGCTGGACCTCATCCAGGAGGGCAACCTCGGCTTGATCCGCGCGGTGGAGAAGTTCGACTACACCAAGGGCTTCAAGTTCTCGACCTACGCGACCTGGTGGATCCGTCAGGCCATCACCCGTGGCATGGCCGACCAGAGCCGCACCATCCGGCTGCCCGTCCACCTGGTCGAGCAGGTCAACAAGCTGGCCCGGATCAAGCGCGACCTGCACCAGAAGCTGGGCCGCGAGGCCACCGACGACGAGCTCTCGGAAGAGGCCGGCATCCCGGTCGAGAAGATCCTCGACCTGATGGACCACTCGCGTGACCCGGTGAGCCTGGACATGCCGGTGGGTGCCGAGGAGGACGCGCCGCTCGGTGACTTCATCGAGGACGCCGAGTCCGCCGACGCCGAGAACGCGGTGATCTCGGGCTTCCTGCAGGACGACCTGCGCAGGGTGCTGTCCACGCTGGAGGAGCGCGAGCAGGCGGTCATCCGGATGCGCTACGGCCTCGAAGACGGCCAGCCGCGCACCCTGGACCAGATCGGCAAGGCGTTCGGGCTGTCCCGGGAGCGGGTCCGCCAGATCGAGCGCGAGGTCATGTCCAAGCTCCGGCAGGGCGACCGCGCCGACCGGCTCCGCGCCTACGCCAGCTGAACCAGGCGGAGCGCCCCTCCCCACCCGGGGGGCGCTCCGCCTTCTCATGTGACCTCTGCGACGGTTGAGGCGATCGGCGCGAGGTCGTGCGCGGGTAGAGCCAACCGGCATCACTTTGCACCCGATCGGCTCGTTGACCCGGCGCGGAGAAGACGCGAAGATCTTCTTCCCGTTGCTTGAGCGGTGGGGTCCTCCACCGCTTGCTGGAGGAGGGCGGGCTCGTCGAACAGGCGGGTCCGGCCTCCTCACCTACTTCTGCAGGAACTTCTCCTGCCAGCGACCCAGCTCGTCGTCGGTGACCCCGTGGTCGCTCAGCCAGCCCGCTGCCCCCTGGTGGTCGTCGAAGATCTCCAGCACGCGCTCGATGGCCTGGGTCGGGGTCGCCAAGAACTCGGCGACCATCTCCTCGTCCACGCCGGGCGGTAGTTCCGGCGCCTCGTTGAGCCGCTGCAGAACGCGAAACATGTTCTTGTCGGTGCGCACGTAGTCGGCGATGATCGCGTCCTGCCGCACGCCTGCCGCGCCCAGCAGCATCGCCGAGACCACCCCGGTCCGGTCCTTGCCCGCCGCGCAGTGCACCAGCGCCGGGCCGTCGGCCTCCAGGACCTGCCGGAACACCTCGACGAGCTTCTTCGGGGCGCCCTCCAGCATTCCCTGGTAGAGCAGGGTCAACTCGTGCACGGAACCGTCGGTCTCCGGCTTGTCCAGCCCTTCCAGCACCCGCACCCGGTGGACCTGGGCGACGGGGGCCAGCGGGTGCTCGTCCTGCGTCTCGACCGCTTCGCGCAGGTCCACCACCACGCGCGGTGGCCACGCGGAGGCCCCGGCCGGGTCCCGATCACCCGGGTGCGGGGCGTCGCTGCGGTAGACCACGCCGGACCTGGTCAGCACACCGTCACCGGTGGGTTGACCGCCGAGATCGCGGAGGTTGACCAGTTCATCGAGCGCATCCGACGTCGCCATGAAGCCTCCATGTGAGGGAGCCGTCCAACCACGAGAATGTCAATCCGAGCCGGTTTCGACCAGGGCGCACCCGGCACGCACCACCGGGTCTCCGTCACACATAGCCCACCCGTGTGGACGGCGTGATCCGCTGCGCGGTTACATGAGTGCACGCGTAACCCGAACGCGCGCAAAGGAGCCGCGACGTGACCACCACGAATTTCGACTTCACCGAGGTGCTCCCCCTCGGCCCCGACGACACCGAGTACCGCTTGGTGACCGATGAAGGCATCAAGGTCGTCGAAGCCGCGGGGCGCCGCTTCCTGGAGATCGAACCCGCCACGCTGACCTCGCTGGCCGCCGAGGCGATCAAGGACATCCAGCACCTGCTGCGTCCGTCGCACCTCGCCCAGCTGAAGTCGATCGTGGAAGACCCCGAGGCCAGCGCGAACGACCGCTTCGTGGCCACGGACCTGCTGCGCAACGCCTGCGTGTCGGCCGGCGGGGTGCTGCCGATGTGCCAGGACACCGGTACCGCGATCGTCATCGGCAAGCGGACCGAGTCGGTGCTCACCGGCGGCCAGGACGAGGAGTCGCTGGCTCGCGGCATCTTCAACGCCTACCAGGACCTCAACCTGCGCTACTCGCAGATGGCGCCGCTGAACTTCTGGGAAGAGCGCAACACCGGCAGCAACCTGCCCGCCCAGATCGAGCTGTTCAACAAGCCGGGCACCG
Source organism: Saccharopolyspora sp. NPDC049357 (assembly GCF_040677225.1). Taxonomy (NCBI): domain Bacteria; kingdom Bacillati; phylum Actinomycetota; class Actinomycetes; order Pseudonocardiales; family Pseudonocardiaceae; genus Saccharopolyspora; species Saccharopolyspora sp. NPDC049357. The sequence goes on along the minus strand of NZ_JBFAQJ010000013.1, from coordinate 1,377 downwards.
ACCCGTTCTACGAGCTGCTGTTCATGGCCAAGGGCGGCGGCAGCGCGAACAAGACCTTCCTCTACCAGGAGACCAAGGCTCTGCTGAACCCGACGCGCCTGGGCCGCTTCCTGGAGGAGAAGCTGCGCTCGCTGGGCACCGCCGCGTGCCCGCCGTACCACCTGGCGATCGTCGTCGGCGGCATGTCGGCCGAGTACAACCTCAAGGTCGCCAAGCTCGCCTCCGCGCGCTACCTCGACGAGCTGCCGCGCGAGGGCTCCGGCTCCGGGCACGCGCTGCGCGACGTCGAGATGGAGCAGCAGGTCCTGGAGATGACCCGCCAGTTCGGCATCGGCGCGCAGTTCGGCGGCAAGTACTTCTGCCACGACGTGCGCGTCATCCGGCTGCCTCGGCACGGCGCGTCGCTGCCGGTGGGCGTGGCGGTGTCCTGCTCGGCGGACCGGCAGGCCAAGGCCAAGATCACCCCTGAGGGCGTGTTCCTGGAGCAGTTGGAGCGCGACCCGGCCAAGTACCTGCCGGAGGTCTCCGACGAGCAGCTCTCCGACGAGGTCGTCAAGATCGACCTCAACCGGCCGATGGCCGAGATCCGCTCCGAGCTGTCCAAGCTGCCGGTCAAGACCCGCGTGTCGCTGACCGGCCCGCTGGTGGTGGCGCGCGACATCGCGCACTCCAAGATCGCCGAGCGGCTCGACGCGGGCGAGCCGATGCCCGACTACATGCGCGACCACCCGGTCTACTACGCCGGTCCGGCCAAGACCCCCGACGGCTACGCCTCGGGTTCTTTCGGCCCGACCACCGCCGGCCGGATGGACTCCTACGTCGAGCAGTTCCAGGCCGCCGGTGGCTCGATGGTCATGCTGGCCAAGGGCAACCGTTCCAAGAAGGTCGCCGAGTCCTGCCAGAACCACGGCGGGTTCTACCTCGGTTCGATCGGTGGACCGGCCGCGCGGCTGGCCCAGGACTGCATCCGCAAGGTCGAGGTCCTGGAATACCCCGAGCTGGGCATGGAAGCCGTATGGCGCATCGAGGTCGAAGACTTCCCCGCCTTCATCGTCGTCGACGACAAGGGCAACGACTTCTTCGCCAACTCGACGCAGCCCACCCTGCAGATCTCCTTCGGTCGCTGAGATCCTCCCCGAACTCGTTGTGCGTGCCGGTGCCGGTCGCGGAACCTGACCCGCGGCGGTGCGAGCTGCTCAGGTGGTCTTCACGGCTCGCGGCTGCGCCGCTTGCACACGGGTCAGGAACGCGCTCTGCGGTTTTCGCGCTGGACGACCGGTCTTGGGCTCACCCGCGCGTGGTGCGCGGGTGACCCAGCTCGCCGATCATCTCCCGCAACCGGGCCATCGGCAGCCGCGCGTGCGAACCGAGGTTGAC
>NZ_JBFAQJ010000012.1:178148-179312 GCF_040677225.1 Saccharopolyspora sp. NPDC049357 | reverse complement strand
GGAAGTCATGAGCGTCAAGTTGCAGAAGGTCAACGGCCTCGAGTTCGCCGTGAAGGACCTGGGTCTGGCCGAGGCCGGTCGGCACCAGATCCGTTTGGCCGAGCACGAGATGCCGGGTTTGATGGCCACGCGGAAGGAATACGCCGGCAGCCAGCCGCTCAAGGGCGCCCGCATCGCGGGCTCGCTGCACATGACGGTGCAGACCGCCGTGCTGATCGAGACCCTGGTCGCGCTGGGTGCTGAGGTGCGGTGGGTGTCGTGCAACATCTTCTCGACCCAGGACGAGGCCGCTGCGGCGGTTGTGGTGGGTAAGGGAACGCCGGAGGCTCCGGCGGGTGTTCCGGTGTTCGCTTGGAAGGGCGAGACGCTGGAGGACTACTGGTGGTGCACCGACCAGTTGTGGGACTTCGGTGATGGCAAGGTCGCCAACATGATCCTCGACGACGGTGGGGATGCGACGCTGCTGGTGCACAAGGGTGTGGAGTTCGAGGCGGCGGGTGCGGTGCCGCAGCCGAGTGCGGATGACCCGGAGGAGTTCAAGGTCGTTCTGGAGACCTTGCGCAAGTCCGTGGCGGCGGACAAGGGCCGGTTCACGAAGTTGGCGGCGGAGATCAAGGGTGTCACCGAGGAGACCACCACCGGTGTTCACAAGCTGTATGAGCTGGTGAAGGCCGATGGGTTGTTGTTCCCGGCGATCAACGTCAACGACTCGGTGACGAAGTCGAAGTTCGACAACAAGTACGGGTGCCGGCACTCGTTGGTCGATGGCATCAACCGTGCCACGGATGTGCTCATCGGTGGCAAGGTCGCGGTGATCTGTGGTTTCGGTGATGTGGGTAAGGGTTCGGCGGAGTCGCTGCGGGGTCAGGGTGCCCGGGTGATCGTGACCGAGATCGACCCGATCTGCGCGTTGCAGGCGGCGATGGAGGGTTACGAGGTCAAGACCCTTGAGGATGTCGTGGAGTATGCGGACATCTTCATCACCACGACGGGTAACTACGACATCATCAAGGCCGAGCACATGGCCAAGATGAAGCACCAGGCGATCGTGGGCAACATCGGTCATTTCGACAACGAGATCGACATGGCGGGGTTGGAGAAGACCCCGGGTGTGACCAAGCAGGAGATCAAGCCGCAGGTGCACGAGTACACCTTCGATGACGG
>NZ_JBFAQJ010000012.1:0-178051 GCF_040677225.1 Saccharopolyspora sp. NPDC049357 | reverse complement strand
TTCGACAACGAGATCGACATGGCGGGGTTGGAGAAGACCCCGGGTGTGACCAAGCAGGAGATCAAGCCGCAGGTGCACGAGTACACCTTCGATGACGGGCACTCGATCATCGTGCTGTCGGAGGGTCGTCTGTTGAACCTGGGCAACGCCACCGGCCACCCGAGCTTCGTGATGTCGAACAGCTTCACCAATCAGACGATCGCGCAGATCGAGCTGTTCACCAAGCCCGGTGAGTACGGCAAGGACGTCTACGTGTTGCCGAAGCACTTGGATGAGAAGGTCGCTCGTCTGCACCTGGACGCGCTGGGTGTGAAGCTGACCAAGCTGACCAAGGAACAGGCCGCCTACATCGGCGTCGACGTCGAGGGCCCCTACAAGCCCGAGCACTACCGCTACTGAGCAACCAGCCGTGAGTCTCCCGGTCTCCCACCACTCCCGGGAGGCTCACGGCTGGCCGTGTCCCGCGCAGGCGTAGCGGTGGAAGGTCATGCCGCCGTCAAAACTCCTGTGCTCGACGAGGTTCAGCGGCACCCGGGCCTTCGACGGGAAGATCCGGGTGCCGCCGCCCACCAGCACCGGCGCGGTGTAGATGTCGACCTCATCCACCAGGCCCGCGTCCAGCGCTTGGCCGCCCAGCACCGCGCCACCGATCAGCAGGTCCTCCGCGCAGGACTCCTTGAGGCGCCGGACCGCATCCGGGTCGAACTCCCGCATCAACCTGGTTCGCGTCGTGGAGACACCGGCCAGGGTCCGCGAGAAGACGACCTTCTCCGCCTTGCGCCACAGGTGCGCGAAGTCCTCCATCAGCGGGCCCTCCGCGGTGAAATCGCCTGTCTCCCAAGCGATCATCTCCTCGTACATGCGTCGCCCGTAGAGGTAGGTGCCCGCGTCGCGTTCCCGGTCGATGATGAACGCGAACACCTCGTCGCTGGGGACGGCCCAGTCGTAGCGCCCATCGGCGTCGTTCAGGTAGCCGTCGAGCGAACCGATCGCGGAGTAGATCAGCTTCGCCATGCGCACCTCCTCGTGCAGCCCGGTGGCCCATCGTGCCCGAACCGGACCCCGATGTGCACCCGGCAGCCGAGTTCGTCTAATCCAGCAGCAGTTCCTCGGGCTCCCGGCGATGTGTTTCCGGGGTGGGGGAACCGTAGCCGAAGCGCAGCACCGCCTGCGGATGCAGCGAGCCGCCGAGCATGCGGCGCAGTTCCTCGCGGGTTTCAGGGACCTCCGGCACTTGCGAGAGCACCGAGGAGGACAACCCGTGGGCGCACGCGGTCAGCAGCACTCGTTGCAGGGCCTGACCGGCCCGCACGTCGTCGGTGCGGCTGTCGTGCAGCGAGCACAGCACGGCCAGCAGCGGCTCCCGCTCGAAGTCCTTGCCGGCAACCCTCGCGGGAGCCTGCCCGGCTGAGAAGTCCCGCACCACCCACAGGTCCTGGGGCTCCGGCAGAGGCCCGGAGGCGACGGTGGGAACCCCTTCGCTGGTATCGCGGTCCCGGCCCGTCCAGTGGTCCATCTCGGCGCGGAAGCGCTCGTCGTCCATCTGCACGCGGTGCGCCTGGTGCACCAGTTCCCCGAAGGGGTCGAGCTCGGTCCGGACGAGCACGTGCAGCCGTCCCTGCTCCCGTTGGGCGGCGCTGACCAGCGCGTGCCGGTCCGCGATCGGGACGGGGGTCTCCTGGAACGGTCGGCGGTTGTTGCGGCGCCGCGGAATCGCCTCGTACAGCGCTCGTTCGGCGGGGACCTGGGCGGTGCGACCACCGCTGCGGACCTCGGCCAGCGCGGTCGGTGGTGCGAGTGGGGAAGGCGGGTCGACCACCGGGCGGATTCCGGCGTGTTCGAGCGCCAACCGCAGGTTGAGCAGAGCGGCGCCGCAGGCCAGGCGCAGCTCGCGGTCGTCGGGATCGGCGGCGGGCAACCGTCGCTGCGGGTCGGCGTGGACCTCGATGACGTGTTCGGAGAGCCGGAAACGCCACGGCTGCCGGTTGTGCAGCGACGGAGCGCGCCCGGCGCAGCGAATCACGTCCCGGGTCTGCTCGGACGACAAGCCCAGCGCCGTCGGAAAGGAAGTCATCGCCCGCCCCTCGACGATTGCCGAACAATCCGAGTCTCGCAGAGGCTCGGCTAGTGCGCTGGGTGCGGCGTGTGCGCGGTCGAGCCGCGCACGAGCAGTTCGCTGGGGAAGCAGTCCCTGCGGGCCGGGAGGTCGCGGTCGCCGATGCGCTCCAGCAGCCGCGAGACCGCCGCGCGCGCCATCTCCGCGATCGGTTGGCGGACCGTGGTGATGTCGTAGGAGTCCCAGGCGGTCAGCGCGATGTCGTCGTAGCCGATCACCCACACGTCCTCCGGGACCCTGCGGCTCAGCGACACCGCGCCGTCCACGGCTCCCAGCGCGGTCAGGTCGTTGGCGCAGAACACCGCGGTCGGCGGGTCGGCCCGGCCCAGCAGGTCGCGCATCGCCGAGCGGGCGACGTCGTGCGCGAAACCGCCTGGCGCGCTGAGGTCTTCGGACAACGGGTGGCCGAGCTCGGCGAGGCGTTCGCGGAAGCCGTGCTCGCGGTGCCGGGCGGTGCTCGGCAGTTCGGGACCGCGCAGGAAGCCGATGCGGGTGTGACCGGTGGCCACCAGGTAGTCGGCGACGGCGCGCCCGCCCGCGACGTTGTCGGTGGTGACCTGGTCGCAGTCGAGCTCGTCGAGCCCGCGGTGCAGCAGCACGATCGGCTCGGCGCGAGCCACCGCGTCGCCCAGCTGCGGCGTCGCCTCGGTCACGGTGGTGAAGATCAGTCCGTCCACCGTTCCCTCGTCGAGGGATTCCAGGGCGCCCGAGCCGTCCGGGCCGTTCCACAGCACCATGCGCTGACCGGCCGCGTCGAGAGCCTCGGCGACGGCTTCGAGCAGCTGCGGGTAGAAGGGGTTGGTGATGTCGGCGACGACGACGCCGACGGTCGCGGTGCGGCGGGTGCGCATCGTGCGCGCGGCGGCGTGCGGCCGGTAGCCGGCCTCCCGCATCGCCGCCAGCACGCGTTCCCGGGTCTGCGGGGCGACCTTGCCGTTGTCCTGGAGGACGCGGGACACGGTCATCTGCGACACGCCTGCCAGCCGTGCCACGTCCCGGCTGGTGACCACCGGGCACCTCCTTCGCATTCTGCATCGAGGAAGGCCATCCTACGGGGTTTACGTAAACATCCGCGCGCTCTATCGTCTGTGTGTACGTAAACATCCTGGGAGGGATTCATGACGTTCGCGCTGAAGCGGGCCGAGCAGACCTCGGCCGCGACCACGACCTCGCTGCCCGACGTGCAGGAGAAGGTCGCCGCGATCATCGCCGACATCCGCGCGCGCGGTGACGAGGCGGTGCGGGAGCACTCGGCCCGCTTCGACAAGTGGGAGCCGGAGGCGTTCCGCCTCTCGCAGGCGCAGATCAGCGAGATCATGGCCAGGGTGCCCGAGCAGGTCATCGCCGACATCGAGTTCGTCCAGGAGCAGGTGCGCGGTTTCGCCCAGAAGCAGCTGGAATCGATGCGGGAGATCGAGGTCGAGACGCTGCCGGGCGTGCACCTGGGGCACAAGCACATCCCGGTCGCGGCCGCCGGCGCCTACGTGCCGGGCGGGCGCTACCCGCTGCTGGCCTCGGCGCACATGACGATCCTCACCGCCAAGGCCGCCGGCGTGCCGCGCGTCATCGCCTGCACCCCGCCGATCCGCGGCGAGGTCCCCGACGCGACGGTCGCCGCGATGCACCTGGCCGGTGCCGACGAGATCTACCTGCTCGGCGGGGTGCAGGCCGTGGTCAGCATGGCGCTCGGCACCGAGACCATCGAACCGGTGGACATGCTCGCCGGACCGGGCAACGCCTTCGTCGCCGAGGCCAAGCGGCAGCTCTTCGGTGAGATCGGCATCGACCTGTTCGCCGGTCCGACGGAGGTGCTCGTCGTCGCCGACGACAGCGCCGACCCGTTCGTCGTCGCCGTCGACCTGCTCAGCCAGGCCGAGCACGGACCCGATTCGCCCGCGGTGCTGATCACCACCTCGGAATCGCTGGGGCGGAAGGTCATCGAGCACATCGACGCGCTGCTGCCGGAGATGCCCACGCGCGACAACGCCGAACCCGCCTGGCGCGACCACGGCGAGGTGCACGTGGTCGCCGACCTCGACGAGGCCTACCGGATGGCCGACACCTACGCCAGCGAGCACGTGCAGATCCTCACCGAACAGCCCCGCGAAGCCCTGGACAAGATGCGCAACTACGGCGCGCTGTTCCTGGGGGAGGGGACCTGCGTGTCCTACGGCGACAAGGTGATCGGCACCAACCACGTGCTCCCGACGCGAGGCGCCGCCCGCTACACCGGTGGTCTGTGGGTCGGCAAGTACCTCAAGACCGTCACCTACCAGGAGGTCACCGACCCGGCGGCCAGCGCGCACCTCGGCGAGGTCTGCGGCCGCGCGGCGCGGGTCGAGCTCTTCGAGGGCCACGCCCGCTCCGGAGACGTCCGAGCCGCCAAGCACGGAACGGCCGACCTCCCCTGGGCGCCGAACGCCCTGGCACGTCCCTGAACGCAGAAAACGAAAGGCACACCGACCATGTCGGTCGACGCAACGACGCGTGCCCCGAACCGGTCCGCGTCGCGCACGCTCGTCTCCAGCACCATCGGCAGCATCATCGAGTGGTACGACTTCACCATCTACGGCACCGCTGCCGCGCTGATCTTCAACCGGCTGTTCTTCACCGATCTCTCCCCGGCGGCCGGGACGCTGGCGGCCTTCGGCACCTTCGCCGCGGGTTTCATCGCCCGGCCCCTGGGAGGCTTCGTCGCCGGCCACTACGGCGACAAGCTCGGGCGCAAGGCGACGCTGGTGATGACGCTGACGCTCATGGGTGGCGCCACGACCCTCATCGGTCTGCTGCCCACCTACCAGCAGATCGGCATCGCGGCGCCCGCCCTTCTGGTGCTGCTGCGGTTGGTGCAGGGGTTCGCCGTCGGCGGCGAGTGGGGCGGCGCGGTGCTGATGGCCGTCGAGCACGCCCCGGACGATCGCCGAGGCCGCTACGGCGCCTGGCCGCAAACCGGCGTCTCGGCCGGTCTGCTGCTGGGCACCGGAGCGTTCAGCATCGTCTCGATGCTGCCCGAGCAGCAGCTGGCCGCGTGGGGATGGCGGATCCCGTTCCTGCTCAGCGTCGTGCTGGCGGTGGTTGGGCTCTACATCCGCTTCCGCATCAGCGAACCCGAGTCCTTCACCGAGGCCCGGCCCGCGAAGCGACCTCTGGTGGAGGTGCTGCGCACCCATCCCCGCGAGATCCTGATCGCGGTGGGCGTGCGCTTCGCCGAAGGCGGCAACTACTACGTGTTCACGGTGTTCATCCTGACCTACATCACCGAGCACCTGGGATTGCCCAAGCAGGCGGGCCTGACCGGGGTGATGCTGGCCGCGGCGATCAACATCGTCGCCCTGCCGCTGTGGGGCGCGCTGTCGGACCGGATCGGCCGCAAGCCGGTGTTCATCGCCGGAGCGGTGTTCATGGCGCTGTACGCGTGGCCGTTCTTCTGGCTGGTCGACACCCGTTCGCCGGTGCTGATCGCGGTGGCCCTGGTGATCGCCCTGGCCGTTCCGCACGCCGCGGTGTTCGCGCCGATCGCGGCCTTCTACGCTGGGCGGCTTCACGCCGCTGCTGGCCACCAGCCTCATCCTCTGGTCCGGCGGGAAGTCCTGGAGCGTGGCCGTCCTGGTGGCGGCCGGGGCGCTCATCGCCGCTGTCGCGATGAGAACGGCCCCGGAAACCCACCGGAAGCCCCTCGCAGAACAGGCTTCCTGACCGGCCCGACCCGGGGGTGACGTCGGCGGATCGTCACCCCCGGGTTCGGGTGCTAGGAGTCGTTGAGGAATTGCGTTGCGTGGCGGCCCGGTGGCAGAAACCCCGAAGGGGAAAGCGCAGCGACTCCACCGCGTTCTTGGACAGCGCCTAAAAGCCTCATGAAGATTTCCGCCGATTTTCGGATCGCGCGGTTACCTCGGTCGGATCAACGCGAATGGGCTGGCTCGGGCCTTGATCTGTCGGCTGGGTTTGGGCAAGCTTGAGCCCGCACAACGGGCGGTCGGGGGCCTGGCGGGACGAGCCGGGTATGCGTCCGAGAGGAATGATGCGGACGCCCTGTGGAGGCCCGAGTAATGCTCACCCCTGATGACGTGCGGAATGTCGTCTTCGGCCGGGCTTGGCGCAAGGAACGCGGATACGACGAGGCCGAGGTCGACCACTTCCTCGGACGGGTCGAGGCGACGCTGCGCGGCAAGCGGGCGGTGACCGCTCGTGACGTGCTGACCGCCGAGTTCAGCCCGCGCAGGCGCGGCGGCCGCGCCTACAAGAAGGCCCAGGTCGACGAGTTCCTGGACAAGGTCGCGCTGACGCTGATGAAGCTCGAAGTGCGCGCCGACGAGCGTCGCAAGTCCCGCCCGGCGGAGGAACCCGAACCCGCGCGCAAGCCCGCCGAGAACCGCGAGAAGCCCGCTGAGGTGTTGGCGCCGAAGCGGCCCGCGCGCGAACCGGCCCCGGTGGCCGAAGCCGCCGCCGCGACGCCGTCCGAGCAGTTCCGCGGTCTGCAACCGGCGACGTCGCAGAGCTCCGCGCTGGACAAGGCCGAGGTCGACGCCTTCATGGACCGGGTTCAGGCCACCTTGCGGGGCATCGACCACCTCACGCCCAACGACGTGCTCAACGCCCAGTTCAACCCGCCCGCTCCGGGGATGCCGGGCTACGACGAGGCGGGCGTGCTGGCGTTCCTGGTGATGGTGTCCTCCAGCATCCGCAACATCAACCGCAACACCAGCACCAACATGAGCGCGGTGACGGACACGGGCACCAACCCGCACCCGGTGACCGCGACGGGCACGAACATGCGGCCGGTCGCGACCGGCACCAACATGCGGCCGGTGACCGCCACCGGCACGAGCATGCGCCCGGTGAGCACCGGGACGAATCTGCCGCCGGTCACCGGCACGGGCACCAACCTGCCCCCGATCGCCGCGCAGACCGGCGCGTTCCCGGGGCACGTCGGGGACAACCGGCCGTCCCGGCAGCGGATGATCCCCGGACGCCGCCGTCCGCCGAGGCGCTGAAACCACCGGTGCGCGACCCCTCGGTCCGGTAGCGTTACCCGCCGTGAACGGCGATCGCGCGAACAAGCTGCGGCGGCACTGGGACAAGTCCGCGCCCTCGTACGACGGCGTGATGGCCCGCTTCGACCGCTACCTGGCGGGCGACAGCAGGCAGTGGGTCTGCTCCCGGGTTCGCGGTGAAGTGCTGGAAGTCGCCATCGGGACCGGTCTGAACCTGCCGCTGTACCCGGCAGGCACGCCGCTGACCGGGATCGAGTGGAGCCCCGCGATGCTGCAGCTGGCTCGGCGACGTCGCGCCGCGCTCGGCCTCGACGTCGAGCTGCGGGAGGGTGACGCGCGTTCGTTGCAGTTCCCCGACGGCGCGTTCGACACCGTGGTGTGCACGTTCTCGCTGTGCGCCATCCCCGACCACGAGCAGGCGATCGCCGAGATGCACCGGGTCTTGCGGCCCGGCGGGCGACTGCTGCTCGCCGATCACGTGGTGAGCACCGGGTGGCCGGTCCGGCTGATCCAGCGCGCTGCCGAGGTCGTGACGGTGCCGACGGGCGGCGAGCACTTCCGCCGCCGCCCCTCGCGGCACCTGCGCGCCGCGGGCTTCGAGGTGCAGGAGTCCGAGCGCTTCAAGCTCGGCCTCATCGAGCGCCTCGTCGCGGCCAAGCGCGCCTGAGTCAGCTCGACGCGATCGTCTTGATCACCGCGTCCTGGAAGGCGGTCAGGTCATCGGGATTGCGGCTGGTGATCAGGTTGCCGTCGACGACGACCTGCTGGTCGGTGACCTCGCCTCCCGCGTTGCGGATGTCGGTGCGGATGCTGGGGAACGACGTCAGCTGCCGCCCCTTCACCACATCGGCCTCGACCAGCGTCCACGGGCCGTGGCAGATGGCGCCCACGGGTTTGCCCGCGTTGACGAAGTCGCGCACGAACGACACCGCGGTCCCGTCGCGACGAAGCTGATCGGGGTTGATGGTGCCGCCCGGCAGCACGAGCGCGTCGTAGTCGCGCACCGAGACCCGGGCGACCTCGCGGTCGACCGGGAAGCGGTCGCCCTTGTCGATGTCGCCGTTCATCGCCTGGATCTCCCCGGCGTGCGGCGACACCACCTCGACCTGCCCGCCCGCGCGTTCGATCGCGTCGCGCGGGCCCACCAGCTCGACCTGCTCCACGCCGTCGGTGGCCAGGATCGCGACCTTGCGGCCGCTGAGTTCGTCAGCCATGGTTGAACCTCCGTTCACGGGTGCCGTTCGGTGAGGTACCCGCGAGCGGAGGTTTCCCAAACGCGTCCACTGGGGACCGTGTCAGTCGTCGATCTCGGCCTTCCAGGCCGTCTTCTGCTCATCGGTGGCGAAGCAGGCGTCGAACGAGTTGCGCGCCAGCGTCTTCAGCTGCTCGTCGGTGAGGCCGAGCTCGCTGCGCAAGGCGGCGAAGTTGTCGTCGACGTAGCCGCCGAAGTACGCGGGGTCGTCGCTGTTGACGCAGGCCAGCAGGCCCGCGTCGAGCATCGCCGGAAGCACGTGGTCGGAGAGCTTGTCGACGGTCCGCAAGGCCACATTGGACAGCGGGCAGACCGTCAGCGGGATCTGCTCGTCGCGCAGCCGGGCCACCAGCTCGGGGTCCTCCATGGCGCGGATTCCGTGGTCGATCCGCTCGACGCCGAGGACGTCCAGGGCGTCGCGCACGTAGTCCGGCCCGCCCTCCTCGCCGGCGTGGGCGACGCGGTGCAGGCCCTCGGCCGCCGCGCGCCGGTAGACCTCGGCGAAGGGCGCCGGCGGGTGCCCGACCTCGGCGGAGTCCAGGCCCACGCCGATGAAGCGCTCCCGGTAGGGCAGCGCCAGCCGCAGCGTCTCGGCCGCGGCCTCGGGTCCCAGGTCGCGCAGGAAGCACAGGATGAGGTCGGTGGACACCCGGGAGTCGCGCAGCGCTCCGGTGATGCCCTCGAACACCGCGCCGATCGGCACGTCGTTGGCCAGGTGCACCTGCGGGTCGAAGAAGATCTCCGCCCGCCGCACCCCGGCACGTTCCGCGCGCGCCAGGTAGGCGCTGGTCAGGTCGTAGAAGTCCTGGTCGGTGCGCAGCACCGGCAGGTTCGCGTAGTACAGGTCCAGGAACGACTGCAGATCGCTGAAGTCGTACTTCGCCCGGAGCTCGTCGAGATCGCTGGTCGGCAGCGCGAGCCCGTTGCGCTGGGCCAGCTCGACCAGCATCTCCGGTTCGAGCGTCCCCTCGATGTGAATGTGCAGTTCCGCAGTCGGCAACATGTGAATTCCTCCCCGGAACAAACCTACCGGGGCACCTCGCCGTCCAGCGGTGCGGCCGGGGGAGCGGGTTCACCGACGATCTCGGTGCAGGTCAGCCCGTCGGAGGCGGCCGGTGTTCCGGTGAGGTCGCGCGCCTCCTGCTGGGCGAGGGCGCTGCAGGGCACGAACTGGCCGTCCACCAGCAGCGGGCGGCGGATCTCGCCGAGCGCGCCGTAGGCCAGCACGCCGGCGGCGGGACCGGTGTCGAGCTCGACCCGCTCGGGGCCGTGCAGCCGCACCAGCCGGTAGCGCTCGCCGCGGCCCTCGCACTCGTCGAGGACCCGCCGCTGCTCGGCGGTGGCCAGCCAGACCGCGTGGTGCTCGACGACCCCGGGAGAGGAGACCAGCACGGCCGGCCGCTGGCCGTCACGAGCGCGCACCCCGGAGGCCCACACCGCGGACAGGCCCGTGCAGGTGGCGCTGAGGACCACGACCGGGCCCCGGAGGCCGAGCTCGGAACGCAGCCAGGTGATCTTGCTCGGGCAGACGTTGGAGCCGTAGGCCAGCACCGGCCACCGGGCCGACAGCGGCTCGGCACCCGCACCGGTCAGGAACTCGTCGAGGCAGCCCGCGCCCACCCGCCAGCCCGAGGGCAGCGAGGCGTCAGGTGTCAGGCGCCATCCGGTTCCGTCCAGGTGCAGGTAGGAGTGGGCGGGACGCGCACCGGGGTAGGGGTCGGCGGGGAACTCCTCGTCGCGGAACGTCGCGGCGCCCAAGGTGTTGACCACGGTCACCGCTCCAACATGCCCACCTCGGACGGGTCCGCGCAAGCCGATCGGGCGTCTAGGGTGCCGGGCACGCTGCCGTTCGTCGAGGAGGACGAAGATGGTCGAGACAGTGCGCGGACAGGTTCCGGCCGATCAGCTGGGCACGGTGCTCATGCACGAGCACGTCTTCGTGCTGAACGAGGAGATCCGCCGCAACTACCCCGAGTTCTGGGACGAGGAGGAGCGGGTCGCCGACGCGATCAAGCGCCTGCGCGAGCTGGCCTCGCGCGGGGTGGACACCATCGTCGACCCGACCGTGATCGGGCTCGGCCGCGACGTCGAGCGCGTCGCCCGCATCAACGCCGAGGTCGACCTCAACATCATCGCCGCCACCGGCCTCTACACCTACGACTCGGTGCCGTTCTTCTTCCGCCTGCACGGCCCAGGCACGCTGCTCGGCGGCGACGAGGTGATGGTGCGGATGTTCGTCAAGGACATCACCGAGGGCATCGCGGAGACCGGGATCAAGGCCGCGTTCCTCAAGTGCGCCATCGAGGAGGAGCTCACGCCGGGCGTGGAGCGCGTGCTCAACGCCGTCGCCGAGGCGCACGTGAGGACCGGTGCGCCGATCACCGTGCACACCAGCCCCGCCCACCGCACCGGCCTCGTCGCCCAGGAGGTGTTGCGGCGCAACGGAGTCGACCTCGGCAGGGTCGTGATCGGGCACAGCGGCGACACCACCGACACCGACTACCTGCAGCAGCTCATCGACAACGGTTCCTACATCGGCATGGACCGCTTCGGGCTGGACGTCCTGCTGCCCACCGACGAGCGCGTGGCCACCATCGCCGAGCTCGCGCGCGGCGGACTGGCCGATCGGATGGTGCTGGCCCACGACGCGTCCTGCCACATCGACTGGTTCCCGTCAGGGGTGGTCGAGCAGGCCCTGCCGAACTGGCACTACACGCACATCCACGACGTGGTGCTCCCGGCGCTGCGCGAAGCGGGCGTCACCGAGCAGCAGCTGACGACGATGCTGGTGGACAACCCGCGCCGCTACTTCGGCTGAGCCCGCGGGCGTTTACAAAGCGGATGCCCTGACCTACTTTCGGATCGAGATCGTTCCGCAAGGGGGGCAGATGAGCAGTCGCAGTGACCTGCCTGCGCACCGGAGGGCCGCGATCGCCGGTCTCGGCATGACCGAGATGGGCAAGGTCTACGGTCGCACCGCGCAGCAGTTCGCCGCCGAGGCGGTTCGCCGGGCCGTGGCCGACGCGGGGCTGCGGCTCGGCGATGTCGACGGCCTGCTGGTCTCGGCGGGACTGGCCGGCGGTGTCGACCTGAGCCTGCAGGACGACCTGGGGCTGGTGGACCTGCGGCTGCTCAGCCAGATGCAGTCGTTCGGGTCCACCGCAGGCGCGATGGTCCAGCACGCGGCGATGGCCGTCGAGGCGGGCATGGCCGACACCGTGGTCTGCGTGTTCGCCGACGCCCCGCTGCGCGAGGGGACCTCGACCGGCGCGGCGTACGCGGCCGACCGGTACTCGCCGAAGGGTTGGGGCGGGATGGTCGCCAGCAGCGGGTTCACCGGCCCCAACTCGTTCTACGCGCTGGCCGCGCGACGGCACATGCAGGCCTGCGGCACCACCAGCAAGCAGCTCGGCGAGATCGCCGTGGCGCAGCGCGAGTGGGCCGCGATGAACCCGCTGGCCCGGTTCCGCGAGCCGATGGACATCGCCGACCACCAGGAGTCCCGGCTGGTCGCCGAGCCCTTCCACCTCCTGGACTGCTGCCTGGTGTCCAACGGCGGCATCGCGGTCGTCGTCACCCGCGGCGATCGCGCTGCCTCGCTGGCCCAGCCCCCGGTGTCGGTGCTGGGCTGGGCCCAGGCCCACCCCGGCGGCTCGCTGCGCCGCGATGACGACCTGGGGCTCGTCAGCGGCGCGGCCCAGGCGGGCCCGCAGGCGCTGCGGATGGCCGGGGTGTCGCTGGCCGACATCGACATCGCCGAGCTCTACGACTGCTACACCTTCACGGTCCTGCTGACCCTGGAGGACTACGGCTTCTGCGCCAAGGGCGAGGGCGGCGAGTTCGTCTCCACCCCCGGCGTGCTCGGTCCCGGCGGCTCGCTGCCGGTCAACACCGGCGGCGGGCAGCTGTCGTCCTACTACATGTGGGGCATGACGCCGCTGTCCGAGGCGATCATCCAGGCCCGCGGTCAGGCGGGCGCCCGCCAGGTCCCCGACCACGAGCTGGTGCTGGTGTCCGGCAACGGCGGCATCTTCTCCCACCACAGCACGCTGGTGCTGTCCGCCTGAAAGAGGTTCCATGGCCCTCGTCCCGGTCGCCAGAGACCACGCCAGCGCGGAGTTCTTCGACGGAACCCGCATCGGTGAACTCCGCCTTCCCCGCAGCCGCGACACCGGCGAGTACCTGAGCCCCCACACCCCGATCGCCCCGGACGACGACGTCGAGCAGGTCGCGGCGAGCGGAACCGGCCGGGTGGTGTCCTGGAGCGCGGTGCACCACAAGCTGCCCGACGGCGGCACGTTCCGGCTCGTGGTCGGCATCGTCGAGCTCGACGAAGGCCCGTGGTGGTGGACCCGGCTCGACGGGGTCGACCCCGACGCCGACCTCAGCGACCTGCGGGTCGAGGTCGCCTTCGAACCCTCGGGCCCGGAACCGGAGCACGAGGTCATCCCGTACTTCCGCCCGGAGAGAGGTTGACGGTTCCCACGCCGATGTCGCGCGATGGTCCGTTCGCGGGAAATCCGGTGCGGTTCCACTATGTCCACAATGGACAACCTGACCCGATCGCGCGTTGCGCCGTGCGGATGACTACCGTGCGGGCAAGGAGTGCTGGGGAGGCGCGTTGTGATCGGGATCGAGGACGTCGAAGCCGCTGCGGGTGTCATCGAAGGGCACGTGGTGCGCACGCCGACGGTGACCAGTCCGGGGCTGTCCGAGCTGCTCGGCGCACCGGTGACCGCGAAGCTGGAGCTGTTGCAGCGCACCGGGTCGTTCAAGGCTCGCGGTGCGGTGGCCAAGCTGCTGTCGCTGACCGAGGCCGAGCGCGCGGCCGGTGTGGTCGCGGTCAGCGGCGGCAATCACGGCATCGGCCTGGCGGTGATGGCCGGTGCCCTGCACGTCAAGGCGACCGTGGTGATGCCGCGCTCGGCGCCCGAGCGTGCCGTGGAGGTGGCCGAGTCCGCCGGGGCCACGGTCCGCCTGGCCGACGACATGGCCGGGGCGTTCGCGCTCACCGACCAGCTCCGGGCCGAGGGCAGCACGCTGGTGCACCCCTTCGACGATCCCGCGGTGATCGCCGCCCAGGGAACGGTCGGGCTGGAATTCGCAGAGGACGCGGGTGAACTCACCGACGTCCTGGTCAGCATCGGCGGCGGCGGTCTGATCTCGGGCGTGGCGACCGCGCTGCGCGCGAAGCGCCCCGGCGTGCGGATCTGGGGCGTGGAAACCGAAGGGGCCGAGGCGATGTCGGCCGCGCTGGCGGTCGGTGGCCCGGTGGCCGTCGAGCTGTCCTCGATCGTGTCGACCCTCAGCGCCCCGGCCGTCTCCGAACTGACCTACCAGCACGTTCGCGAGATGGTCGAAGACGTGCTGGTGGTGCCCGATTCCGAAGCGGTGCAGGGCGTTCTGGACCTCGCCGGGCACGCGAAGCTGTGGGCTGAACCGGCCGCCGGCTGCCTGCTCCCGGCCGCACGCCGGATCATCGCCGAGCGCGAGGACGTCAAGCTCGGCCTCGTCGTCTGCGGCGGCAACGCCACCCCGGCCGACGTCATGGCCTGGGCCGACCGCTTCCGGGGCTGAACGCGCAGCGCCCAGCCCCGGTGCCGGTCACTCCGAGCGGTGGATCACGCGCGCCGAGGTCTGGTCGCGGGCCAGCAGCAGGATCTGGTCGACGTTGACGTGCGGGGGACGGGTCGCCACCCACGAGACGGTCTCGGCGACGTCCTCCGCGGTGAGCGGGTTGGTGCCCTGGTAGACGGCGTCGGCCTTCTCCTGGTCGCCGCGGAAGCGGACCAGGCTGAAGTCCGTCTGGACCAGGCCGGGGTCGATCTCGCACACCCGGATCGGCTGGCCGAACATCTCCAGCCGCAGCACGCGGGTCAGCGCCGCGACCGCGTGCTTGGCCGCGTTGTAGCCGCCGCCGGTGGCGTAGGGCTCGCGGCCCGCGACCGATCCGATGTTGATGACCTGCCCGTCACCGGACTCCAGCAACTTCGGCAGCAGCGCGCGGGTCACCCGCAGGGTGCCCATCACGTTGGTCTCGTACATCCACTGCCAGTCCTCGTCCTTGGCGTCCAGGATGGTCTCGGAGCCGACCGCGCCGCCCGCGTTGTTCACCAGCAGGTCGCAACGCTCGACGGCGTCGGTGAACGCGTCGACCGAGGACTGGTCGGTGACGTCGAGCTCCAGCGCCCGGGCCCCGATCGAGTCGGCGACCTCCTGCAACCGGTCCAGCCGGCGCGCGCCGAGCACCACATCGAAGCCGGCCTCGGCCAGGGCCTTGGCGCTGGCGGCGCCGATCCCGCTGCTGGCCCCGGTGACCACCGCTACCGGCGTTGGCTTGCCCATCGAAACTCCTCCTCGAACCTCAGCCGTCAGCGCTCAACCTAACCGGCCGAGGAAGATCGGGTCGCTCGTGGTGACCGCGCGGGGACGAGATCACGACCCCGGGCTGTCGGGATCGTGCTTCGGGCGGGCGCGGAGGTGGGCTCGTTCGCCCTGCTTGCCGAACAGGCTCAGGAACTCCACGGCCTGGTCGTCGGCGGCGCCGAACCAGTGCGGAACGCGGGTGTCGAACTCGGCGGCCTCACCGGGGGAGAGCACCAGGTCGTGCTCGCCGAGCACCATGCGCAGACGCCCGTTGAGGACGTAGAGCCACTCGTAGCCCTCGTGGGTCTGCGGAGCGGGCTCGTTGCGGCCGCTCCCGGCCGGGAGGATCAGCTTGTACGCCTGGATGCCGCCCGCGCGCCGGGTCAGCGGCAGCATCGTCAGGTCGCCCCGCTTGACCGGCCGCATGTGCACCCGCGGGTCGCCGGTGGGTGGGGCGTCGACGAGCTCGTCGAGCGTGACCCCGTGCGCCTTGGCCAGCGGCAGCAGCAGTTCGAGGGTCGGTTTCCGCGAGCCGGACTCGAGTCTCGACAGGGTGCTCACCGAGATCCCGGTGGCGTTCGAGAGGTCCGCGAGGGTGGTTTCCCGCTGCCGTCTCAGCGCCCGCAACCTCGGCCCGACGGCGTCCAGCGCTTGCCCGAATTCCGCGTCCACCCCTCCACCTTGCCACTGCGGCAACCGGGATTGCCACCATGCTCACCCGGGCGCACGAGCGCTCAGCCGTTGTTGCGGTAGATCTCGTCGTAGCGGGAGGCCCGCTGGGCGCGGGCTTCGGCGTGGGCGGCTTCGCGCGTCGCCCGGCCGGTGCCGATGGGGTAGCCGTGCTTGTGCAGCCGGTACTCGCAGGTGTGCTCCATGTAGGACAGCGAGTACCACAGCGCGAGGATGACTCCGCCGAGCACCGCCATCGCCCGGATCCACAGCGGGCCCGGGAGCAGCAGGAACAGCAGGCCGGGGGAGATCTGGACGAGGCTGCGCGCGGTGTGCCGCAGCACCCAGGTCCGACAGGTCACGTCGTGGAGCACCCATGCGCGGTGCCGTGCGGGCAGGCGGCCGCCGAAGGCGTACCAGACCCACCGCAGCGGATTCGGTCGCACCAGGCGGGCTTCGGGGTGTTGGCTCACACCCGATATTTAGCACACTAACTATTAGCGCGTAGCGGAAGGTGAGTAAGCTGACCCCGTGCAGACTCCCGACCTGGGCGAGGACCCCCTCGCCCTCGACCGCCAGGTGTGCTTCGCGCTGTCGGTCGCTTCCCGCAACGTCATCTCGCTCTACCGGCCGCTGCTGGCGCCGATGAACCTCACGCACCCGCAGTACCTGGTGATGCTGGCGCTGTGGGAACGCTCGCCGCGCTCGGTCACCGATCTCTGCGACGTCCTGCACGCCGACGCGGCTACGCTGTCGCCGCTGCTCAAACGCCTGGAATCAGTGGGCTACGTGCTGCGCACCCGCAGCCGCAGCGATGAGCGCAGGCTGGAGGTCGCGCTCACCGAGGAAGGCGCGCGGCTGCGCGCCGAAGCCGAGAAGATCCCCTACGAGATCGTCGAGACCCTGGGCGTGGAGCTCTCCGAGCTCGAAGAGCTCCACGAGGCGCTGACCAAGGTCATCTCGGCCAGCCGCCGAGCCCTGGACGCCCGGTGACCACCGCCCGAGCAGTTCAGCGTGGTGCCGGACAGGATCGGGTAGGCGCCGGTGACGGTGGCCGCCGCGTCGAAGCGCAGCGCGCTGACACCACCGGTGCCCAGCGGGAGCTCGGAGTTGGAGACGTAGATCGAGCCGTCGCCGTCGGCGAAGCAGGGCGTCGCCGTCCGGTGCGCGGTGGGAATGCGTTGTGCTCGAGTACCGCGACGGTAGAGCGGCGCGCGTGGACTGATCATCGCGAAAAGGACGAACAGTGCGCGTAGCGCGCGGTGACCGGTGGTACCGCTGTGCCGTCCACGGAGGAGTGAAACGCGAGATGACGTGCTCTGATCGGGAGTTCCGCTAAGCGAACGGGAAAACCGGCAACCGGCGTTCGAGGAACGCGCCGACGCCCTAAGCGGTCTCGCCGGTCTTCACCGCGACCTCGTGCCAGTGCTCGGCCCGCTCGGTCAGCGGCGCGCCGCGTCCGGCCAGGTCCACCAGCTCCTTGGCCGCGCGCACGCTCAGCTGGGAGCGTGCCGCGATGGTCCCGGCCAGCTCGGCCACCCGCTCCGCCGGATCGGCGACGACCTCGTCGACCAGTCGCATGGCCAGGGCGCGCGGCGCGTTGAAGAAGTCCGCGGAGAACAGCAGCAACTTCGCCGCCGACGGACCGACCAGCTCGGTCAGCCGCGCGATGCTCGAAGGCGGGTACACCACGCCGAGCTTGGCCGGGGTGATGCCGAAAACGGCGGACTCGGCGGCGATGCGCAGATCGCAGGCCGCCGCCAGCTGGCAGCCGCCACCGATGCACAGGCCGTTGACCAGCGCGATCGTCGGCAGCGGGCACTCCAGCAGAGCCCGTTCCGCCGGTTCGGTGGCGCTGCCTTCCGGGCCCTCGATCTCGTGCAGCTCGGAGATGTCCGCACCGGCGCAGAACGCGTCTCCGGCGCCGGTGAGGACCACGACCCGGACCTCGGGGTCGGCGGTGGCCTCGGCGAGCAGTTCGGGCAGCCGTCGCCACATGGCGGCGTTCATCGCGTTGCGCTTGCCGGCGTTGTCGATCGTGATCTGGGCCACTTTCTGATCGACTTCCAGCCGCAGTTCCCCGTTGCTCATGCCGCCTCCGCGCCGTTGCCGCCTGCTGCCCGGCGGATCGTATCCGCAGATCGTCACCGGTGACCCAGGGTCGTGTCCGGGGTAACGGCAGTGCGGTCCTCACCTGATCGGGATCGCCCGCGGCTCGGGTCTAGCCTGACCGTCGGCCGTGCGAAGAACGTGAAAACCAGTGAGGATCTCCGGAGATGTTCACGCGGAAGGATGGCGCACAGGATGGATGAGGAGACCCGCAGCAGGTTGGCGGAGATGCGCTCGCTGGCGGAGGAGCTGCACCCGGAGACGATCGAGGCCGAGATCGGGCGTGCCCGGGTGGAGGCCTACCAGGCGGGGATCAAGTTCGCCGCGGACTTCATCGAGCACGGTCCCAAGGAACGCAGCCGGCCCGACACCGACATACCGATGCCGCGACGGTAGTGCCGAGGTCCGCACCGCCACTGGGTTCGCCTCGCCGATGTGACCGCGGGTAGAGTGCCTGACCTGCGGTTCGGGTACGGGGTGAAGGTGGGGAGCGGCAGATGGTCACGGGCAAGGTCGTCCGGTTCGACGAGGTGCGCGGATACGGGTTCGTGGCACCCGACGGCGGTGGCGAGGACGTCTTCATCCACGTCAACGACCTGACCTTCGACAAGCGGCTGGTCGCCCCCGGTGTGGTCGTCGAGTTCGACCCCGAGGACAGCGACCGGGGCCCCAAGGCCTCCAACGTCCACATCCTGCGCCAGTCGGCCCCTCCCGGCGAGCAGCCGCCGGAGGAGGAGCTCTTCGACGTGCTCTCGGCGAAGGAGTTCCACGAGACCGTCACCGAAGCGTTGCTGACCTCCGCGCCGACGATGACCGCAGAGCAGATCCTGCAGGTCCGCCAGAAGCTCACCCAGATCGCCGTCCGCCACGGCTGGGTCGACGCCTGATCCGCTCGGCGCGGTGAGCATCCCGCGAGCGGCATCGCTGATCGCCCGACTTGACCGAACCAGACGGTCCGGCCCGACGGGCGGTCATGGCCGCTTCGGCGCAACCTGGGACGGACCCGTCCTGGTCGAGCCGGAGGTGGTCGGCGGTGCGAGCGGTACGCGTGCACGAGTACGAGCAGAAGCCTGTCGTCGAATCGGTCCCGGATCCCGAGGTCACCGGCCCCTGGGACGTGCTGGTGGAGATCAACGCGGCCGGGGTGTGCCGGACCGACCTGCACATCATCGAAGGCCAGTGGAAGGACAAGAGCGGCGTCGCGCTGCCCTACGTCATCGGCCACGAGAACGCCGGAACGGTCCGCGAGGTCGGCTCCGCCGTCAGCAACACCGCTCCCGGTGACCGCGTCATCCTGCACCCGCTGGTGACCTGCGGGCTCTGCCGGGCCTGCCGCTCCGGCGACGACGTGCACTGCGAGAACTCCAGCTTCCCGGGCATCAACGCCGACGGCGGCATGGCCGAGCTGATGCTGACCAACGCCCGCTCGGTGGTGCGCCTCGACGACGGCCTGGCGCCCGCCGACGTCGCCGCGCTGGCCGATGCCGGGCTCACGGCCTACCACGCGGTGCGCAAGGCCGTGCCGCTGCTGCACGCGGGCACCCACGTGATCCTCATCGGCGCGGGCGGCCTCGGCCACATCGGTCTGCAGTCGTTGCTGGCCATGACGCCCGCCGAGATCACCGTCATCGACCGCTCGCAGGAGGCGCTGGACCTCGCGACGCAGCTCGGTGCCCACCACTCGGTGCTCGCCGACGGCTCGCACGTGGACACCGCGCTGGAGATCACCGCAGGCAAGGGTGCCCACGTGGTGCTCGACTTCGTCGGTGAAGGCGGTACCGAAGCCGAAGGCGTGGCGATGACCAGGCAGGCGGGCTCGTACTTCGTCATCGGCTACGGCGGGCGGGTCGACATCCCGACCATCGACGTGATCTCCCGCGAGATCAACGTGATCGGCAACCTCGTCGGCTCCTACAACGACCTCGACGAGCTGATGGCGCTGACCGCGCGAGGCCAGGTCTCGCTGCGCACCCGCGAGTACGGGCTGGACGAGGCGCTCGGCGCGCTCGCCGATCTCGACGCAGGCCGCATTCCCGGCGGTCGAGCGATTCTCGTGCCATAGGAAGGAACCGGACATGTACGTCAAGGGCGACGAGCAGTACTTCATCGTGGACGGGCACATCCACTTCTGGGATGGCACGCCCGCGAACCAGGCCAACCGCTACGGCACGGGGTTCCTCAACTGCTTCTACGACTACCACTCCAACCTCAGCCCGGAGGAGCACAAGTGGTCGCTGGAGCACTTCCAGCTGCAGAGCGAGCAGGACGTGCTGCACGACCTGTTCGAGGTCGGTTACGTCGACAAGGCCATCTTCCAGCCGACCTACCTGACCGACTTCTTCGTCAACGGCTTCAACACGACAGAACGGGACGGCACCCTCGCCGAGAAGTACCCGGATCGCTTCATCGTCAACGGCAGCTGGGACCCGCGCGACGAGGAGGAGGGCCTGACCGCGCTGGAGCGGCAGGCGGAGCGCTGGAACCTGCGCGGCGTGAAGCTCTACACCGCCGAGTGGAAGGGCGCCTCCAAGGGCTGGAAGCTCTCCGACCCGTGGTCATACCGGTACCTGGACAAGTGCCAGGAGCTGGGGATCCGCAACATCCACGTGCACAAGGGGCCGACGATCTACCCGCTCAACCGGGACGCCTTCGACGTCGCCGACGTCGACGACGCGGCCACCGAGTTCCCGGAGCTGAACTTCATCGTCGAGCACTGCGGCCTGCCGAGGCTGGAGGACTTCTGCTGGATCGCCACGCAGGAGCCCAACGTCTACGGCGGTCTGGCGGTGGCGATGCCGTTCATCCACTCCCGGCCGCGCTACTTCGCCCAGATCATCGGTGAACTGCTCTACTGGCTGGACGAGAACCGGCTGACCTTCGCCAGCGACTACGCGATCTGGACGCCGCAGTGGCTGATCGAGAAGTTCGTGGACTTCCAGATCCCGGAGGACATGCAGTCCGAGTACGGCGTGCTCACCCCCGACGTCAAGCGCAAGGTCCTGGGCCTGAACATGGCCAAGCTCTACGACATCGAGGTGCCGGTGCAGATCCCGTCCGCGCGGGAGGCGGTGGCCCGATGACCGCGGCCTCCACTGTGGACACCGACGTGGTGGTGCGGGCGCTGGGCTCGGTGGTCGATCCGGAGCTGGACCGGCCGATCACCGAGCTCGGGTTCGTCGCCCGGTGCGAGGTGCGCGGCGACGGGGTGGAGGTCGACCTGCGGCTGCCGACCTACTTCTGCGCACCGAACTTCGCCTACCTGATGGTCGCCGACGCCCACGGCGCGCTGAGCTCGTTGCCCGGGGTCGGCCGCGTCTCGGTTCGCCTGCTCGACCACTTCGCGGCCGAGGAGATCAACGCCGGCGTCGCGGCGGGGGAGGGCTTCGACGCGGCGTTCCCCGGCCTCGCCGCCGGTGAGCTCGACGAGCTCCGCGCGGTGTTCCTGCGCAAGGCCCACGCGGCGGAGCAGGAGCGCCTCGCCGGAATCCTGCTCAAGTCCGGCCGCACCCACGAAGACCTGACCGCCCTGACCCTGGCCGACCTCCCGGACACGACGGCGCTCCGCCGCCTCCGCCGGCGACTCGGCCTCCGCGACGACGACCGGGCGCCGCTGCTCACCGACGACGCAGGCGATCCGCTCACGCAGGACGACCTCCCGCTCCGCCTGAGGATCGCCCGCACCACCCGGATCAGCATCGAAGCCAACCAGGCCTGGTGCCAAGGCCTCCTCGACACCCGCTACCCCCACCCGCAACCCCCAACCCACCCCCACTGACCAGATTTCAGTGGAACTCGGGGTCCGGATTTCAGTGGAACTCCGGTCCCGGATTTCAGTGGAACTCCGGTCGACGAAGTTGAATCGGTAGTGATGATGGGTTCAGTGGGGAGTGAAATTGACCGTGAGTGGGGTCGGTTTGGGAGGTCGGGTTGGGGTTGGGGGTCAGACCGCGGGGAGGGGTTGGGGGTGGTTGAGGAGGTCGGCGAAGGGGTCGCCGGTGGTGGCGAGGCGGTCGAGGACGGTGCGGATGGTCCAGCGGTCCGGGGTGAGGTCGGGATCGTCGAGCTCGTCCCACTCGAGGGGGACCGAGACCGGGGCGCCGGGCCGGGGGCGGGCGCTGTAGGGGGCGACCAGCGTCTTGTTGAGGACGTTCTGCGTGTAGTCCAGCCGCGCCAGCCCGCGCCGTTCGGTCTTCGTCCACGCCCAGCTGACGAGTTCCGGGACGGTGTTGCCGACGGCGCGCGACACCTTCTCCACCCACGCCCGGGTCTCGGCGTAGGTGTAGCGCGGCTCGATCGGAACCCAGATCTGGATGCCGCGCTGGCCGGTCACCTTCGGTTTCGCGACGACGCCCAGGTGATCCATCGCCGCCCGGTGCAGCCTCGCCAGCGTCAGCACCTCGTCGAAGCTCGTCTGCTCGCCGGGGTCGATGTCGAACAGCGCCCAGCTCGGATGGTCCACGTCGCTGGTCGGCGAGGTCCACGGGTGCAGTTCGAGCGCGGCGTAGTTGGCCAGCCAGGCGAGTGCGGCGGGGCTGTCCGGGACGATGTAGCGCTGCACGTCGTCGGCGTCGGCGCCGGGGTACTCCCAGGTCGACAGCCACTCCGGGGCGTGGCTCGGAGCCTGCTTGTGCCAGAAGCCGGGGGAGTCCACGCCGTTGGGGAAGCGGTGGCTGTTGAGCGCCCGTCCGGCCAGGTACGGCAGCATCACCGGCGCGATCTGAGCGTAATAGGCGACCAGCTCGCGCTTGGTGATCGGCTCCTCGCCGTCGCGGCCCGGGAAGAGGACCTTGTCCAGGTTGGTCAGGGAGATCCGGTGGCCCTGCAGGTTCCAGGTCCCCTTGGGCCTGAGTCCTTCCAGCTCGGCGAGCTCGGAATCGGTCGGTGGTTCCCAGCTCGGGTGGAGCCGGATCTCGGCCTGGTCGGCCGGCAGGTCTCCGCGCCACATCGCATCCGGGTCGGCGGCGACCTCCTCGTTGGTGCGACCGCTCTTGACCGACCTCGGGTGCTGCTCGGGGTCCCAGCCGTCCTCGGCGTGCTCGTCGCGCTTGTGCAGCAGCAGCCATTGCTTCTCGCCGCGCCGGACCAGCACGAACCGCCCGCGCAGCTTCTCGCCGTGCAGCTCGAAGTGCAGGGTGCCGGCTTCGAGGGCGGCGGCCGTGTCGTCCTCTCCCGGAGTCCAGGTGCCGCGGTCCCAGACGATCACGTCGCCGCCGCCGTACTCGCCCGCCGGGATGGTGCCCTCGAAGTCGGTGTACTCGAGCGGGTGGTCCTCGACCTGCACGGCCATCCGGCGCACCGAGGGGTCCAGCGTCGGCCCCTTGGGCACCGCCCAGCTCAGGAGCGCGCCGTCGAACTCCAGCCGCAGGTCGTAGTGCCTGCGGCGGGCGCGGTGGCGCTGCACGACGAAGCGGTCGCCGGTTCCGGTGGTGCCGTCGCCGCGGGGCTCGGCGGTGCGCTCGAAGTCGCGCTTCCGCCGGTAGGTCGCCAGTCGGCCTTCGTTCACGGGTTCAGCCTGACACGGGCGAGCGCAGGTCAGCGCGTCGTGACGAGCGGCTCGCCGGAGTTCGGCTGATCGCCGGGTCGCCGGGTTGGCATAAGATTGGTTGAAATCGAAAGGAGTTTGACCATGCCGCAGCCGCAAGGGGCCGAGCTGGAGGCCATCCGGACCCGCCGCGACGAGCTTCGCGACCAGTACCTGATGCCGAGCGGGAAGCGTCCGGCGCCGACCGTCAAGGGCTTCCACCACGTCGCGCTGATCTGCAAGGACGTCGAGGAGACCATCCGCTTCTACCAGGAGCTGCTGGGCTTCCCGCTGGTCGAGCTGGTGGAGAACCGCGACTACGCGGGTTCCAGCCACTTCTTCTTCGACGTCGGCAACCGCAACCTCCTGGGGTTCTTCGACTTCCCCGGTCACGACCACCCGCCGTTCGAGGAGACGATCGGCGCGGTGCAGCACATCGCGCTGTCCACCGACGCCGACAACTTCGCCGCCGCCCGCGAGCGGCTCGACGAGGCCGGCATCAGCTACGTCGGTCCGGACCGGGGCATCGACGACAGCCTCTACATCCGCGACCCCAACGGGATCGGCCTGGAGTTCTACCGCGAGGAGCTCGCGGTGTTCAACGGAACGCCGCTGCTGGGCTGACGGTTCCCGCGCGTCCAGCGGAGGTCGGCCGCGCGGTTTCCGCTGCGATCGCGGCGTTCTGCGCTGCGTAGACTGTCGCCGTGGAGTTGTTGCGCGGGGCGTTGGGCGTGGGCGGGGATCAAGCGCTGGAGGTGGCCACGGCGCACGCGATGCTGCGGCGGATCAGCGCGGGCGAGGCCGGAGCGGCGCTCCGGATCTACCGGCCCGAGGCGCGGGTGGTGGCCTTCGGCCGCCGGGACAGCCTGCTGCCGGGGTTCCCGGACGCCGTCGCCGCCGCGCGGGACGCCGGGTTCACGCCGGTGCTGCGGGCGCCTGGGGGACGGGCGGTCGCCTACACCGAGAACTCGCTGGTCGTCGACCACGCCGGGCCCGATCCGGGGCGGCTGGCGGGCTTGGAGGAGCGGTTCGTCGGCTACGCCGAGCTGTGGTCCGAGGTCCTCGCTCAGCACGGAATCGACGCGCAGGTCGGGGCGGTGCCGGGGGAGTACTGCCCTGGCGCGCACAGCGTCAACGCCCGGGGACAGGTCAAGCTCGTCGGCACGGCGCAGCGGATGGTGCGCGGCGCGTGGCTGTTCAGCGCGGTGGCGATCCTCGACGACGCCGACGTGCTGCGACCGCTGCTCACCGAGGTCTACCGCGCCCTGGACCTGCCCTTCGACGACGACTCGGTCGGTTCCATCGCCGATGAGGCCCCCGGTCGTTCGCTGGACGGGTTCGAGGACTCGGTCATCGCCGCCTACGACCAGCGCTGCGGGCTCGATCCGGCGGCGCTGCCGGAGGAACTGCTGACCCGCGCCAAGGCGCTGGCCGAGGACCACCGCGTCATCGCGTGACGGCCTGCGTCAGCATCGCCGGGCCGTTGGGCGTGCGCAGTTCCAGCGAACGGGTGTCGTTGCGTCGCACGGGTGTCGTCACCTCGAGCACGGCGGTCTTCTCGGTCCCCGGCCCGGTCTCGGTGATCTCGGTGGACAGCCGCAGCAGCCCGCTCCGCACCAGCAGCCCGCGCCGTCGGGGTAGTCGCTGACCCCGCCGGCCTCGGTACCCGTCGGGGGTGTGGTCCCGGTGCAGGTGCCCGACGGCAGGCAGGCCATAGTGGCCAGGCCGGACGACTCCGCGGTGGTGGCCTTCGACGCCGCCCGCACGCACCAGGGTTGCCCGGTCAAGCCCGAGGTCGCGGAGCTGACGTGCCCTTGCCGCGGTTCGGTCTTCGACGCGCTGTCCGGCTCGGGGAACAAGGGTCCGGCGGATCGCCCGCTGGCCTCGATCCCGGTCCGGGTGGAGGGCGACCAGATCGTGACCGCGTGAGTCCGCCGGTGGAGCCGGGCGTCGCCGACTCCCGGCTCCACCGCAGGTGGTACTACCCCGGAGGGGTATTCTGAATTGACATCGGACCTGGCTTGAAGAGGTACCCCCTGGGGGTATAGATTCGGGGTGTCGGCGCGAGGCGTCGGCGTGCAACCCGCGAACCGAGAGGGATGGACCGATGAGCGAGACGACCTACCACGTGACCGGAATGACCTGCCAGCACTGCGTGGCTTCGGTGACCGAGGAGGTCGGCGCCATCGACGGTGTGACCGACGTGAAGGTCGACCTGCCCAGCGGTGCGGTCACCGTCGTCGGCAGCGCGCAGGAGGCCGCTGTGCGCGCGGCTGTTGAAGAGGCCGGCTACGAGCTGGCCTCATGACGGACCGGACGGCGCGAAGGGAACTGGCATGACCACGGTAGAGCGCTCCACGGACCGGACCGTCGAGCTGGCGATCACCGGCATGACCTGCGCTTCGTGCGCCAACCGGATCGAGCGCAAGCTCAACAAGCTCGACGGCGTCGCCGCCAGCGTCAACTACGCCACGGAGAAGGCGCAGGTCACCGCGCCGGACGGCCTCGATCCGCAGCGGTTGGTCGAGGTCGTCGAAGCGGCCGGTTACGGTGCCGCGCTGCCCACCGCGGAGCCGGAGCAGGAGGAACCTGCCGACGCGCTGCGGCAGCGGCTGCTCGGTTCGCTGGCCCTGTCGGCGCCGGTCGTGGTGCTCGCGATGGTGCCGGCCCTGCAGTTCACCTACTGGCAGTGGATCTCGCTCGTGCTGGCCGCGCCGGTGGTGGTCTGGGGCGGCTGGCCGCTGCACCGCGCGGCCTGGCTGAACCTGCGGCACGGCGCGGCGACCATGGACACCCTGGTGTCGATGGGCACGCTCGCGGCGTTCCTCTGGTCGCTCTACGCGCTGCTGTTCGGGCACGCGGGCATGCCCGGCATGACCCACCCGTTCGCGCTGACCATCGAACGCGGCGATGCCACGAGCTCGATCTACCTGGAGGTCGCCGCCGCGGTCACCACGTTCGTGCTGGCCGGGCGCTACTTCGAGTCGCGCGCCAAGCGTCGTGCCGGAGCCGCGCTGCGGGCGCTGCTGGAACTGGGCGCCAAGGACGTGGCGGTGCTCCGCGAGGGTGCAGAGGTCCGGGTGCCCACGGCGCAGCTGGCCGTCGGCGATCGCTTCGTGGTCCGCCCCGGGGAGAAGATCGCCACCGATGGCGTGGTGGAGGAGGGCGGTTCGGCCGTCGACGCCTCGATGCTCACCGGTGAATCCGTTCCCGTCGAGGTCGGCCCGGGTGACGCGGTCGTGGGTGCGACCGTCAACGCCGGTGGCCGGCTGGTCGTGCGCGCCACCCAGATCGGGTCCGACACCCAGCTGTCGCAGATGGCGCGCATGGTCGAGGAGGCCCAGACCGGCAAGGCGCAGATCCAGCGGCTCGCCGACCGCGTGTCGGCGGTGTTCGTGCCGATCGTGATCGGCCTGGCGCTGCTGACCCTGCTGGGCTGGTTGGTCGCCGGGCAACCGGTGACGGCGGCGTTCACCGCCGCGGTGGCGGTGCTGATCATCGCCTGCCCCTGCGCGATGGGCCTGGCCACGCCGACCGCGCTGCTGGTGGGAACCGGTCGCGGCGCGCAGCTGGGAGTGCTCATCAAGGGACCGCAGGTCCTGGAGTCCACCCGGCGGATCGACACGGTCGTGCTGGACAAGACCGGAACCGTGACCACCGGGCGGATGCAGCTGCTCGACGTGCACACCGCCGAGGGCACCGGTCGCGACGAGGCGCTGCGCGTGGCCGGAGCCGTGGAGAACGCCTCCGAGCACCCCATCGCCCGCGCCATCACCACCGGTGCGCGCCACGAGGTCGGTGAGCTCCCGGAGGTCGGCGAGTTCGCCAACCTGGAAGGTCTCGGCGTCCAGGGGGTCGTCGAGGGGCGTGCGGCGCTGGCCGGTCGCGCGGCGCTGCTGGAGCAGTGGGGCCTGCGCCTCGACGGACCGCTCGCGGAGTCCAAGGCGGCGGCCGAGTCCGAGGGCAAGACCGCGATCGTCGTGGCCTGGGACGGCGCGGTGCGTGCCGTGCTGGTCGTGGCCGACACGGTGAAACCGACGTCGCAGCAGGCGATCTCGCAGCTGCGCGAGCTCGACCTGACCCCGGTGCTGCTCACCGGCGACAACGCGGCGGTGGCCGCCGCGGTCGCCGCGCAGGTCGGCATCGACGAGGTCATCGCCGAGGTCATGCCCGCCGACAAGGTCGAGGTCGTCAAGCGCCTGCAGGGCGAGGGCAAGGCGGTGGCGATGGTCGGCGACGGCGTCAACGACGCCGCGGCCCTGGCGCAGGCCGACCTCGGCCTGTCCATGGGAACCGGCACCGACATCGCCATCGAAGCCGGTGACCTGACGCTGGTGCGCGGAGACCTGCGCGCCGCGGTGGACGCGATCCGGCTGTCGCGGCGCACGCTGACGACCATCCGGGGCAACATGTTCTGGGCGCTGGCCTACAACGTGGCGGCGCTGCCGCTGGCGGCGGCCGGGCTGCTCAACCCGATGATCGCCGGTGCGGCGATGGCGTTCAGCTCCCTGTTCGTCGTCGGCAACAGCCTGCGCCTGCGTCGCTTCCGCACCACGGCGCGGTGACCGGCTCACCGCACAACGCCCACCCGGTCGATGATCGGGTGGGCGTTCGCGCGTGCCCCGCTTGACCAGGTGCGGTCCAATGGGGGCATGGCGGAATTCAGCACAGCAACCCTGCAACCAGGGCAGATCGAGTCCAA
This sequence comes from Saccharopolyspora sp. NPDC049357, assembly GCF_040677225.1. NCBI lineage: Bacteria > Bacillati > Actinomycetota > Actinomycetes > Pseudonocardiales > Pseudonocardiaceae > Saccharopolyspora > Saccharopolyspora sp. NPDC049357. Next base: position 150,322 of record NZ_JBFAQJ010000012.1, on the reverse strand, counting down.
CGACCAGGGCGAGCGCATCGGCAGGTCGACCGGTGGTCGGCTGGTGCAGCTGCGCCGCCGGCGCGCCGACCGCGGCTTCGTCGTCACCGTGGACGCAGAACCGCGCTCGGAGGTTCCCGCGGAGGTGCTCACGCTCGAGTGGTCGGCGGCCAACTCCGCGTTCGACCGCTTGATGCACGAGTACTGAGTCCGGCGCACCCGGCGTCGAGGCGGTCGAGGGCTCGACGCCGGTTTCGGATTCTGTATCCGATCACGCGGGTTTCGGTCACACGGACCTCGGGTAGTGCGGGAACGTCCCACAAACGCAACGAAGAGGAGGCCGATCATGACCACGGCTCGCGACATCATGCATCCTGGTGCGGAGTGCATCGGGGAGAACGAAACCCTCTTCAAGGCCGCGCAGATGATGCGCGATCTCGACGTCGGTTCGCTGCCGATCTGCGGGCAGGACGACCGGCTGCACGGCATCATCACCGATCGCGACATCGTGCTCCGCTGTTGCGCGGAGGGCCGCGACCCGGCACAGGTCAAAGCGGGCGAGTTGGCGCAGGGAGCGCCACACTGGATCGATGCGCGCGCGGACGTCGACCAGGTGCTGACGATGATGGAAGAGCACAAGATCCGCCGGATGCCGGTGATATCCGACCACCGGTTGGTAGGCATGATCAGTCAGGCCGATCTCGCCCAGCACATCGGCGAAGACCAGCTCGCGCACTTCGTGGAGACGATCTGCGCCGGGAAGTGAGATGACGACACGGGTGTTCGTGGTCGATGACCACGACGTGATCAGGCGCGGCATCGCCGCGCTGGTCGATGCCGAGCAAGACCTGGAACTGGTGGGAGAGGCGGGCAGCGTGGCCGAGGCGCTGGCCTGGGTGCCGAAGCGGAACCCCCAGGTCGCGGTGCTCGACGTGCGTCTGCCCGACGGCAACGGCGTCGAGCTGTGCCGCGAGCTTCGCTCCCAGCTGCCGGAGCTGCGCTGCCTGATCCTGACCTCGTTCGACGATCACGAGGCCCTGATGGACGCGATCATGGCCGGCGCCAGCGGATTCGTGCTCAAGGGCGTGGTCAGCCAGGAGCTGGTCAGCGCCCTGCGCACGGTCGGCGCGGGCAAGTCGCTGCTGAGCCCGCAGCGGACCGAGGCCATGCTCAACTGGCTGCGCAAGGAGCAGGAGAAGGCCGACCCGCTGCGGGAGCTCACCGCCCGCGAGCGGCAGGTGCTGGAGCTCATCGGCGAGGGCATGACCAACCGCGAGATCGCCGAGCGGATGGTGCTGGCCGAGAAGACAATCAAGAACTACGTGTCGCAGATGCTGGCCAAGCTGGCGATGCGGCACCGCAGCGAGGCCGCGGTGCTGGCCACCGAACTGCGGCTGGACCGCGATTCCCGCAACAAGCACTGAGGCGCCGGAGCGGGAGGAGGGCGTCGATGTCACAACCGCCGGACCGCGACGACGCCGAACAGGTGCTGGCCCGGTTGCTGCCCGCCCTGCGGGAGCTGCGTGACGGCAACTTCCGGCGTCGCCTGGTGGTCACCGGCGACGGTGCCGCGGCGGAAGCGGCCGCGATCTACAACGAGGTGGCCGAGCGCAACCAGCGGCTGGCCGGTGAGCTGCAGCGGGTGGGGGAGTCGGTGGCGCGCGGTCAGCTGCCGGTCGCCCCGGTCGCCCTCGACGGGGACGTCGAGGGCGGGTGGGCGCTGTCGGCGGACTCGGTGAACTTCATGGCCGACAACCTCACCAGCCAGGTGCGCGACATCGCCAACGTCGCCACGGCGGTGGCGGCCGGTGATCTGACGCAGAAGATCGACGTCGACGCGCAGGGCGAGATCCTGCAGCTCAAGAACACGATCAACACGATGGTCGATCAGCTCTCGGCGTTCGCCGCCGAGGTCACGCGGGTGGCCCGCGAGGTGGGCACCGAGGGCAAGCTCGGCGGCCAGGCGCGGGTGTACGGCGTGGCGGGGATCTGGAAGGACCTCACCGACAACGTCAACATCATGGCCGACAACCTGACAAACCAGGTGCGCGGCATCGCCCAGGTGACCACGGCCGTGGCGCGCGGCGATCTGTCCAAGAAGATCGACGTCAACGCGCGCGGCGAGATCCTGGAGCTCAAGACGACGATCAACACGATGGTCGATCAGCTCTCGGCGTTCGCCGCCGAGGTCACGCGGGTGGCCCGCGAGGTGGGCACCGAGGGCAAGCTCGGCGGCCAGGCGGAGGTCGCCGACGTCTCCGGCACGTGGCGGCGGCTGACCGAGAGCGTCAACCGGCTCGCCGGGAACCTGACCACCCAGGTCCGTGCCATCGCCCAGGTCGCCACCGCGGTCACCGAAGGGGACCTGACCAGGCAGATCACCGTCGACGCCTCCGGCGAGGTAGCTGAGCTCAAGGACAACATCAACGCGATGATCAGCAACCTCAAGGAGACGACCCGCGCCAACCAGGAGCAGGACTGGCTCAAGACGAACCTGGCGCGGATCTCCGCGCTGATGCAGGGCCAGCACGACCTCGACGCGCTCGCGCAGCTGATCATGTCCGAGCTCGCGCCGCTGGTGTCGGCCCACCACGGCGCGTTCTTCCTGACCCGCACCGCCGAGGACGGCCACCGCTACCTGGAGCACACCGCGGGCTACGGCAGCCCGCCGGCGCGCGAGGGCCCGCCGCTGCGGTTCGAGTTCGGGGAGTCCCTGGTGGGGCAGGCGGCCGTGGACCGCAGGTCGATCCTGGTGGAGGACGCGCCGCCGGACCACATCCACATCACCTCGGGGCTGGGCGCCTCGGCGCCGATCAGCGTGGCCATCGTGCCGGTGCTGTTCGAGGGCGCGGTGCTCGGCGTGATCGAGCTCGCCGGGATCCACCGGTTCAGCTCGGTGCACCTGGACCTGCTGGACCGGCTCAAGGAGTCCATCGGCGTCGAGGTCAACACCATCGTGGTCAACACGCGCACCGAAGCGCTGCTCGGTGAGTCCCAGCACCTGGCCAGCGAGTTGCAGGCCCGTTCCGAGCAGCTGCAGAACCAGCAGGACGAGCTGCAGCGCTCCAACATCGAGCTGGAGGACAAGGCCGCGCTGCTGGCCAGCCGGAACAAGGACATCGAGCTCAAGAACATCGAGATCGAGCAGGCTCGGCAGGAGCTCGAAGAACGCGCCCGCCAGCTCTCGCAGGCCTCGGCCTACAAGTCGGAGTTCCTGGCCAACATGTCCCACGAGCTGCGGACACCGCTCAACAGCGTGCTGATCCTGGCCAAGCTGCTCGCCGACAACATGGACGGCAACCTCACCCCGCAGCAGGTGGACCTGGCCAAGACGGTGCACCAGGCCGGATCGGACCTGCTGCAGCTGATCAACGACGTGCTCGACCTCTCCAAGGTGGAAGCCGGGCAGATGAACCTGCTGCCCGAGGACGTCGAGCTCGGCGAGCTGGCGCGCAGCGTGGAGTCCATGTACCGGCCGGTCGCCGCGGAGAAGGGCCTGGACTTCCGGGTCGTCGTCGCGCCGTCGCTGCCGTCGAGCGTGCACACCGACCGCAGCCGGCTGGAGCAGATCGTGCGCAACCTGCTGGCCAACGCGGTGAAGTTCACCGACCGAGGCAGCGTCGAACTGCGGATCCGCCCGGCCCAGCCCACCGAGGTCAACAGCGGGGCGCTGCGCCGGGCCCGGCAGCGCATCGTGTTCTCGGTGCGCGACACCGGGATCGGCATCCCCGCCGACAAGCTGTCGCTGATCTTCGAAGCGTTCCAGCAGGTCGACGGCACCACGGTGCGCAAGTACGGCGGCACGGGCCTGGGGCTGTCGATCAGCCGGGAGCTGACCACGCTGCTCGGCGGCGAGCTGCAGGTGCGCAGCGAACCCGGCCAGGGCAGCACCTTCAGCCTCTTCCTGCCGAGCGAACCCGCTGCCGACACACCGCCTCAGGTGGTGGAACCCGCGGACGACGAAACAGCTCCCGAGGTAGCGCCTGCGGACGACGAGACGCTCGCGATCGAGACGCCCGCGGTCGAAGCCTCCGTGACCGAAATACCGCCGCACCAGCGGGTTCCGTCCGAGGCCGAGAGCAGCCTGGACGTCTCCGCCGAAGGCATCGATCCGCCGCTGCGCTCCAGCGAGCTGCTCAACCGGGAGACGAAGCCGCACGTGCACCGCACCGCCGAGCCCGGACAACGCGGCGCGCTGCAGTTCAACTCGGAGAAGGTGCTGGTCGTCGACGACGACGAGCGTAGCGTGCACGCCATGCGGGTGCTGCTGGAACAGCACGGGCTGCTGGTCGTGCACGCCGACAACGCGCTGGGCGCGCTCCGGGAACTGCGCAGGCACAACGACATCGTCATCGTGCTGATGGACGTGATGATGCCGCAGCTGGACGGCAACGAGGCCATCCGCATGATCCGCGAGATGCCCCGCTACCGGAATCTGACCATCATCGCCGTGACCGCCAAGGCGATGAAGGGCGACCGCGAGCAGAGCATCGCGGCGGGCGCAACGGAGTACCTGACCAAACCGGTCGACGCCGACCGGCTCCTGGACCTGCTCTCGGAACACCTACCAGCGGGAATGGTCACCGAAGTCGACTAGCGCCCGCCGTCTGCCACATCGCGCACAACGTTGCGCACTGTGCACTCGCTGGATAGGACTATTGCGTGATTCGCGCAGCGATCTCTATGGTTAGACCAAGCCCGACGGGGGGTGCTCGTTGGGTGTTTCGGCGAGCAGAAGAGCAGGTGATCATGGGATCGCGAGTCCTGGTCGTGGCCGATGACCTCAGCGGTGCCGGTGATTCCGGAGTCCCCTTCGCGCTGCGCGAAATGCGCACTCTGCTGGCGTTGGACGACACCGGTGACGCCGAGGTGTTCGTGGCCGACACCGACAGCAGGCACATCGAACCCGATCTCGCCGCCAAGCGCGTGCACGAGGCACTGGACGGGCACGCGCAAGGCCGCGTCGTTTTCAAGAAGATCGATTCCACGCTTCGCGGCAACGTGTCCGCCGAAGTCGGTGCGATCGTCGAGCACGCCGACGGAGCGGGGGTGCTGCTGTGCCCGGCCTCGCCGGCCACCGGTCGCACCGTGCTCGGCGGAGTCGTGCACATCAACGGAATCCCGCTGCACCACACCGATTCCTGGAACACCGAACCCGACGACCCTCCGGCGGACATCGCTTCCGCGCTGGACGGGCTGAAAGTCCGCCACGTCGCCCTGGCCTCGGTGCGCGGCAAGCCCGCGCAGCTGCGCCAACGGGTCGCGCAGCTGCTCACCGAAGCCGACGTGGTCATCTGCGACGCGGTGTCGGAGAGCGACCTGCGCGCCGTGGCCACCGCGGGCTCCGCCGCGGCCACCCCGCCGCACTGGGTGGGAGCCGCCGGCCTGGCCGACGCGCTGGCCGAACTGCTGCGCCCCGGATACGACATCGAACCGCCACCTCCGGTCGACGGACCCGTGCTGGCCGTGGTCGGCAGCGCCCACCGCGTCTCCCGCCAGCAGGCCGACTACCTCGCCGAACGCTTCGGGCACACCCGTCGGCTCTCGGCGCGCGCCCTCGTCGACGCCGAGCCCGCCGCGCTCGCGCGCATCGGCGAACAACTCCACGACGCGCTGTGCACCGGTGACGTGCTGGTCACCGTGGATGGCCCGGTGGAAGCGTGCCTGGCACGAGAGCTCACCGCCGCGCTCGCGGAGGTGTGCGCACCGGCGACCGAACGGGCCGGGCTGCTGGTGCTCACCGGCGGCGAAACCGCCCGCGCCGTCCTCGGCAGACGCGGGGTCAGCGGGTTACGGCTGCTCAACGAGCTGGAACCCGGTGTGGTGCTGGGCCGCACCATCGAGAAGGAGCCCGGTTACGTCATCACCAAGGCCGGCGCGTTCGGTGCGCCGGACACCCTGCACCGCGCGGTGTCCGCGGTGCGCTGCGGAAGGGCCGTCGCGTGACCTTGCCTGCCATCGCCGTCACCATGGGCGACGCCGCTGGAGTCGGGCCCGAAGTGATCGTGCGCGCGCTCGCCGAACCCGAGCTGCAGGGCCTGGCCCGCCCGGTGGTGATCGGCGATGCCGCCCGGTTGACCCGGGCCGCCGAGATCTGCGGGATCGACGTGCGCGTCAAACCGGTCTCCGGACCGGCCGAGGCCACCGAGGACCCGGACACCATCGAGGTGCTCGACCTCGGCGGCATCCCGCCGGACCTGCCCTTCGGGGAGCTCTCCGCGCTGGCCGGTGAAGGCGCCTACCGCTACGTCGCCAAGGCCGCCGAGCTGGCGATGGCAGGGCAGGTGCAGGCGATCTGCACCGCGCCGCTGAACAAGGCCGCGCTGCATTCCGCCGGGCACCGCTACCCCGGGCACACCGAACTGCTCGCCGAGCTGTGCGGTGTGCCGGAGGTGTCGATGATGCTGTCCACCGGGACGGTGCGGGTCATCCACGTGACCACGCACATCGGGCTCATCGACGCCATCGAGCGGATCGAACCCGGACTGGTCGAGCGCACCGTGCGACGCGGCCACCGCACGCTGGTGGACTCCGGCGTCGCCGCGCCCCGCATCGCGGTGTGCGGCATCAACCCGCACGCGGGGGAGAACGGCCTGTTCGGGCACGGCGAGGAAGAGGCCAAGATCGAGCCGGCGCTGGACGCCTGCCGCGCCGACGGCATCGACGCGCAGGGCCCGCTGCCTGCCGACACGGTCTTCTTCCGCGCCGGACGAGGCGATTTCGACCTGGTCGTGGCGATGTACCACGACCAGGGGCACGGGCCGGTGAAGATCCTCGGCCTGGAAGCAGGGGTGAACATCACCGTGGGGCTGCCGGTCATCCGGACCTCGGTGGATCATGGGACGGCCTTCGACATCGCGGGCACCGGCACGGCCGAGGCGGGCAGCATGCTGGAGGCCCTGCGCCAAGCGGCGGCACTGGCCGGAAGACCATGATCCGGTTCTGGGAGGATCGCGACGTGAGCGCGGAAGTCGAAGGACGCCTCTCGGCAGGGCAGCGCCGGGCGTTGATAGAGCGGCTGGTGACCGAGCAGGGCGCGGTCCAGGTCGAGGAGCTGGCCGCGTCGCTGGCGGTCACGCCATCGACGATCCGGCGCGACCTGCAACTGCTGACCGACCAGGGCAAGCTCGCCCGCACCTACGGCGGTGCGATGCCGGCGACCAGCGCGGAACCCTCGCTGGGGCAGCGCACGGCGCTGGCCTCGGCGGAGAAGGATCGCATCGCCGCGTGGGCGGCCGACCAGGTCTCCACCGGCGACACGCTGATCCTCGACGCCGGCACCACCACCGGGAAGCTGGCCCACCGGCTGCGCGATCGCTCCGGGTTGACGGTGATCACCAACAGCGTGATGGCGCTGACCGAGCTGGTCGACGCCGACCCGGTGCAGGTGGTCTCGCTGGCCGGCGAGCTGCGGCACATCAGCCAGGGCTTCGTCGGTCCGCTGGCGGAGCTGACGTTGTCCCGGGTGACCGCGGACAAGGCGTTCCTGGGTGCCGACGGCCTCGATTCCCGCCACGGCATCTGCGAGGCGAGTCTGCTGCAGACCCGCCTCAAGGAGCAGATGATCGCCCAGTCCCGCGAGGTCTTCATCCTCGCCGACAGCAGCAAGCTCGGCGCCAAGCCCTTCAACGCCTGGGCGCCGCTCCCGGCGACGTGGACCCTCGTCACCGACACCAACGCGGACGAGACCGACCTGGCTCCGTTCCGCTGCCTCGCCGGGGTCAGCATCATCACCGTCTGACCTCGGGGTTCACGGTGTCGCCGCCCAGCGGTGGTGGTGCGCAGCGGGCGGTTGTGGTCTGAACTGACCGTGGTCGATGTCCTTTTCGCCCGGTCGGTCCGGACCACAACCGCCCGCTGCCCGGGATCTCGGCCACAGTGGACTTCGCGGTCGCGTTCCCGGTGTTACCGTTCGCGCGGCTAACGACCGTCGCGGTGTGGAGGTGACGCGGTGAACTCCCGGGTCGCGCTGTACATCGGAGGGCTGCTCGGGCCCTTCGGCGCGGGCATCGTCGCCGCGATGCTGCCGGAGCTCAGCGCCGACTTCGCCGTGACGCCGAGCCTGGCCGCGACCTCCACCACCGCCTACCTGCTGCCCTTCGCCCTGGTCATGCTCGTGTCCGGCAACCTCGGCGAGCGGTGGGGGAGCAGCCGCACCATCCGCGTCGCCTACATCGGGTACGCCGTGGTCGCGGTGCTCGGGGCCATCGCGCCGTGGTTCTGGCTGTTCCAGGTCACCCGCGCGCTGCAGGGCGTGGCCAACGCCTTCACCACGCCGCTGCTGCTCTCCAAGATCGCCGCCGGGACACCCCGGCAACGACTCGGCCGCGCGATGGGCACCTACGGCGCGATGCAGGCCATCGGTCAGACCACCGCACCGCTGGTCGGCGGGCTCGCCGCGGAGAGCGCCTGGCAGCTCGCCTTCGTCGGCGTCGCCGTCGTCGCCGCGCTGCTCGCCGTCAGCCCGCTGCCACCCGACTCCGAGCCCGCGGGCACCCGCGCACCTGCGGCGTTGCGCGACGCCTGGACGCCGATGGTGCTGCTCAGCGGCGGAATCGCCGGCGTCGCCTGGATGTGCTCGGCCGGACTGCCGTTCCTGGTCTCCTTCCGCCTCGACGACGCCTTCGCCCTCAGCCCTGGCGCGCGCGGCCTGGCGCTGACCGCTTACGGCGTCGCCGGCGTGCTCGGCGCCCGGCTGACCGGCAGCGCCGTGGACCGCTTCGGCGTGCGAGCCATGCTGATCACCGGCGTCCTGTCCGCAGCGGTCGCCGTCGCCGCGATCGGCCTGGTCGACTCGCTGCCCGTGGTCGTGCTCGCCTGGGCCGCCGCCGGGGTGTGCGGACAGCTGATCCTGGTCGCCGTGCACTCCACCGTGCTCGGCGGAAGCGGCGGGAGCGGGGCCATCTCGGTGGTCACCGCATGGCGCTTCCTCGGGATGTCGGCCGCACCCGCGGTGTTCACCGGGCTGTACTACCGCGATCCCGCCCTCGGATTCGGGCTCGCGGGCCTGCTGCTGGCACTCATGATTCCCGTTGTTTCCATTTGGTGGCCTCGGACGCCCCGCGCCTCCGACTGACTTATCGCAGCTCGCAGCGGATTTCGGGCACCGAAGCGTCCATTTCACGCCATCTCGTCACCAGATTTGTGTCACCCAATGGTGATCGTTTCTGTGTCACGCTTCCCCCGACTCGACCACGGGGAGAGGGAATCATGAAGATCACCCGCTGGAAGCCATTATCGCTGCTGTGCGGAGCGGTTCTGGTGGCCGTGCCGACCGCCGCCGTCGCGGTGGCCTCGCCCGCCCAGCCCACCGCCGAGGACTACTACCAGGACGCCATCGGCAAGACCGGCCCCGAGCTGGAAGCCGCCCTGCACGGCATCATCAGCAACGGCGTGACCACCCTGAACTACGACGACGTCTGGGAAGCCCTCAAGGTCACCGACGAGGACCCCAACAACACCGGCAACGTCGTCCTGCTCTACACCGGCCGCTCCCAGGCCAAGGACACCAACGGCGGCGACGCCGACCAGTGGAACCGCGAGCACGTCTGGGCCAAGTCCCACGGTGACTTCGACACCGTGCCCGGACCGGGCACCGACGTCCACCACCTGCGGCCCACCGACGTCACGGTCAACGCCGACCGCGGCAGCAAGGACTTCGACATGGGCGGCACCGAGTCCGCCGAAGCCCCCGGCAACTTCACCGACGACGACTCGTGGGAGCCCCGCGACGCCGTCAAGGGCGACGTCGCCCGGATGATCTTCTACATGTCCGTGCGCTACGAGGGCACCGACGGCTTCGCCGACCTCGAGGTCAACGACCAGGTCGGCAACGGCAGCGCCCCCAACATCGGCAAGCTCTCGGTCCTCAAGCAGTGGAACGAGCAGGACCCGCCGGACGCCTTCGAGCAGCGCCGCAACGAGGTCATCTTCACCGACATCCAGCACAACAGGAACCCGTTCGTGGACCACCCGGAATGGGTCGAAGAAATCTGGTGATCTCTTTTTGAGTCTTCGCTGATCGGCTTGCTCGGCGGTGCGGGTAGCGGAACCTGAGGCGGCCCTCCTGCTCCGGGCGCCTCGACTCATGTATGCCAATACACGGCGTCGAGGCGTCCTCACAGGAGAACCGCCTCAGAACCCGCGGCGGTGCGAGTTGCTCAGGTGGGGTGAGGAGAAAGCGACTTCGTCGCTTGCCTGACGTGCGCCATTCGCCTTCTCGGTCAGCCCGGGATGACTCCGTCTTGGACGAGGCCTCGGTAGATGGCTTCGCTGACGACCTGCAGCGAGGACATGGGCCGGATCATCACCGTGAAGGTGGTGATCCGGTCCTGTGCGTTGAGGTGGATGAGGTCGATGCCCTCGACCTGCTTGCCGTCGACGACCGTGCGGAAGTGCAGGACGTGGGCCCGGGTGTTCTCGCCGTCGGGTGTCTGCCCCTCGCCGGGGAATTCGCCGACGTAGCGGAAGTCCTCGAAAGTCCGCTGCAGCACCCGGAAGAGCGCGCGCACGGTGTCGATGCCCTCGAACGGCGTGAACTTCACCGGGCTGAAGAAGCGGATGTCCTCGGTGAACTCCTCGACCGCTGCGTCGAAGTCGCCCGCTTCGATGGCTGCGCGAAAGCGTTCTGCGGCGTTCATGTTCCTCGATCCTGGTCGTCGTCGAGTGCTCGGATCGTCTCCTCGCACCACTCCAGCAGCGCCTGCTCGGTGTGGATCCCGCCGCTGAGCACCAAGTGCTGGTGCAACGCCTGGCCGGACAGCTTCGCGGTGTCGGGGAAGTCCCGCCGCTCGATCTCGCGGTAGATCGCCAGCCGCGCGGCGTGCTGGTCTCGATGGCGCGCGATCTCCTCCCGCACCTGCGCGACGTCGCCGAACGACGCCCCGCGCAGCTTGACCGTCAGGTCGTTGCGGGTGGAGGCGGGTTCAGCGATCCAGCGCGCGAGCTCCTCGCCGCCGGACTCGCTGACCCGGTAGACCTTCTTGTCCGGCCGCTTCTGCTGAGCGACCTCGTCGCAGTCGACCCAGCCGAGCTCGACCATGCGCTTGAGGCTGCGGTAGATCTGCTGGTGGCTCGCCGCCCAGAAGTACCCGATCGACTTGTCGAACCGCCGCGCCAGCTCGTAGCCCGAGCCCGCGCGTTCCCGCAACGACACCAGGATCGCGTACTCCAGAGACAACGGCAGCCTCCCTCTCAGCCGGCGACGAGCTTCCCGAGCCGGTGGTGGATGAGCTCGCCCGCCTCCGTGACGATGCGGTCGACCAGGTCCCCGACGGTCGGAACGTCGTTGATCAGTCCCTGGACCATACCGACGCTCCAGATGCCCAGTTCGGTGTCACCCTGCTCGTAGACCTGGCGGCCCCGGGCACCGGCGACCAGCTCCCGGACGTCCTCGAACGCGCCACCGTCGTCGAGCTTGGCGACGACCTCGCGGCTGACCGAGTTGCTGGCCACCCGCGCGGTGTTGCGCAACGGGCGGAAGATCAGCTCGGTGTCGCGCTCGCCCGCCTCGGTGATGCGCTTCTTGACGTCGTCGTGGATCGGCGACTCCTGGGTGCACATGAAGCGGGTACCCATGTTCACCCCGTCGGCGCCGAGCGCCAGCGCCGCGACCAGGCCGCGGGCGTCGGCGAAGCCTCCGGAGGCGATGATCGGGATGTTGAGCTCGTCGGCGGCCCGGGGGATGAGCACCAGACCTGGGATGTCGTCCTCGCCCGGGTGCCCGGCGCACTCGAAGCCGTCGATGCTCACGCCGTCCACGCCCAGCTGCTGGGCCTTGAGCGCGTGCCGCACGCTCGTGCACTTGTGCAGGACCTTCACCCCGGCGGGCTTGAAGGCCGCGACCTGGTCGGCCGGGTTGGACCCGGCGGTCTCCACGATCGTGATGCCGGATTCGATGATCGCCTGCCGGTACTCCGCGTAGGGCGGTGGCGTGATCGCGGGCAGGATCGTGAGGTTGACGCCGAAGGGCTTGTCGGTCAGGTCGCGGCAGCGCGCGATCTCCTTGACCAGATCTTCCGGCGTGGGCTGGGTCAGCGCGGTGATCATGCCCAGAGCGCCGGCGTTGGCGACCGAAGCCACCAGCTCGGCGCGGCCGACCCATTGCATGCCGCCTTGCACGATGGGGTGCTCGACGCCGAACTCCTCGGTGAACCTGGTCCGCAGCACGATGCTCACTGCCCTTCTGAAAGTCAAAACCGCTCCGGCGAACCTCGACGGTACTGTGCACCGAGTTGCAATGCAACTGGTTGCATAGGTGCGCGATCGGGTGGACTCCCGGAGGGCGCTCGCGGGACGGCGAGAGATCCGCGGGTCAGAAGTTCACGTAGCCGCCGTCGACGGTGAGCGCGTCGGCGGTGTGGTACGCGCTGGCGGGACTGGCCAGGTACACCGCCAGCGAACCGAAGTCGCCCGGCTCGCCCCAGCGGCCGACCGGAACCCTCGGCAGCACCTTGCGGTGGAAGGCCTCCGAGTCGAGCATCGGATCGGCCAGCGGAGTGCTCACCCAGCCCGGCAGCACCGCGTTGGCGCGAATGCCGTGACGGGCCAGCTCGATCGCGATCGACTTGATCATCGACACCAGCGCGCCCTTGCTCGCCGCGTACGCCTGCCCGCGCGGCTGGCCCTGCCGTGCCGCCAGGCTGGAGGTGCCCACCAGGCTCCCGCCCTCGCCCTGCGCCAGCATCTGCCGCGCCGCCGCCCGAAGCGTCAGGAACGCCCCGTCCAGGTCCACCCGCGTGACCCGCCGGAACTCGCTGAGCTCGGTGTCGACGAAACGACTTCCGGTGCCGCCGATCCCGGCGTTGGCGAAGCAGGAGTCCAACCGCCCGAAGGTCTCCACCGTCCGCGCCATCGCCTGCTCGACCTGCTCCTCGTCGCCGACGTCGCAGCGCACGGCGAGCACCTTCCCGCCGTGCCCTTCGAGCTCGCGCGCCGCGACCTCGTTGCGCTCGGCGTTGGTGCCCCAGACGCACACCGAAGCCCCGGCCGCGGCCAGCGCGTCGGCCATCGCCAGGCCGATCCCGGAGTTGCCGCCGGTGACCAGCGAAACGTGCCCGGTCAGGTCGAACGGATTGGGCTTCTCGCTCACGGGGTGCCGCCTCCCTGCGGGGTGTGGGACTGCTCGCGGTACCGGCTGCGCAGCGTCGTCTTGAGGACCTTGCCGCTGGGATTGCGCGGCAGCTGCTCGACCACGCGAATCTGCCTGGGCCGCTTGTAACCCGCCAGGCGGGCGCGGCACCAGCTCTCGATGTCCTCGTCGGTCGGCGGATCGCCGGGCTCGCGCGGAGCGATCACCGCCAGCGGGGTCTCGCCCCATCGCGGGTCCGGAACGCCGATCAGCGCCACCTCGCCGACCTTGGGGTGTCCCGAGAGCGCTTCCTCGACCTCGGCGCAGTAGATGTTCTCGCCGCCGGAGATGATCATGTCCTTCTTGCGGTCCACCACGTAGATGTAGCCGTCGGCGTCCTGGCGCACCAGGTCGCCGGAGTGGAACCAGCCGCCGCGGAAGGACTCCGCGGTCTCCTCCGGCTTGTTCCAGTAGCCGCTCATCACCGTCGGTCCCCTGTAGACGATCTCGCCGACCTCGCCGGGTGCGACGTCGTTCATCTCGTCGTCGACGATGCGCACCTCGACGTTGAGCATCGGCGTTCCCACCGAACCGATCTTGCGCAACGCGTCCTCGGCACGCAGCGCCGTGGTCACCGGACTGCACTCGGTCTGCCCGAACACCGTGCTCAGCTCCGCCTGCGGGAACGTCGCCATGATCTCCCGCAGCAGCGTCGTCGACGCCGGTGCCGCGCCCCAGCTGATCCGCCGCAACGCCGAGAGGTCGTACTCGGCGATGTCGGGCAGCGAGCAGATCGCCTGCCACTGGGCCGGCACGAAGAAGCAGCCCGAGATCCGCTCCCGCGCCAGCATCTCCACCGTCTCGCGGGGGTCGAACCGCCCGGAGGACGACAGCACGATCCGGCCGCCGCGCAGCAGCGGCCCCATCAGCCCCGACACCCCGGCGATGTGGAACAGCGGCACCCCGACCAGGTACACCCGGTCGTCCTCGGAGACCCCGTTGTGGATCAGCAGGCTGCAGGTGTGCATCAGCAGGTTGTAGTGGGACAGCACCGCGCCCTTGGGGCGCCCGGTCGTGCCGGAGGTGTACATGATGAACGCGGGGGAGTGCAGGTCCACCTCGACCTCGTCGTGCTCGGGCGAGGCAGCGGCCAGCGCCTGCTCGAAGTCCGCCGACCCCGGACCGGCGTCGCCGCCTCCGATGACCAGCGCGAACCGCGTCTCGGGAGCCCGCTGGCGGGCCTCTGCCACGGTCTCGGCGAGGAACGAATCGGTGATCACCGCGCTCGCGCCGCTGTCGGTGAGGGCGTAGGCGATCTCGTCGGCCACCAGCCGGAAGTTGACCGGCACGCAGATCGCCCCGATGCGCGAACCGGCCACGAACGCCTCGATGGTCTCCAGGTGGTTGAGCGTGGCGACCGCGAAGCGGTCACCCGCGCTCAACCCGCGGTCGCGCAGGGCGCCGGCCAGCCGCGTGACCCGCTCGTCGAACTCGGCGTAGCTGCGGGAGACCTCGCCGTGCCGCAGCGCGATCTCGTCGGGGATCTTGCGGGCGTGACGCGCGAGCTGGTCGCTGAGCGTCATGCCCTGGCCGGGCTGTGCGGACATCGTCACCTCGCCGTTGAGGGGATGGGCCAACTCATCGTGCGGGCGCGACCGGAGGCGGTCAAGGCGAAGACTGGGCGTTTTGTCCACCCCGGCGTAATGAACTTCACGCTGCGCGAAGGGGTTTCGGGAGCTCCTCTTGTTCCAGGCCTGGTCTTCGGCGTGCAAGGCTGATCTCGGAGCAAGTGGTCGAGCCATTGTCGCGGCGAGGTGTCAACGGAGAGTGACCGAGAAAGAGCAGCCCTTCGAGCTGAGAACCGTTGCCCTCGCGGCCTTCGGACCCACCCTGCTCTTCGCGACCGGCGAAGGCGCGATCCTGCCGATGATCCCGCTGATCGCCGCCGACCAGGGCGCCGGGCTCGGCGCGCTCGGCCTGATCGCGGCCATGATCATGGTCGGTGAGCTCGTCGGCGACCTGCCCAGCGGCGCGCTCGTGCACCGGCTCGGCGAACGCACCGCGATGATCCTCGCCTCGCTGGTGTCGATCGCCGGACTGCTCGGCTGCTACTTCTCCACCAACCCGTGGCTGCTCGGCGCCAGCGTCTTCCTCGTCGGGCTGGCCACGGCGGTGTTCGCACTGGCCAGGCACGCGTTCATCACCACCGGCGTTCCGCTGCGCTACCGGGCCCGAGCGCTGAGCGTGCTCGGCGGGCTGTTCCGCGCCGGCTACTTCATCGGCCCCTTCGTGTCCTCGCTGGTGCTGGTGATCAGCCCCGAGAAGCGATCGGTGTTCCTCATCCACGTCGGCTTCGCCGTCGCCACGCTCGTGCTCCTGCTGTTCACCGGCAACCTCACCGGCGCCGACGACCCCGGCAGGCGCGAAGCCCACCACGGCCTGCTGCCCACCATGACCCGCCACCGCGGCGTGCTGCTGCGGATGGGCTCCTGCGCCGCGCTGCTCGGCGGACTGCGCGCCTCCCGCAACGTGGTGCTGCCGCTGGTCGCCGTCGCCGCCGGACTCCCGCCGTCGACCACCGCCCTGATCATCGGCATCGCGGGCGGTGTGGACTTCGCGCTGTCCTACTCGTCCGGGCAGATCATGGACCGCTGGGGACGGCTCTGGGCGGCGGTGCCGTCGATGACCGGCCTGGCCATCGGGCACATGCTGCTGTTCGCGGTCACCGACGTGCCGACCTTCGCCGCCGTGGCGGTCCTGCTCGCGCTGGCCAACGGCACCAGCAGCGGCATCCTGATGACCCTCGGAGCCGACCTCGCCCCGCACCCCGGACCCGCCCCGTTCCTCGGCGCCTGGCGCTTCACCGGCGACTTCGGCCAGGCCGTCGGACCACTGGTCATCTCCGGTCTCACCGCGCTGGCCGGCGTCGGGATCGCCGGTGCGGGCATGGGAGTCCTCGGAATCCTCGGCGCCGGTCTGCTGCTGCGGTACACGCCGCGCTACGTACCGCGCCAGCCCGCGCTGAGCCTGCCGAGTGATCGTTAGCTGGGACACATGGCCCGCGTGGTGGAGTGATCGCTGGACACCCCGGATGATCGAATTGGTCGAACACCTCGCCGAGAAGGGGGAGTCGGGTGTCGGCTAGCAAGAAACCTGTCTGGATGTCGGTCGTGGCGGCGGTGCTGCTGGGCGCGATGTGGCTCGTCTTCGAGTCCGGGCTGCTCGATTCGAAGGTCAGCGCGGCGACCGGTCCCGCCGGCGACCAGCTCGCGGAGCTCGCGGTCGCTCCGGCCGGCTCGATGACCGGGTACTCGCGGGAGAAGTTCAAGCACTGGATCCCGCAGCCGGACGCCGGGAAGAACTGCAACACGCGCGAAGCGGTGCTGGCGCGCGACGGCCAGAGCGTCAAGGCCAATTCGGCGTGCGAGGTCACCTCGGGTTCGTGGACGAGTCTCTACACCGGCGAGAAGGTCGCTCAGGCAAAGGGCGTGGACATCGACCACATGGTTCCGCTGGCCAACGCCTGGCGCAGCGGTGCCGGCAAGTGGGACGACGCCAAGCGCCAGCAGTTCGCCAACGACATGAGCCTGCCGCAGCTGGTCGCGGTGGATTCCAGCTCCAACCGCAGCAAGGGCGACCAGGACCCGTCGACCTGGAAGCCCACCGCCCAGGGCCAGTGGTGCGTCTACGCCACGGACTGGATCACGGTGAAGAAGAGCTACGGCCTGTCCGTCACCGACGCCGAGAAGAAGGCGCTGACGGACATGCTCGCCACCTGCGAGTGAGCTGCGCGGGTGGGGGATCGAGCTCGGCTTCCCCCACCCGCCGCGCTCAGCCGCCCAGGGCCTGCTTCGCGCCCGGGTGCAGCGGCACCGGGTCGCTCTTGGTCGCCTGGCCGCGGTCGATCTGCTTCGCGGAGGGGTGCACGGCCTCCAGGTCCGCCTTCCGGTCGAACAGCAGCTTGGTCACCGCGCAGGCGTTGTTGGCCGCGAAGTCATCCCGCACCACCAGCAGGTTCGGCACCTCGACCGTGGGCACGTCCGCCGGAAGACCGTAGGTCGCCCCCGGGATGGTGCCCTGCTCGTAGACCGGGCTGATCTTGTTCAGCTCCGGCAGCAGCGGGGTGATGTCGATGAACTTCACCGCACCGCCCAGCGTCGTGGTCAGATCGGTGATCTCCGGCGTCGGCAGACCGCCCGACCAGAACAGCCCGTCGATCGTGCCCGACTTCATCCCGTCCACCGACTTGCCCAGCGCCAGCCGCTGCGCCTGGATGTCGGCACCCGGGTTCAGGCCCGCGGACTCCAGCATACGGTTCGCGATCACCTCGGTGCCCGACTTCGGCGACCCAGTCGAGATCCGCTTCCCGCGCATGTCCGCGACGCTGTTGATGCCCGAATCCGCCTTCACCACCACGTGCGTGGAGTTCGGGTAGATCCTGCTCAGCGCCTGGATCGACTGCTGCTGGCCGTCGAAGGCGCCCTTGCCCGCCACCGCGTCGGCGGCGGTGTCGGCCAGGGTGAAGGCGATGTCGTAGTCGCCGGCCACCAGCTGCTGGATGTTCTGCACCGAGGCACCGGTTTCGGCGGCCGTGGCGCGCAGCTTGGTGTTCTGGCTGATCACCTGCGCCAGACCACCTCCGAGCACGTAGTACACGCCGCCGGTGTTGCCGGTGGCGATGGTCAGCCTGCCGTCACCGGCCTCGCAGGACGCCGCCTGCCCGGCGGGTGGTTCCTGGACCTGCTTGCCACCGCAGCCGGTGAGCACCAGCGCCGCCGCGGCCGCGGTCGCCAGCAATGCCTTAATCCGCATCGAGCTCCTCCTTGAACTTCGCCTTGCGGCGCAACACCAGCTGGGCGAGCAGGCCCAGCACGCAGAAACCGAGCCCCACGGCGATGACCGGGGGTTCGAGGTAGAGCAGGCACAGCGCGCCCGGCGCGAACAGCGCTCGCACCAGGGCGGGCACCGGGCCGAACAACCAGCCGCCGGTGACCACGCTCAACGCGCCCACCGCCACGACCGACACCGCCAGCACCCACAGCACGGTCACCGCATCGGCCTGCAGCAGCAGCGCCGCGCCGTTGTCGGTGAGCACGAACGCGATCGGCACCAGGAACGCGGGAAGCGTGTACTTCCAGGCCTGCATCATCGTGCTGATGACCCGGCCGCCGGTGATCGCGGCGGCGGCCACCGCCGCCAGCGCCGTCGGCGGCGTGACCTCGGACAGCACCGCGTAGTAGAAGATGAACATCGCCCGCTCGGCGTCGGCCACCCCGAGCTCGCCGAGCGCAGGGCCGATGACCACCCAGGCGATGATGAACGACGCCGTCACCGGCACCGCCAGCCCCAGCACCCCGACGGCCAGCGCCGAGAACACCACCGTGAGCACCAGGATCACCGTCGGGTCGGACGAGATCGCGTTCGCCGCCTGCACCAGCGCGTCGGCGAGCTCCTGGCCGAGGCCGGTCTTGGTGATCGTCGAGGTGATGATCCCGGCGGCCGCGCACACCGCCACCACCGGCAGCGCCCCGCGCACCCCGAGCGACAGCGCGTCGACCATGCTCCGCGCCCAGTCCAGCACCGCCCGGCCAGGACCACCGGTGGCGCGCACCAGGTTCGAGACCAGCGCGAACAGCGCCGCGACACCGGTGGCGTAGACGACGGCGGCGAACGGCGGGATGTTCATCGCCAGGAACACCACGATGATCGCCAGCGACAGGAAGTGGTACCCGCCGCGCAGCAGGATCCGCCACGCGCTGCCGTGCTCGGTGTCCACGGCCTCGGCGCCGAAGCGCCGCGCGTCGGCCTCCACCGAGAACACGATGCCCAGGTAGTACAGCAGCGTGGGCACGCACGCCCAGATCAGCACCGTCAGGTAGGAGGTCTGGAGGTACTCGGCGATGATGAACGCCGCCGCGCCCAGCGTCGGAGGCGACAGGATCGCCCCGATGCCCGAGGCCGCGAGCAGGCCACCGGCGTTCTCCTGCGGGTATCCGGCGCGGCGCAGGATCGGCCAGGTGATCGATCCCAGGCTCACCGCCGTCGCTGTGCCCGAACCGGACACGGTGCCGAGCAGGAAACCCGACAGCACCGCGGTGCGGCCGGGAGCGGTGCGCGAGCGCTTGAACGCCGCGAAGGAGAAGTCCACGAAGAACTGCCCGGCGCCGCTGGCCGACAGCACCGCCCCGTAGAGGGTGAACAGCACGATGTAGCTGGCCGCGACGTCGAGGGGAGTGCCGTAGAACCCGCTGGCGTCGTTGTAGAGCGCGTTGATGATCTGGCTGAAGTCGACCCCGGCGTGCGCGATGCCCCAGTGCTGCGGGAGGAAACCGCCGTAGTAGGCGAAACCGACGAAGGCGGCGCAGATCACCGGCAGAATCCAGCCGGTGGTGCGCCGGGTCGCCTCCAGCACCAACAGCAGCAGCAGCGACCCCGCGAGGATGTCCAGACCGGACAGGCCGCCCTGCCGGTCGAGGAAGGCGTCGAAACCGCCCGAGGTGAACGGCAGCACCGGGTAGAAGCCCACCAGCAGCGCCAGCGCGGACAGCGCCCAGTCGTACCAGCCGGGATCGTCGCGTTCGCCGGAACCGCGCCTGCCGCCGGGGCGGTAGGACAGGAACACCAGCGGCAGCGTGCATCCGAGGAAGATGACCAGGTAGAACTGGTTGCCCTTGGTCAGCGGGAAGAAGACCTGCCGCAGCACCAGCAGCGCGACCGCCAGGGCCGCCAGGTAGACCAGCAGTTCCGGTCGGCGGGAGAGCCGACGGGCGGGTTTCTCCTCGTCGTGGGTCGCGGCGATCTCGCCGGGATCGGTGGTGTCTTCGGGAAGTTCCTCGCGATCAGGCCGTGTCGCCCGGCTCATGCTTCGCCCTTTCGGCCCGTTGTGCTCCGGTGGGATGTAACCGAGGTCACTTCCCGGTGCAACAGGATGCGCGGGCGAACAGGGGATGTCTACAGATCGACTCGCCGGGTTCGGTTGCGCTTGGCAACCGTGACACGACTCCTATGCTGGGCCGCATGGCGAAGTACTTCGACGTTCATCCGGACAACCCGCAGCCGCGCTCGATCGGGCAGGTGGTGGAGATCCTCCGGGGCAACGGACTGATCGCCTACCCGACGGACTCCTGCTTCGCCCTCGGCGCCCAGCTGGGCAACAAGGACGGCATGGACCGGATCCGCTCCATCCGAAACCTCGACGACCGGCACCACTTCACGCTGGTGTGCCAGAACTTCGCGCAGCTCGGCCAGTTCGTGATCATCAACAACGCGGTGTTCCGCGCGATCAAGGCGTCCACACCGGGCAGCTACACCTTCATCCTCCCCGCGACGAAGGAAGTCCCGCGCCGGCTGCTGCACCCCAAGAAGAAGACCGTGGGGGTCCGCATCCCCGACCACGTCGCCGCCCAGGCCCTGCTGGCCGAACTGGGCGAGCCGATGCTGTCGAGCACCCTGCTGCTGCCGGGGCAGGAGGAGCCGATGACGCAGGGCTGGCAGATCAAGGACGAGCTGGACCACGTCCTGGACGCGGTCATCGACTCCGGTGACTGCGGCGTCGAACCCACCACGGTCGTCGACTTCTCGACCGACGAACCCGAGGTGGTGCGAGTCGGCGCGGGCGACCCTTCGCGGTTCGAGTGATCGAGGGCCCGGTTGGCGGAATCCGAAGCGGCGGCTTCCGCTTTCAGCTCCGCGCGGCGAGCGGGAGCCGGATGCCCTTGGCCTCCAGGCGGGGCAGCACCTCGGCGACGAAGTCCTCGAGCTCGCCGACGTAGTCCAGGAACGCCAGCGTCATGCCCGAGAGACCGGCCTGGGCGTAGCGCTCGATCTCGTCGGCGACCTCCTGCGGGGTGCCGATCAGCGGGCAGGTCCCGTGCCCTGCGGCGAATCGGGTGCGCAGGGTGTCCATGATGTCGTTCGCGAAGGACTGGGCGTGCATGCCCTGCAGCCGCATCAGCTCCTCGACCGCGTCCCAGTCGGCGTTCTCCTCGGCGTAGTGGCGCAGGAACTCCTCGGCTTCGGCGCGGGTCTCGCGGCACACCACGAAAGCCGGCGCCATCACCCCGACGTCGCGGCCGTGCCGGGTGCGCGCGTCCCGCCGCAGCTCGGTGACCACTTCGGAGCCGTGGCCGGGATCGCTGAGCGCGGTGAAGACGAAATCGGCGTTGCGCGCGGCGAAGGCGCGGCCCTGCGGGCTGGATCCGGCGTTGATCAGCGGCAGCGTGCCGTTGACCGGCTTGGGGCTCGCTCCGACTCCCTTGAGGTCGAAGAACCTGCCGGACAGGTCGAACCGGCCTTCGCGGGTCCACAGGGCTCGGACGTGGTCCCACCACTCCTGCGCGAGGGCGTAGCGGTCGTCGTGGGATTCGGGCAGTTCCAGGCCCATCGCCTGGTATTCGGGCTGGTTCCAGCCTGCGACGACGTTGAGCCCGGCTCGGCCTTCACCGACGTGGTCGAGCGTGGCGAGCTGCTTGGCGCTGACCACCGGGTGGTTGAAAGCGGTGTGGACGGTGGCGAACACGGTGATCCGCCGGGTGGCGGCGAGCAGTCCTGCGGCCCAGGGGATGGGCTCCAGAACGCTCTCGTGGAAGCCGGAAGTGCCCGGATATCCGATGAATCGGGCGATGGGCAGGAGGAAGTCGATCCCGGAGTCATCGGCGAGGCGGGCCAGCCGGAGGTTGTCGGCCCAGCTCGCACCCCACCTGTCGGCGACGTTGGTGATGGCGAGACCGCCGGAGCAGTTGGGGGAGAAGAGGCCGAGCTTGAAGTCCCGGCTGGTGAGCAACGTGCTGGACATGGTTCTCCTCATCCGGTTGTGAATGGATTTCACCTCGAACGGGAGGGCTGGGACAAGATCCTCTTCTTCCCGGAACGGCGTCCCCGCACGCGCTCGGACTACCGAGGAAAATGTGACGCCGGTCACTACACGGCCGGGCGAAAGAGGCAGACGTGTCCACGAGGGACCGTGTAGTGTTCGTGGCGGTCGTATTTTTCTGGGGTCGTGTTCGCGCACACTCGCAGGATGGTGATGCGAGCGTGCTGCTTTCTGGTTGTAGCTGGACAAGTCGCCGTTCGATCCGCGGCCCAGGCCGTCACGCAGTGTGACGGTCTGATGTAGTACCGGCTCCCAGAAGGAGAGAGCAAGCATGGCACAGGGAACCGTGAAGTGGTTCAACTCGGAAAAGGGCTTCGGCTTCATCGCCCCGGACGACGGTGGCCCGGACGTTTTCGTCCACTACTCGGCCATCGACGCCCGCGGCTTCCGCAGCCTCGACGAGGACCAGAAGGTGAGCTACGAGGTCAGCCAGGGCCCGAAGGGCCCGCAGGCGGCCGACGTCCGCGTCATCTGAACACGGCGTCTCACGTAATACCGGAACGAACTGCCGATTGAGGTAGCCGTTCCACTTCAAAGAGCCGGTCACACGGCCCGCAGACAAGAAGCCCCGCACTTCGGAAACGAGTGCGGGGCTTCTTGCGGTTCAACCCGATTGGTCTCAACCGGCGGAGCTCACCCGGTGCAGGGTCGCGGAGACGTGCGGAGTCATCGGCTCCCCGACCATCTCCCGGCTCTCGGCGTAGTCGAGGGCGTCCCCGCGCAGCGCGTAGGAGCGTTGCGCCGCCCGAACGTCCTTGGCGGTGGCCGTCGCCAGCACGGTCTCCGTCTCCAGCGTCCAGAGCCCCGGTTGCGCGCTGCCGTAGAAGATTTCGAGCAGGCCGGTGGCGTGCGTCAGCAGCAGTTCCAGTCGGCCCTCGGCGCCGGGGCGCCACCAGCCGGTCTCCCAGGCGGCCGGGCGCAGCACCTGGCCCTCGGCGTCGAGCAGCCACGCCTGCGCCTGGTGGCGCAGGAAGGGGCGCCCGTCGTGGGAGATCGTCACCTGCTGGCCGAAGCGGAACGGGCCGTCGATGGTCGGGTAGTCCACCTCGCCCTCGCCGCGCCATGCGCCGACCAGCTCCCGCAGCGGCGCGCACGCGTCGTGCAGTGGCGGACCGCTGCCCGGCTCGGCGGTGTCGGCGGGGATCGGCAACCGGGTGAAGTCCTCGGGAGTGCTCACCCCGGCAGCCTAGAAGCCGGTGCGAGCGGTGTTGGCACCGACACGGCGGCGTGTACCGGCATCTAGGAAATCCACAGTGGACATTGCGCGTGGTAGGTGATCGTCCTTGTCGTCACCGGCGACGCTGTGCTTGTCTGCGAGTGTGTACCGGATCTACTGCTTCCAGAAGCTCGCGGTGACCGTGGAAGGCGTCGACTTCGCCGACCCGGCGCTCGCCGACGAACCCGACGTGCGTGAACGAGGTGTTCGCCTCGAACTGCGCGGCCTGTCGGAGTCCGCCGAGGCCGGCTCGATCTACTCCTCCAGGGCGGCGTGGCTCAGCCGTGCCATCTGCCGCTTCGACCTGCTGGAATCGCGGCCGCACGCGGCCGACCGCATGCACTGGCACCCGGAGATGTCCGACGGTGAGCCCGGCGCGCGCGTCTTCGACGCCGAGCTGTCGGCAGACCCCATCGCCTGGATGGCGCGGGCCCTCCGCGACGTCGGCCCGTTGCTGCGGCGCGCGGGGCTGGATCCCGCCGCGCACGTCGGCGACGTGAGCGCGATGGCCGAGTCCGCGGGCGAGATCACAGACGTGGTCGCGAAGATCCTCGCCGAAGCCCGCAAACCCTGGCCCGAGGTGACTCGCGACGAACGCGGATTGGCGCAGATCAACATGTGACCCCGTTGCATCGTGGATTTCAAGAACGTGCCGGTTCTGAGCAGAACGTGAATTCCGAGGGCTATTCGCAACGCTTTCCCGAGAGAGTGACATCGCTCAAACGGTTGCGAAATGTCCGCATCGGAGGCGACGGCTACGGCCGGGTGGTGGCCTGGTCCCGAGACCGGATCTCGCGCACGCGCGCAGCTCACCGAGGCCCTTCACCGCACGCCCCAACGGGCACCGGCTACTCCGTTCGCGGGTCGGCGGGATGACTGACCGTGATTGGAAGCTTGCGGGGGGTGGCGTGGTCGGTCATTTAACTGCCGGTTATCGTTTGTGCAACGGCGCTGCCACCCGACGGGTTGAGCATTTCCCCATGAGAAGCAGGTAGTCGGGTCCAGTGGATCGGGCGCCGCCGAGAAGAGGAATCCTCCCATGGTGCGTGCTGTCGGAACGTTGGCTGTCGTTGGTGCCGGAGTCATCGGGTTCTGGGTCGGATACTTGTTCGACGCCCGGCGCAACCCGATGACCGGTGACATGGAACCGGCCCTCGCGGCCTGATCCTCCGCCCGTTCCGCGGTGGCTGGTCCGCCCGTCGGTCCTCGGCGGAAGCCGGGTGACGAGGATGCGCCCTCGATGCTCGCCTGACCACGCAGACTCCCGGTTCTCACCCGCCAGGGGTAAGTGGACCGTCGTCACCGTTTAAGCTCTGCGAGGAGCAGTCCTGCGAGGTTAGGTGGCGAGCGCGTGAGTCAGCGTTCGACGCGGTTCACGCGTCGCGACCCGGCGCGGCGAGGCGCGCGCATCCTGGCCGCGGTACTCGGTTTGCTGTCAGCGCTGCTGGCGGTCGCGGTACCGCTTCTCCCGGTGAACCACGACGTCACGACCCTGAAGTGGCCCACGGCCGAAGGCACCCGTGCGGTGTCGGCTCCGCTGCTCACCCACGAACCCCTCTGGCTCAACGCCACCGTGCCCTGCGCCGCGGCCCGCAACCTCGACGACCGCGTCAACGGAGCGGGCGAGCTGCTGGCCACCAACGCGCCGTCGGGCACCTACGGCGGCCTGACCGGCATGCACCTGCAGATCGACAACGGGCAGGTCAGCTTCTTCTCGCGCGGCCACCAGATCGGCGCGGCGGCCCTGCCGGCGGGGGACTGCGCGATCACCGTCAACTCCGACGCGGGGGAGACCCGCGCGGACGTCGCGGGCGTGCCGCTGGGTTCCGCGGGCGGTGACCAGCGGCCGCAGCTCACCGGGATCTACTCGCAGCTGGACCACCAGCGCGATGACGTGCGCGGACTGGACTTCCAGGCCGGCGTCGACACCCGCTTCGCCACGACCCCGACGGCGCTGAAGACCACGGCCATGGTGCTGGCCGTGCTGTGCTTCATCGGTTCCCTGCTCGCGCTGCGCAAGCTGGAGATCCGCGCACCCGTGCGGTGGCTGCCGGTGGGCTGGTGGCGGCTGGGAGCGCGCGACGTCGTGGTGTTCGCCGCGCTCGCGGTCTGGTGGCTCATCGGCGCCATGACCGCCGACGACGGCTACATCCTGACGATGCTGCGCGCCGCCCCGGACGCCGGTTACGTCACCAACTACTTCCGCTGGTTCGGCAACCCCGAATCGCCCTTCGGCTGGTTCTACGAGATCTACGCGCTGTGGGTGCACATCTCCGCTGCCACCCCGTGGGTGCGGCTGCCCGCGCTGTTCCTCGGCGTCGTGAGCTGGTTGCTGCTCAGCCGCGGCGTGCTGCCGCGGCTCGGCCAGCAGGTCCGGCGCAGCGAATCGGCCGGGTGGGCCGCCGCCGCGGTCTTCCTCGCGTTCTGGCTGCCCTACAACAACGGTCTGCGGCCCGAACCGGTCGTGGTGCTGTTCTTCCTGCTCTCGGTCTGCGCCGTGGAACGCGCCGTGGCCACCGAGCGGCTGACCCCGGCGGCGCTGGGACTGCTGGCCGCCGCCCTCGGGCTGGGCGCGAACCCGCACGGCATGGTCGCGGCGCTGCCGTTCCTCGCCGCGGCCAAACCGCTGCTGCGGCTGCTGTGGCGGCGCATCCGGGAGGTCGGCGCGCTGCCCGTGCTGGCCCCGATCGCCGCGGCCGGTCTGGTGATCCTGGTCGGGGTGTTCTTCGACCAGACGCTGCAGTCGGTGCTGGACTCCGTCGAGCTCAAGACCGAGTTCGGCCCCAACGACTCCTGGTACGAGGAGCTCGGCCGCTACGAGAAGCTGTTCGACAAGTGGCCGGACGGCTCGCTGACCCGCCGCTTCCCGGTCCTGCTGCTGATGCTGTGCATCGTGGCCAGCGGTGTGGTGTTCCTGCGCCGCGGCAAGATCCGCGGCGCCGCTGTGGGGCCGAGCAGGCGGATGCTGGGCATCGCGGTGCTGTGCTTCTTGGTTCTGGCCGCCACCCCGACCAAGCACACCCACCACTTCGGCGTGTTCGCCGCCATCGGAGCGGTGCTGGCGGCGCTGACCGCGCTGGCCACCAGCGCCGCCGTGCTGCGCTCCCGCCGCAACCGGGCCGGGTTCTTCGCCGGGTTGATGGTGGTGTGCGCGTACTCGGTGACCGGCACCAACTCCTGGTGGTACGTCTCCGGCTGGGGCGTTCCGTGGTTCGACAAGGCACCCAGCCTCGACGGGCGGCACGCCAGCACCGCGTTCCTGGTCGTCGGGTTCCTCGCCCTGGTCGTCGCCTTCGTCGAGCACGTGCGCCACGGCGAGCCGCCGGTGGTGACCCCGACCGCGCGCAAGCGCGTGCTGAGCCTGGGCGCCGCACCGCTGACGATCACCTGCGCGCTGTGCCTGGTCGGCGAGGTCGGGCTGTTCGCCGTCGGCATCGAGAAGCAGCGCGGCAGCTACAGCCTGGGCCCGGACAACGTCAAGCAGATCACCGGGAGCAGCTGCGGGCTGTCGGACTACATCAACGTCGAAGCCGACCCCCGCCGCGGAGTGCTCACCCCGTCGGGCAACCAGCCGCGCGCGTCCAGCGACCCCGCGCAGCCCCCGGACTACCTGCGCGCCGAGCAGCAGGGCTTCCACCGCTTCGGCCATCCCGGCAGCGCGCAGTACACGCCGCCGTTCGGCTACGGCGGTGACGACGCGCCGGTCTGGGGGACCTTCGACGCCGACGCGACCGGCACCGGCGAGATCCGCACCCCGTGGTACGACCTGCCGCCGCAGGCGACCGAGGGCACCACACCGGTGGTGATGCAGTTCGCCGGCTCCTCGACCGGCGGGAACTCGCTGCGCGTGGAGTGGGGCCGCGAACTGCCCGGCGGCTTCGAGATCAGCGGGCACCGGGACTTCCCGCTCAACAGCGGTGCCTGGCAGGACGTGCGGTTCGACGCCCCCGGAGCCCAGAAGGTCCGGATCGTGGCGGCCGACCAGCGCGACGACGAGGGCGGGTGGCTGGCCTTCAGCGCGCCTCGCGTGCCGGTGCTGACGACCATGACCAACCTGATCGGCAGCCAGCCGACGTTCGTGGAGTGGCCCGCGGCGCTGGTGCACCCGTGCCTGCAGCCGGCGAAGATCCGCAACGGCGTGTTCGAGATGCCGCGGTTCCGGATCGCGGGCGGCGGCATCATGCGCGACATGGGGCAGTCCTGGTCGGCCCCGGGCGGCGGCGGCCCGTTCGGCTGGCTCAACGTCGGCGCCAGCGTCCGGCAGCTGCCCGCCTACCTGCAGGGCTCGCCGAACCGGGACTGGGGAACGATCTACGTGGTCGACCCGTACAACCCGGACACCGTCGGTGCCGAGGCGGCGATGCAGGTGCGGAGCGAGACGCACTGGGGCGACTGGAGCCCGGGTCCGCTCACCGACGCCGTCAAGCTCCCGGGCCGGGTGCCCACCTCCGACGGCCGGACAGACCTGCGCCCGGTGGAGCCGGCGATCATCGGCGACGAGAGCTGACCCTCGCAGCGCCTCGTGGTGTGAGAGTGGCCATTCGGACACCGCTCCACCGGTTGTGATCGATTAGGATCGCTAACGGGTGGGCGCCCGGGCGATGACGCCGCAGTGAGCGCCGAAAACCGCGTTGAAGAACAGCAATGCTTCGCGCGCGCTTCCACAGTGGACCGCGCGCTGGGGGTGGAGGCGTCGTGTCGGGTGTGATCCAGGGCTTCGGCGTCATCGGCGCCATCGTTCTGGTCGGTTACGTGCTGGGGCGGACCGAGGTGCTCGGCGACCACGGGCGCGAGGTGCTCGCGAAGATCTCGTTCTACGTCGGCACCCCGGCGCTGCTGCTGCAGATGCTCTCCGAGTCCGACGTGCACGTCCTGTTCTCCGCTCCGCTGCTGGTCACCGCGCTGAGCACGTTCGCGGCGGCGGCGCTGTTCGTGCTGGTGGCGTTGTGGCGGCGGTGGAACGTCCGGCGCACCACCATCGGCGCGCTGTGCTCCAGCTACGTCAACGCCGGCAACCTGGGCATCCCCGTGGCGGTCTACGTCCTCGGCGACGCGACCCTCGTGGCTCCGGTGATGCTGTTCCAGCTGCTGGTGATGACGCCGATCGGGCTGACCGTCATCGACTTCGCGCAGGCCGGGGAGAAGACCTCGACGTGGTCGCGGCTGCTGGCACCGTTCAAGAACCCGATCGTGATCTGCTCGCTGCTGGGCGTCTCGCTGTCCCTGCTGGGCTGGCGCATCCCCGGGCCGGTCTCCGAACCGCTGACGCTGCTCGGACACCTCTCGGTGCCCACCGTGCTGCTCGCCTTCGGCGTGTCGCTGCGCGGCTCGCAACTGCCGGCGGGCGGGGCCGAGCGGTGGCCGGTGCTGGTGTCGGTCGGGCTGAAGTCGTTCGTGCACCCGGTCATCGCCTGGGCGATCGGCGCGGGGCTGTTCGGCATGGAAGGCGCCCCGCTGTTCGCGGCGGTGGTCATCTCCGCGCTGCCCGCCGCGCAGAACCTGTTCGTCTACGCCTCCCGCTACAACGTCGGAGTCCGGCTGGCCCGGGAGTCGATCCTGCTCTCCACGATCCTGTCGGTCCCGGTGCTGGTCACGGTCACCGCCCTGCTGGGCTGACCCGCGCTCAAGCCCGGTGCATCGGCGGCGGGGTGTGGGCCGCGACCTCGGGGGGCGGGCCGGTGAAGAGCTCGACGTCGACGTGGGTGCGCTGGCCCGCGCACCCCTGCGAGAGGCGTGAGGCGGGGACGTCCTCGGTGAGGACGTTGGGGTTGCCGTGCGCGCACAACTCCTGGCCCGGCTGTTGCGGATCGGGCTGCGGATCGAACCACGCCCCGGTGGGCAGCACCGCGACACCGGGACGCACCCGCTCGCTGATGCGGGCACCGGCCAGGCACGAGCCCCGGTCGTTGAACACCCGCACCACCGAGCCCTCGGTGATGCCGCGCGCGGCGGCGTCGTCGGGGTGCAGCGTGACCGGTTCGCGGCCGGCGACCTTGGACTCGCGGCTGACCGCGCCGACGTCACCCTGCCCGTGCAACCGGGTCGGTGGCTGGTTGGCGATCAGGTGCAGCGGACCGCGACGCTCCTGCGGCAGCCAGACGGGGTGCCCCGGGCAGTCGTCGTAGCCGAACGACTCGACCGTCGCCGAGTGCAGCTCGATGCGTCCGCTGGGCGTGTGCAGCGGGTCGCCCTCGGGATCCGCGCGGAAGCGCACCAGCGGCGGGTTCTCGGGCATCGCGGGAAGTCGCAGCTCACCGTCCGCCCAGAAGGTGTCGAAGTCCGGCAGTTCGTGGCCCTGGGCGCCCAGCTGGTCCCGCCACTTGTCGTAGAGGTGCTCCAGCCAGCCCCGGGCGCTGCGCCCCTCGGTGAAGCGCTGCCGCACGCCGAGCCGTTCGGCGAGCCCGCTCAGGATGCTGAAGTCGTCGCGCGCCTCGCCGACCGGGTCCAGGACGCGGTGCATCGCGGTGAGGTGCGTGTCGCGGCGCCCGGCGCCGAGGTCTTCGCGTTCCAGCGTCGTGGTCGCCGGGAGCACGACGTCGGCGTGCCGGGCGGTGGCGGTCCAGTGCGTCTCGTGCACCACCACGGTTTCGGGCCGGGCGAACGCGCGACGCAGCCGGTTGAGGTCCTGGTGGTGGTGGAACGGGTTGCCGCCCGCCCAGTGCACCAGCCTGATGTCGGGGTAGGTCAGCCGCTGTCCGTTGTAGTCGTACCGCGCTCCCGGGTTGAGCAGCATGTCGGCGATGCGCGCGACCGGGATGAACGTGCCGACGGGGTTGGGGCCCTGCGGCAGCGTCGGCAGCCACAGCACCGGTCCTTCGTCGCCGACGTCGGCCATCGAACCGTAGCCGTGCCCGAAACCGCCGCCGGGCAAGCCGATCTGACCCAGCATCGCCGCGAGCGCGATCCCGGCCCACACCGGCTGCTCGCCGCCCCGGGCGCGCTGCAACGACCAGGTGACCGTCACCAGCGTGCGCCCCGAGGTCATCCGGCGGGCCAGTTCGCGGATGTCGTCGGCCGCGATCCCGCAGATCGGGGCCGCCCACTCCGGTGTCTTCGCGACGCCGTCGGTCTCGCCCCGCAGGTAGTCGGCGAAGACGTCGAACCCGGTGCAGCAGCGGGACAGGAAGTCGGTGTCGTGCAGGTCCTCGGCGAGCAGGACCTGCGCCAGGGCGAGCTGCATCGCCACGTCGGTGCCGGGCTCGATCGAGTACCAGCGCCCGCCCGCGGGAACGTCGGCGCTCAGCGGGCTGATCGAGGCCACCGCGACTCCCGGATCGGCCGCCGCGGCGGCGCTGGTGTGCCGGGTGACGCCGCCGGGCGAGACCGACAGGTTCTTCGTCGGCAGCCCGCCGAAGGCCACGATCAGGTCGGTGTGCTCGCGCACGGTCGCCCAGCTGTCGGCGTAGCCGAGCACCGCGGCCGAGCTGCCCACCACGTGCGGCAGCAGGACCTGCGAGGTCCCGAAGCTGTAGTTGTTCCGGGAGGACGTGTAGCCGCCGATGGTGTTGAGGAACCGGTGCAGCTGCGACTGCGCGTGGTGGAACCGCCCGGCGCTGCCCCAGCCGTAGGAACCGCCGAAGATCGCCTCGTTGCCCGACTCGACCCGCACCCGGTCCAGCTGCGCGGCGACCAGGTCCAGCGCGGTGTCCCACTCGACCTCGACGAACTCGTCCCGGCCGCGCTGCGCGGAGGGACCCGGTCCACCGGTGAGCCAGCCGCGCCGGATCGCCGGGCGCATGACGCGCGTGTCGTGCCGCGCGATGCCCGGCACGTTGCCCAGCAGCGGCGAGGGGGCCGGGTCGTCGGGGTGCGGGCGGACCCGGACACCGCCCTCGGCGTCGGCCGCCGCCCGGTAGGCGCCCCAATGCGCGGTCGTCGGCACCCAGCGCTCGGTCGGCATCCGGCTCCTCCCGTGGCCGGAGGTGCTCCGACCTGCGAACTCGTGGTCGGCCCCGATGTTACCGGCGCTCGGAGAACGTCACCGACGCCTCGGCGGAGACCTGATCCGAGCGCACCGACATCGTCCCGTCCTCCTCGCCGCACACCAGCACCGGATCACCGGAGAACACCGGGCGGCGCAGCCGGTAGGACACCGAGCCGAGGCTCCCGTGCTCGCGGGCGAGCTCGGTCATGAGCAGCACCAGCATCGGTCCGTGCACCACCAGCCCCGGATAGGCCTCGACCTCGCGGCAGTAGGGCTCGTCGTAGTGGATCCTGTGCGTGTTGGCGGTCAGCGCGCTGAACCGGAACAACCGCGTCGGCTCACCGACGAACCGCCGTTGCCACGGCGCGCCGGAGGACGGGAAGTCGGTGGGCCGCAACCGGTCCGGGCTCTTGGTGTCGGTCTCACCGCTGCGGTAGACGTAGTCGACCTCCTCGGCGATCCGCAGCCGGCCGTCCTGGCGGAACTCGCGGCGCTCGGTCACGAACGCCATCTCGCCGGAACGACCCTGCTTGACCTTGACACCGCCCAGCTCGGTGGTCCGCTCGGCAGGGGTGCCCAACCGCAGGGGCTCGTCGATCGTCACCCGCCCGCCCGCGAACATCCGGCGCCGATCGGGCACCGGCGGCAGGAAGTCGCCGTTGAGCGGGTGCCCGTCGGGGCCCAGTTCGGAGTGCGGCGGCCAGGACAGGAAGTGCACCCAGTGCCAGAGCGGAGGCAGCTCGTCGACCGGCGCCGGTACCTCCAGCACGTTGGCCAGCGCCCGCGACTGCTCCGGCCCCATCGAGTCGTGCTCGACCACGGCCTCCGGCCGCCAGTCCCGCAGAAACTCCTCCAACACCCGATACCTCCTCGTCGACCTTCGAGGTGCCCCGGTCATCCAAACATGCCGGAAGCCTCAGCGGAGGTAGACGCGGGCCGGATCCACCTCGTGCCTGAGCGTGCGGAGCTCGGCCTCGGTGGGCGGGGCGATGGTGCTGAGGTCGTCGGCGACCTGGAGGTCCCAGCCGGTGGCCTCGCGGACCTGATCGGCGGTGACGCCCGGGTGGGTGGCCACGAGGCGGAGCTCCTCACCGGCCCCGTCGCGCGCGAGGATCCCGAGGTCGGTGATGACCCGGGTGACCCCCTTGCCGCGCGGGCGGATCCCGTCGGCCAGGGCGCGATCCGGGCCCGGGGAGGTGCAGAAGTCGAGTTCGGCGGTGAACGAGCGGGGGTCGTGGCGCCGCATCACCACGAAGACCTCGCCGGAGTTGGCCATGACCTCCATGGCCCCACCCGAACCCGGCAGCCGGACCGCGGGGGAGTGCCAGTCGCCGATCACCGAGGAGTTGAGGTTGCCGAAGCGGTCGATCTGCGCGGCACCCAGGAAGCCGACGTCGATCCGCCCGCCCTGCAGCACGTAGCCGAACAGCGCGGTCATCGGCAGCACGGCCTCCGAACCGGTGATCAGCACCGCGTCGGCGATCGTCTCCGGCAGCTGGTCGGGATGCGCTCCGCACACCCCGGACTCGTAGACGATCTCCACGTCCGGCGCCACCGTCCGCTGCGCCAGCGACACCGCCAGCGTCGGCAGGCCGATCCCGGCGAAAACCGTGTTCGCACCGGCGAGTTCACGCGAAGCGACCGAAGCCAGCAGCTCCGACGACGTGATGGACATGATCCTCCTCAAAGCCTGCGGCCGTAGTTGACCGGCTCGCTCCACGCCTCGCCCACGGCCAAGCCCGCCCAGCGCTGCTCACCGAGCTTGGCGACGTACTCGGAGTGGTCGGCCGTGCCGAACACCCACTCGTCCAGCCACGTCCGCAACCGGTCCGGATCGCCGCTGATCCGCGACCACTCGCGGTAGAACTCGCCGTCGCGGTCGTAGTAGCCCTGCACGAACGCCGGATGCGCGCCGCGCGGGCACTCCACCACCGCGTCCACCGCGTGCGCGGGGATCACCGTGCGGTTCGGGTCGGAGCGCACGACCTCGTCGGCCACCACCTCCTCGACCACCACGATCGCCTTGCGCGCGGCGTAGACCGCCTCGGCCTGGATGCCCGTCAGACCCCAGATCTGGGTGTTGCCGGACCGGTCCGCGCGCTGCGCCTGCACGATCGTCACGTCCGGGTTCAGCGGCGGGACCACGTAGATCTGCTCCTCGCCGCCGTCCTGATCCGGATAGGGCGAGGTGACCTTGCGGATTCCCGGGTTGATGCCGGGAACATCGCTGCCGGCGTAGGAGCGCAGCGGGTAGAACGGCAGCCGCTGCGCACCGGCCAGGTAGCGGCAGATCATGCCGTAGTGGCTGTACTCCTCGAAGTCCAGAGCGCCCGCCTCGACCCGACGTCGCAGCTCGCCGAGCGAACCGGCCGTGGAGTTGCCGACGAACGAGGAGATCAGCCTGCTCACGCAGTCACCCGCGATGAGCTGGTCGGTGACCACGTCCGCGGTCATCCGCGCGATGGTCAGGTCCCGGTGGCCCTGCCGGATGATCTCGTGGCCGGCCGCGGTCGGGATCAGGTGCGTGAAGCCCTCCAGCGACACCGTGGCGCCGTCGGTGACGAACTCGGCGATGGCATCCCGCATCGACGTGGTCTTGTCCGACTTGCTGACCTGCGACATCGATGCCCCCAGGGGTTCTGCGGTTCGCCTGCGCCTCAGCCTGCCACCCCGGATTGAGACAGGTCCAATACCGAATTAGTGTCAGATCCAGAGCGGAGTCGAATAGATCGGGGATGGGTGTGGAGCTGCGCTACCTGACCGCCTTCGTGGCGGTCGCCGAAGAGCTGCACTTCGGCCGCGCCGCCAAGCGCCTGCAGATGGCCCAGCCGCCGCTGAGCCAGCAGATCAGGCAGCTCGAGAAGGAGCTCGGCGTGCGGCTGTTCGAGCGCAACACGCGGTCGGTGCGGCTGACCAACGCGGGGGAGTCTTTC
This sequence comes from Saccharopolyspora sp. NPDC049357, assembly GCF_040677225.1. Taxonomy (NCBI): domain Bacteria; kingdom Bacillati; phylum Actinomycetota; class Actinomycetes; order Pseudonocardiales; family Pseudonocardiaceae; genus Saccharopolyspora; species Saccharopolyspora sp. NPDC049357. The sequence goes on along the minus strand of NZ_JBFAQJ010000012.1, from coordinate 116,329 downwards.
CTCGAACCCGCGCGCACCGTCCTCGACGACGTCGACATCGCCGTCGGCGCGGCCAGAGCCGCCGGGCGAGGCGAACGCGGGCGCGTCACCGTCGGGTTCGCCGGGGCCTCCAGCCACGAGGCGCTGCCGGTGCTCACCCGCGCGGTGCGCGCCGCCCACCCGGGCCTGGAACTGGTGATGCGCGGGCAGACCTACGCCGACGTCGCCCTGGCCAAGGTCGCCGACGGAACCCTGGACCTCGGGTTCGTCCGGATGCCGGTCAACCAGCCCGGCGTGAACACCCGCGTCATCGAGGTCGAAGAGCTCATCTGCGCCCTGCCCACCGACCACCGGCTGGCCGAGCTGGACCGCGTCCCGATCGCCGAACTCGCCGAGGAGCCCTTCGTCAGCTTCCCCTCCAACGCCGGGTCCACGCTGCGCGACGCCCTGGTCAAGGCGTGCGTGGCAGGTGGATTCACCCCGCGCGTGGTGCAGGAGGCACCGGATTCCTACACGATCCTCGCCCTGGTGGCGGCTGGTGTCGGAGTCACGCTGACGCTGACCTCCTGCCAGCACATCCAGCAGACCGGCCTGGTCTACCGCGCGCTCGCCGGCGAACCGACCCGCTTGCGGGCCGCGCTGGCCTGGCGCGAGGACAACACCAACGCCGCGCTGCACACCGTCCTCGGCATCGCCGAAACCGCCCTGCCCACCCCCGATTGATCTGAGCTGCGTCTCAAAGGGGTGTCGATTTTGTATTGGACGCCCCCGCGTTCGGCCTGCCACGGTTGCCGCGATCACACCGGGTTCAAAGGGGAACGCATGAGCAGCGCGCGCACGGCGAACCGTGCTGGTTTCGGGGCCTTCATCGGCTCCACCATCGAATGGTTCGACTTCTACATCTACGGCACCGCCTCCGCGCTGGTCTTCGACAAGGTCTTCTTCCCCGAGCTCGACGGCGCCCTGGGCACGCTGGTCGCCTTCGCCACGTTCTGGGTCGGCTTCCTCGCCCGCCCGCTCGGCGGCATCATCTTCGGCCACGTCGGAGACCGGTTGGGCCGCAAGAAGACCCTGGTCATCACCCTGCTGATGATGGGCATCGCGACCACCGCCATCGGACTGCTGCCCGGCTACGCCGAGATCGGGGTGTGGGCGCCGATCCTGCTGGTGTGCATCCGGATGGTCCAGGGGATCGGGCTCGGCGGCGAGTGGGGAGGCTCGGTGCTCATCGCCTCCGAGCACGCCCCCAGGGGCAAGTCGATCCTCTACGGCGCCTTCGCCCAGCAGGGCTCGCCGGTCGGCAACACGCTCAGCACAGTCTGCTTCCTGCTGATCAGCAAGCTGCCCGAACCCGACATGCTCAGCTGGGGCTGGCGCATCCCGTTCCTGGCCTCGGCCGCACTGGTTGTGGTGGGCCTGTTCATCCGGCTCCGCGTCACCGAGTCCCCGGCGATGGAACGGCTCATCCAGACCAGGAAGACGGCGAAGCTGCCGGTGTGGGAGGTCGTCCGCTCGCACCCGGGACTGCTGGCGCTGGGCATCGGCGCCTGCACCATCGGCCTGTCGGCCACCTACTTCAAGTCGACGTTCGCGCTCGCCTGGGCCACCAGCGACCTCGGGTTCGCCAAGACCGACTTCCTGACGATCATCCTGGTCGCCAACATCGCCCAGATCCTCGTGCAGCCCTTCGGCGCCGTGATCGCCACCAAGATGCGCAGCCTGTCGCGCGCGGTGACGTTCATGCTGCTCCCGGAAGTGGTGCTGCTGCCGCTGATGTTCGTGCTCATCGGCACCGAGAACTACTGGCTCGCCATGATCGGCGTCGCGGTGGCCACCGTGCCGCACTGCCTGTACTACGCGGCGATGGCAGGCATCCTCGCCGGCCGCTTCCCGGCCGAGGTGCGCTACACCGGGCTCTCGCTGTGCTACCAGCTCTGCGGCACCCTGCTCGGCGGAACCACCCCGGTGGTGGGCCAGTTCCTGCTGAGCGCGTCGGGCTCGATCAACGTCGTCATCGCCTACGCGCTGTTCCAGGTGCTGCTGACCCTGGGCTGCATGCTGTTGCTGCTGCGGCGGCCCAGTCATGACGAACGCGACATCCCGGGAGGCGAAGGTGACCAGAGCACGCTGGATCCGGCGGCCGGAAGGGTCCAACTGGGGTGACTTCGGGCCTGACGACAGGCTGGGCCGGATGAACCTGCTGACCCCGCAGCGGGTCCGGGCTGCGGCTGCCGAGGTGCGCGAGGGCATCACCCATGCGCTGAGCATGCCGCTGACGCTGCCCGGCGGGAACGGGTTGAACCCCAACCGGTTCCCGCCGGTCCTGCGTCCCACCCGCCGCTTCGGCGAGATCAACTTCAACTACGAGCTGCGCCGCAGGGTCGAGGGTGCCACCGACGTGCTCTGCGACGATCTCGCCGTGCTGCACCTGCAGTACTCGACGCAGTGGGACTCCTTCGCCCACGCCGGAGCGCTGTTCGACGCCGACGGCGACGGAGTCGCGGAACCGGTGTTCTACAACGGGTTCCGAGCCGATGAGGACATCGTCGGGCCGTCCGAACTGGACGAATCCGGGTTCGACGGCCTGCACGAGCGCACCACCTCCACCGGCGGAGCGCTGGGCATCGACAACCTCGCGCGCACCGGGGCGCAGGGCCGGGGCGTGCTCATCGACCTGCGCAGGCACCTCGGCGAGGAACGCACCGTCGTCGGCTACGACACCCTCGCCGAGATCATGGCCGCCGACGGGGTCGAGGTCGAGGAGGGCGATCTGGTGTGCCTGCACACGGGTTTCGCGCAGCGGCTCGTCGAGATGGACGGCGACCCCGACCCGGACGTCCTGCACGGCTCGTGCGCGGCCCTGGACGGGCGTGACGAGCGGCTCCAGCAGTGGATCACCGACACCGGGCTGAGCGCCCTGATCGCCGACAACTACGCCGTCGAGAACCTGCCGTCACGCCCGGCCGACCCTCCGGCACCGGCGCTGCCGCTGCACCACCACTGCCTGTTCAAGCTCGGCGTGCACCTCGGCGAGCTCTGGCACCTCACGCCCCTGGCGGACGACCTCCACCGCCTCGCCCGCTCCCGCTTCCTGCTCACGGCCCCACCCCTCAACCTCCCCGGAGCGGTCGGCTCCCCGACCACCCCGGTCGCCACCCTCTGACCCGGACCAACCCCGCCGAACGTCCACCGGCAACCGCCCGCTCACAATCGGCAACCGCCCGGCTCTGTCACGTCCCGCCCCAGGCCCCCGAGCACCCCGGTAATCCGCCCCCGGGGTCGGGTTGTCGGTGCACGTGACCTCGCCTCCAGCTGGGCTTCCCGATTTCAGTGGAAATCCTCTGCCGGATTTCAGTGGAAGTCGGAACCCGGATTTCCACTGAAATCCGGGAAGCCGGGTGACCAACACGCGTCTGGACGCTCCCGTCCCCGGAATACCCGGTAATCCGTGTGCCGCAGCTTCGTGGTGCGGGGGTGGGGGTTAGGGCCAGGGGAGGGTTCGGCGGGAGTGGAAGTGGCGGTGTTCGCCGGTTCTGGGGTCGGTGAACTCCAGGGATCGGGCCAGGAGTCGGAGCGGGTCGGTGAAGTCGTCCGGGGACTTCGCGCGGACCTCGGGGTAGAGGTCGTCGCCGACGATCGGCAGGCCCAGGGAGTTGAGGTGGACGCGGAGCTGGTGGGTGCGTCCGGTGCGGGGGTGCAGGCGGTAGCGGGCGAGGTCGTCGCGGCGTTCGAGGAGTTCGACGCGGGTTTCGGCGTTCGGGGTGCCCGGTTCCTCGACGGCGGCCAGCACGCCTCGGTGCTTGATGATCCGGCTGCGGACGGTGCGGGGCAGCGTCAGGTCCGGGTCGTAGCCGGCGACGGCCTCGTAGGTCTTGTCCACCCGCCGGTCGTGGAAGAGGGTTTGGTACGCGCCGCGCAGCGCGGGGTCGACCACGAACAGCACCACACCGGCCGTGGCGCGGTCCAGGCGGTGCGCGGGGGAGAGGTCCGGCAGGTCCAGCTGCCTGCGCAGGCGGATGAGCGCGGTCTCGGTGATGTGCCCGCCGCGCGGCGTGGTGGCCAGGAAGTGCGGCTTGTCCACGACCAGGATCTCCTCGTCGCGGTGCAGGATCTCCAGCTCGAACGGCACCGGCGTCTCCGGCGCCACGTCGCGGTGGAACCACACGAAACCGCCCGGCCGGTAAGGGGAATCCGGCGCCAGCGGACCGTCGTGGGTGACGAACCGGCCCGCGCGCAGCATCTCGTCGATGCGGTCCGCCGCCAGCTTGGGGATCCGCTCGACGAGGAAGTCCCGGACGGTCGCCCACCGCCCGTCGGTGGGCAGGTGCAGCCGGACCGGGTCCAGGCCGTCGCGCTGGGGCAGCGGTGAGCGGAGCTTGCGGCGCATGGTCCGGCCAGCATAACCAGAGGTCACAGGTTCATCTTGAAGCCCTCGTGGGCGAGCACGTCGTCGACCGGCAGCCCGACGGTTCCGGCGAGGTCGGCGAGCGACGCCCGGCAGACCTGGTACTTCGTCGTCCCCACCAGGATCTCCTCGGACGCGCGCCTCATCCCAGGAGCTTGGCGAAGAACCAGCCGACGCGGCTGACCTTGCGGACCTGCGGGTTGCCCTCGATGCCGTGGATCTCCCACTGCTGGCCGCACTCCGGGCACCGGTACAACCCGATCTGGGTGGGCACCTCACAGGGATGGCCGCGCCGACCTCGTCTCATGACTCGATCTCACCACATCCGCGCTGCGCGGTGCGGTGAAAAGCACCGCTGAAACGGTGACTTTGTACCTTACGCTCCGCATCGGGGCAGCCGTAGCTTCGGCGGGGTGAACACGACACGAGGAGTTCGAATCAGTCGCGGCACTGGCAGGCCGGATCCTGACACGCGTGGTTGAGGCCGGGCAGCGGAGGAGTCTCCACCCGGTCCCCGCGGCCGATGGTCAGCGCCGCGATCACCCCACCCGCGGCGCACATGCCCGCCGAGATGTGCAGCGCGGTCGCGAACCCGGGCCCCAGCGGTGCGCCGTCACCGGTGCCCGCCAGCCCGGCGACGACCGGCAGCACCGCCACCGCCAGCAGCCCGGCCAGGCGTGACACCGCGTTGTTGACCCCCGAGGCGACGCCGCCCCGTTCCGGCCCGACCGAGCCCAGCACGGCCGCGGTCAGCGGAGCGACGGTGATCGACAGTCCCAGTCCGAACACCAGCACGCCCGGCAGCACCCCGCCCAGGTAGCTCGCACCGGCTTCGGCGCGGGTGAGCAGCCACAACCCGGCCGCGCAGGCGAACGGCCCGATCGTCATCGGCACGCGCGGGCCGGTGCGCTGCGCCAGCGCACCCACCCGGCCCGACAGCAGCAGCATGATGATCGTGATCGGCAGCGTGGCGATGCCGGTCTCCAAGGCCGTGTAGCCCATCGTCTGCTGCAGCTGCAACGACAGCAGGAACAGCGCACCGCTCAGCGCCGCGTAGACGGTCAGGGTCACCAGGTTCGCGCCGGTGAACTGCGAGGACCGCAACAGCGACAGCGGCAGCAGCGGACTCGGGTGGCGCACTTCCAGCCACGGGAACACCACGAGCGCGGTGACTCCGACCACCGCAGCCGTGGTGGAGGCGGTGTCCCAGCCGGCGGTCGGGACCTCGATCAGCGCGAAGATCGTTCCGGTGAGCCCGACCGTGACCGCCACCGCGCCGCCGATGTCCAGGCGTCCGGTGGCGTTCGGGTCCCGCGTCTCGGGTACGTGGCGCAGTGCCAGCAGCGCGGCCGCGGCGATCGGCACGTTGATGAAGAACACCCACCGCCACGACGCGGCGTCCACGAGCCAGCCGCCCACGAACGGCCCGATCGCCGAGGACACGCCGGTCAGCCCGGCCCAGCGGCCCACGGCCTCGCCGCGGTCGTCGGGGTCGATGGAGGCGTTGATCAGCGCCAGGCTGCCCGGGACCAGCAGCGCCCCGCCGACGCCCTGCGCCAGCCGCGCGACGATCAGCGCTTCGCCGGTGGGGGCCAGCCCGCAGCCCAGCGAAGCGAGGGTGAACACCACCAGCCCGATCGTGAACACGCGGCGTCGGCCGTAGCGATCGCCCAGCGCGCCGCCGAGCAGCAGCAGCGCGCTCAGCGTGAGCAGGTAGGCGTCCAGCACCCACTGCAGGACGCGCAGTCCGCCGCCGACGTCGCGGCCGATGGCCGGCAGCGCCACGTTGACCACGGAACCGTCCAGGAACGCCACCCCGGAACCGAGGATGGTGGCCAGCAGGATCCAGCGGCCGGAACCGGACCGAAGAGCGACGGCGGTGGACACGCGCCGACGATAGGCCGCTACCCGGCCAGGGGCACGGCCAGGCCCTCGGCGGGGAGCACCGAGGCGATCGCGTCGGGGGAGTAGCGCGCGAGCAGCCCGAGACCCAGCTGCGCGCGACGCACCCGTTCGCGGCCCAGCGCGACGGCGGTGGGGGTGAGGTGGCTGCCGCTGGGGTAGATGTTCGGCGCGTTGCGCAGTCCGAACTTGACGTAGACCGGGGCCGCGACGCGCACGATCTCGGCGATCTCGAAGTGCCGGACGAATCCGCCCATGTCGTCGGGTGCCTCGACGTAGATGTCCAGCGGAAGGTCCGTGGCGGCCCGGATCGCCGCCAGCTGACCGAGGCTGAGATCGGTGGGCACGTTGTAGGTGTCGGCGCCCAGGTCCTCGGCGATGCGCACGGCCGCCGGGTTCGACAGGCCCATCTGGACGCTGATCTTGAACTGCAGGTCGGTGGGCAGGTCGCCGGCCTCGCGCATCGCGGAGGCGACCTTGAGCACACCCAGGTCGGTGACGAGCACGCTGCGGATGCCGGACTCGGCCGTGCGGCGGATGTCCTCCAGCACGTGCACCAGCTGCTCGGTGCCGCGCGCCTGCGCGGCCACCGGCGCTCCGCCCGAGGACACCGCCATCGCGCTGGTGTCCCAGCCGGCCAGCGGCCGGGCGAACAGGCTCAGCTCGACCGATCGCCTGGCGGCGGTGGAGGCCATGGCGGCGAGTTCGTCGTCGGTGAGCAGCATGCCGCCGCTGCCTTGGGAGATCCGGTGCACCAGCACGCCGCGGGCGTCGGCCTCGGCCAGCACCGCGTCGAGCACCTCGGGGCCTTCGGTGCTGGGGATCTCCACCCGGTACTGGGCGCCGTCGGGGAATCTCTTGTCGCTGGTGACCGCGGTGTCGTCGGTGGGCAGACCCAGGGATCGCAGGAAGTCACGTGTCTGGCGCACCTGTGAAATCTCCGTTCGATATTCCGAACAACGTTCGTAAAATCGTATGGTCGGAATGAAGCGAAGGTCAATACGCCGTCGAAATCAGGTACGATGTTCGAAATACCGGTCAACCAGGGGTTGGCCTCGAAGCGGAAGGAGCGCCAGCGTTGGCACGAGCGGTACCGGCCGTGGAACGGGCATTCGACGTCCTCGAACTGTTCCTGGAGGCCGACGAACTCAGCGCGCCGGAGATCACCGCGCAGCTCGGGCTGCCGCGCACCACGGTGCACGAGCTGGTCGGCACGCTCAACGAGCGCGGCTATCTGATGCCCACCGGGCGCGCCACCAACAAGTACCGGCTGGGCGTGCGCAGCTTCCAGCTGGGGTCGGCCTACGCCGAGCGGCTGGACCTGGCCCGGGAGGGGCAGCTGGTCGCGGAGGAGATCGCCGAGCGCTGCCAGGAGACCGTCCACGTGGGCGTGCGCGAAGGCGCCGACGTCCTCTACGTCTCCAAGGTGGACAGCAGCCACCCGGTGCGGATGGTCTCCGCCGTCGGGCGCAGGCTCCCGGCGCACTGCACGGCGCTGGGCAAGACCCTGCTGGCCTCGCTGCCGCGCGCCGAGGTCGACGAGATCTACAGCGGCCACAAGCTCGACCCGATGACCGAGCACAGCATCACCAACCGCAAGGCGCTGCGCAAAGAGCTCGACGAGATCGCCGAGGACGGCGTGGCCCGCGAGTACTGCGAGTCCAACGAGTCCGTGGCGTGCGTGGCCGCGCCGGTGCGCGACACCAGCGGTGAGGTCGTCGCGGCCATGAGCATCTCGGTGCCGATCCTGCGCTGGAACGACGAGACCGAGGCCGCACTGCGCGACCTCGTCCGCGACGGTGCCGCCGCGTTGTCCGAAAGGCTCGGCCACACCGCCTGAAGGAGTGCGTGGAGCACGAAGCCGAGGTGGTACTCCTGCTCGCGGGAGGACCATCTCGGCTTCCGCGTCTCCGACGCGTTGCGAATCCGAGCCGGGATCAGCGCCGGACGATGACCACCGGGCACTTCGAGTGCAGCGCGGAGCGCTGGCTCACCGACCCCAGCAGCGCGCCGTAGAAGCTGCCGTGGCCCCTGCTGCCCACGACCAGCAGGTCGGCCTCGGCGGAGGCGTCGATGAGGGCCTGCGCGGCGTGGCCGTGCACGAGCTCGCGCTCGATGGTCACCTCCGGCGTGGTCTGCTTGAACTCCGCGACGGTCGCGTCCAGGCATTGCCGGGCGGAGTCCTCGAAGTCGTCGGGCGGCATCGGACCGCCTTCCCAGGAGTAGAACGCGGGGAACTCCCAGGCGCTGATCGCGCGCACCGTGGAACCGGTGAGCTTGGCCTGTTCGAGCGCCCAGCGCATCGCGCACTTCGAGGGTTCCGATCCGTCCACGCCGACGACGATCCTGCCGTGCTCCGTCATGACGACCTCCCGCGTTGGCCCTGTCTCCATGGAAGTACGGGAGACTGATCCGCGTCCAGTCCGACGCTGTTCACGCGGCGTGTCGGCCCCGCCATCCCCGCATCGGTTAACACGAACGGGTTTAGGGGATGGGAATCCGTTGAGATCGTCGATCTCGGTCGGTTACCGATGAGGCGCATCCCCGCGCCAACCACCGACGAGGAGCGACATGACCTCCAGCCAGACCGGGCGATACCTGGTCCTGCTCGAAGACGACTCGACCATCATCGGCACCCGAGAGGTGACCCGCTTAACCGGGATCCGCTGCGCCAACACCGCCGACGCGGCGGGCGCGGCACCGGGCGAACTGTTCAGCGGTGCGGGCGGAATCGTGCTGCACCAGCTCGGCATCGCCCTGATCGACGCCGACGAGGAGCAGTTCGCCAACCTGCAGCGGGCGGCGGGTGAGACCGGCCCGATCGCCGGGATCGAGGCCGAGCGCAGAGTTTTCGCCATCGGCGAGCCGACGCCACCGCCGGAAGGCGAGTTCACCTGGGGACTTCAGGCGGTGCGCGCCGACGCCGCCGCGGCGACCGGAGCCGGAGTGCGGGTCGCCGTGCTCGACACCGGTCTGGACGAGCAGCACCCCGACTTCGCCGGCCGCGACATCGTCACCGGTGCCTTCGTCGAGGGCCAGAGCGCCCACGACGGTCACGGTCACGGCACCCACGTCATCGGAACCGCGTGCGGACCGCGCACCTCGCAGGCCGGACCCGGCTACGGCATCGCGCACGAGGCCAGCATCTACGCGGGCAAGGTCCTCGGCGACGACGGATCGGGCTCGGACAGCGGGATCCTGTCCGGCGTCGAGTGGGCGATCTCCAACAGCTGCTCGATCGTGTCCATGTCGCTGGGCTCGCCCACCGAACCCGGCGCGCCGTACTCGGAGGCGTTCGAGCGCGTCGCGCGTCGCGCGCTGGAGCGCGGAACGCTGATCATCGCCGCCGCCGGCAACGAGAGCCAGCGTTCGGCCGGCATCATCGCCCCGGTCGGCCACCCGGCCAACTGCCCGTCGGTGATGGCCGTGGGAGCGGTGGACTCGCAGATGCAGATCGCCGACTTCTCGTGCGGCACCGTCGACCAGGTCGGCCAGGTCGACCTGGCCGCACCCGGCGTGGACGTCTACTCCAGCTGGCCCGGCGCCGAGCACTACCGCAAGCTCAGCGGCACCAGCATGGCCACCCCGCACGTCTCCGGCATCGCCGCGCTGCACGCGCAGCAGTCGCCGGACCGCGCGCGTGCGTTGTGGACGCGGTTGACGCAGTCCGCCCGCCGATTGCCGCTTCCGGCCACCGACGTCGGCGCCGGGCTCGTGCAGGCGCCCTGATCAGGTGAGGTCGGGCGGCGGGTCAGCGCTCCCCGTTCAGCTCGTCCTCGATCGCCCGAGCCGCCGCCCGCGTGCAGTTGCCGAGGTCTTCGGCCGCGGCGGCGGCCTGGTCGAGCGCCACGTGCACCTCGGGCGGTTCGGACCCGCCACCGCCGCTGTCGGCCGCGAGCAGGTCGAGCTGCCGGGCCAGGCGGGCGCTGGCGGCGCTGAGGTCCAGCAGCGCATCCCGCGCTCTCGCCGCCTCCGCCGGGGTTCCCGCGATCGCGCGGGTCCCCTCGCGCAAGCGCTGACCGGCGACGGTGACCATGTCCGCGGTCGCGCTGACGTCCTGCCAACTCGTGGATCGTGCGTTCATCATCGGGCTCCCCGGTGTCGAACAGGCAGGCGGCGAATACCGGCCCGGTGCCTTGGCCGGGCAACCCTCGACTACCCGCGAAACCGGGAGGTCACGCCTCCGCGCACCGCCCGCGAGGCCAGCACCACACCGGCCGCACGTGCGGCGACCGCCCACCGGCGCGAGACGGGCACGGCGATGCGCCTGGCGAACACGTCGTAGCCGGAAGCGACCACGTGGTCGAGGATCTCCCCGTAGAGCACCGCCGCCGTGCGCACGCAGGGACGCGAGTCCGGCGCCAGCAGCCCGATCCCCGGCTCGGCGGCCCGGTAGTGCGCCCGGGTCCGCGCCACCTGGTCGGCCAGCGCGCGCCGCACCGGCCCGTCAGCGCGCCCGCGCGCGCGGCACCGCAGCAGCCGCTCCCGGTCCACGCCGAACACCGCCAGCTCGTCGGCGGGGAGGTAGACCCGCCCCCGGTCCAGGTCCTCGCCGACGTCGCGCAGGAAGTTCGTCAGCTGGAACGCCACGCCCAGCGCGGCGGCGGCAGCACGCGCCTCGGCCGGCGGACCGACCGTGCCCAGCACCGGCAGCAGCTGCAAGCCGATGACCGCGGCCGAGCCGTGGATGTAGCTCTCCAGGTCGGTGCGGGTGGGGTAGGAGGCGACGGTGAGGTCCATCCGCATCGAAGCCAGGAAGTCCTCGAACAGCACCGGATCGACCTGGTGGCGCTCCACCGTGTCGACCAGCGCGGCCAGCACCGGGTGGTCGCTGGTCCCCGACTTCAGCGCCACGCGCAGCCGCTCCTCCAGCTGGTCCAGCCGTTCGGCCCGCAGCTCGGGGGAGTCGTCGCCCAGCTCGTCGACGATGTCGTCGACCCAGCGCGCGAAACCGTAGAGCGCGTGCACCGCGGGCCGCCGATCCGGCGGCAGCAGGCGGGTCGCGAGGAAGTAGGTGCGCCCGTGCTCGGCGTTGAGAGCCCTCGAACGCAGGTAGGCGGGGCGCAGGGCGGGCGGCACGCCGGCGGAGTCGAGTTCACGGCGTGCTCCCACCGCCGACCAGGCACCCGCGTCCATGCGCTGAATCTCAGCACACCCCACCCGGCCCGGTGCCGTCGGTGGCGCTGCTCGGTGAACCCGGTCACGTGCGGGGACCGCCGGGCACGACCCGCATCCACAGCAGGTGCGCCCGGCGGCTTTTCACACGCGGAATCCCCTCTAGCTCCCGCGCGCCCGTGGGCGGAGAACCAGGCTGCCCACGTGATCGGGACCGATCCGGAGCGGGGTCATGACGCAAGATCGCGGATCTTTTTCGTCGGCGCCCGCGACCTGCGGCGTTGCTCCCCCCCACCACGGGTGGGGTGGTGCTCAGGACGCCCTGCGGGACCCCTGCCCGGCTTCGGCGACGGCCTGCTCGAGCTCGGCGCGCTTCATCTTCGACCGGCCCTTGATGCCCAGCTGCTTGGCGCGGTCGTCGAGCTCGGTCTTGGTGAGCTCCGAGAGGTCCTCGGACGGCGCGGGCTTGCGGCCCTTGCGGGCCTCGTCGACGCTGCGGCGCAATGCCTCGGTGAGGTCGATGACGTCGGTGGGCTGCGGCGGAGCCTCGGCCGCCTGCACCTCGCCGCCGCGCGCCTTCTCGGCCAGCAGCTCCTCGACGCGTTCGGTGTAGGTGTCGGAGTACTCCTCGGGCTGCCACTCGCCGCTCATCGACTCGATGATGGTGGTGGCCATCTGGAGTTCCTTGTCCGTGGGCTTGGACTGCTCGGGCTGGTCGCCGACCAGATCGGCCGGGTCGCGGATCTCGTCGGCGAAGTACAGCGTGTTGAGCGCCAGCACGTCGGCGTCGGCGCGCACCGCCGTCAGGTACTGCTTGCCGCGCAGCACGAACGTGGCGATCCCGGCCTGCCCGGTCTGCTCCATCGCGCGCCGCAGCAGGTTGTACGGCCGGTAGTGCTCCTTGGAGTTGGGCGCCAGCCAGTAGGTCTTCTGGAAGTGCACCGGGTCGATCTCGCCGAGATCGACGAACGTGCTGATGTCGATGGTGCGCGAACGTCCCGGCGCGATCTCGTCGAGTTCGGACTGCTCGACGGTGATGATCCCGTCGCCGTGCTCGCGCCCCTTGACGATGTCGTTGTAGCCGACCTCGTCGCCGGTGGTCTCGTTGACCCGCTTGTAGCGGATCCGGTCGGTGGTCCCGCGCTGGTACTGGTGGAACTGGATCGTGTGGTCCTCGGTCGCCGCGTACAGCCCGACCGGAATGGTCACCAGGCCGAAGTTGATCGACCCGGTCCAGATCTTGCGCGGCATGGTGTGCCTCCCATCGCCCGACGCCTGCTTCCACGATGAGGTGGCGGTCGCAAGATCGCAGTGCTCAGCGCACCAGGCGGTGGGTGCCGTCCGGGAGCCTGCGGGTGCGGCCGCGGCGAGCGAGCATCTCCAGCAAGGGAACCGCGACCCGGCGCGTGGTGTCCAGTGCCCGCTTGGCCTCGCTGAGGGTGAAGGGCTCGGCCAGCTCCGCCAGCCGGGGCAGCGCCGTGCGCTCGGCGTCGGGCAGCAGCGCCAAGCCCGGGCCCAGCCGCAGCAGTGCGCCGGTGCGCTCGGCGGCGGCGAGCTCGCGGTCCCCGATGCCGAGCTCGGCCAGCTCCTCGGCGGTGGGCGCGCGGAACGGGTGCTCCCGCAGTCCGCTGCGGACCGCTTCCACGGCGCGCGCGACCCGGTCGGGCAGGGCGGTGGCGCCGTCGCTGAGGCGGCCGGCCACCAGGTGCAGGCCCGCTTCGGCGGCGATGCCCGGCAGCAGCGCCGGATCCGGCAGGTCCAGCGCGCGGGCGGCGGCGCCGGAGGGCATGCCCTCGTGCAGCGGGTGCGCTCGCCGGTGCTCGGCGAACACCTCGCGCAGCCTGGCGGCGAGCTCGACGCGGTGCTGCTCGGACATCAGCCACGGACCCGCCGTCGCCGGGGCGGCGCCCATCGCGGCCAGCTCGTCGGCCCGCGCGATCCCGCGCCGTCGCAGCTCGTCGGCCCAGTCCGGGGTTCCGCGCATGCCGGAGAGGACTTCGGCGCGCAGCCGGGCGGCACCGCGGCGGTGCAGCGGGGGAGGTCGCACGTCGAGGACGGTGACCCCGCCGCGGACCTGGTGCCCGCCGGGGTCGCGCAGCAGCGCGCGATCGCCGATCCGCAGCGGCAGCGCCTCCCGCAACGCCAGCCGGGCGGTGTCGGTGCCCAGCGGGCGGACCCGCGCGGGCACGGCGGCGGAACCGATGTGCAGCACCAGCTCTCGCGGCACGTCCCCCGAGGGGTGCAGGCGCACGTCGACGACGTCGGTGGTCAGCCAGCGCCCGGGGGTGATCAGGGCGTGGCCGCGCCGGACCTGGTCGAGGTCCACTCCGCGCAGGTTGACCGCCACCCGCGCGGGGGCGGTGATCGACTCCTCGGCGGTGCCCAGCGCGTGCAGCGACCGCACCGGGGCGTCGAGCCCGGACGGGGTGATGGCCAGCTGGTCGCCGACGCGCACCGCGCCGCCCTGCAGCGTTCCGGTCACGACCGTTCCGGCACCTCGGATGACGAAGGCGCGGTCGATCCACAGCCGCACGTCGGCGTCGGCGTCGGCGGGCGGAAGCCGGTGCAGCATCGCGTCCAGGGCTTCGGCGAGCTCGTCGAAACCCGCTCCGGTGCGGCCGCTGACCACCACCGACGGGATCTCCTCCAGGCTCGTCCCGCGCAGCCGGTGCCGAGCCTGCTCCAGCGCGGGTCGGGGGTCGGCGAGGTCGCTGCGGGTGATGACCAGCAGCCCGTCGGAGACCCCCAGGGCGTGCAGCGCGTCGAGGTGCTCGTCGGACTGCGGCATCCAGCCCTCGTCGGCGGCGACCACGAACAGAACCGCGGGCACCGGGCCGACCCCGGCGAGCATGTTCGGCACGAACCGCTCGTGGCCCGGCACGTCGACGAAGGCCACCGCGCAGCCGTCGGCCAGCTCGGTCCAGGCGAAGCCCAGGTCGAGGGTCAGGCCCCGGCGCAGTTCCTCCGCCCACCGGTCGGGTTCCATGCCGGTGAGCCGTCGGATCAGCGTGGACTTGCCGTGGTCGACGTGGCCGGCCGTGGCCACCACGCGCATGGGCACCTCCTAGTGCGCGGCCAGCACCGCGCGCCGCAACACCTCGTCGTCGTCGGGGTCGAGGGCGAACAGGTCCAGCAGGCACCGGTTGCGCTCCAGGCGCGCCATCACCGGGGGTTCGCCGAGGCGCAGCTGCTTGGCGAACCGCGCGGGCAGCGCCACCGCGACGCTCGACAGCACCACCCCGGGCGCCCCTCCGCCGCCGACGCTGGCGCCGGAGTCGACCGCCTCGGCGGGAACGCCGGCCGCCGCCAGCGAATCCGCCAGCGCCGCAGCGCGTTCGGCCAGGTCGGAGCGGTGCAGCGCTTCGGTGACCGGTGGGCGCGGCCCGCGCACGGTGGCCTCCAGCGCGGCCAGCGTCAACTTGTCGACTCGCAGCGCACGCGCCAGGGGGTGGCGGCGCAACCGCCGCACGACGTCCGCGCGGCCGAGCAGCAGACCGCACTGCGGACCGCCGAGGAGCTTGTCGCCGCTGGCGATGACGAGATCAGCCCCGTCGGCCAGCGCGGTCGCCGCGTCCGGTTCGCCGGGCAGCGCCGGATCCGGCCGCAGCAGGCCCGAACCGATGTCTGCCACCACGGGAACGTCGAGCTCGCGCAGCTCGGCCAGCCCGACCTCGGCGGTGAAACCGCTGATCACGAAGTTCGACGGATGGATCTTGAGCGCGAAACCGGTGTCGGCGCCCAGCGCCTGCCGGTAGTCGTCGAGCCGAACCCGGTTGGTCGTGCCGACCTCGCGCAGTCGTGCGCCGGTGGAGGTGAGCAGCTCGGGGATGCGGAACCCGTCACCGATCTCCACCATTTCGCCGCGTGCCAGGACGATCTCCCGGTCGGCCGCCAGCGCGGTGGCCGCCAGGGCGAGCGCCGCCGCACCGTTGTTCACCAGGTGCGCGTCCTCGGCTCCGGGCACGGCGTCCAGCAGCGCCTCGACTGCCGATGCCCCGCGACGGCCCCGGTCGCCGGTGTCGAGGTCCAGTTCCACGTCGGTGGTACCCGCCGCCACCTGGAGCGCTTCGCGCGCCGCGCGGGACAGCGGTGCGCGCCCGAGGTTGGTGTGCAGCAGCACCCCGGTCGCGTTGATCACAGGTCGCATCCCGGACGCCGAACGGGGCAGCGCGGCAAGCGTTTCCGCCACGACGCTCTCCGGTTCCAGCAAACCGTCCCGCGCCCGCTGCGCCACCTCCCGGACGGTCCGGGCGACCAGCTGATGCCCCAGGCGTTCCACGGCTGCGGCCACGCCCGGATCGGCCAGCACGCGGTCGGTCCCCGGAACAGCTCGCCGCCGATCACCCATGCCCCCACCATAGGAAGCCACGCACCTCCCCGCCCACCAACGCTCGGTACGGACCCGGGATCCAGTGGAATGCCGGGTTCCGATTCCCGTCGAATTCCGGGTGCGGGTGGGGAGTTCGGGTGAGTCCGGAGTTCGATCGGGTGAACCCTGACAACAGCCATTGACAACGTGGTTAGGCTTCGCGCATGAATGGCGCATCGTGGCGGGACAGCACCGGTCGGCTCGAAACCGCTGACCGGCTGGGATTGGCCGTGCAGGTGCACGGACCGCCCGACGCGCCGACCGTGCTGGCGGTCCACGGATACCCGGACAACCACACCATCTGGGACGGAGTGGTCGCCGCGCTGTCCGACCGGTACCAGGTGGTCACCTACGACGTGCGCGGAGCGGGCGAGTCGGACCGGCCCGCGACCACCGACGGCTACCGCGTCGACCGGCTCGCCGACGACCTGTTCCGCGTCGCCGACGCCGTCAGCCCGGACCGGCCGGTGCACGTGCTGGCGCACGACTGGGGATCGGTGCAGGCCTGGCACGCCGTCACCGAACCGCGCGCCGCCGAGCGCATCGCCTCCTACACCTCGATCTCCGGCCCGAGCCTGGACCACTACGGCCGGTGGTTGCGCTCGAAACTGCGCCCCAACCCGCGAGATCTGCGCGAACTGGCCACGCAGCTGGCCTTCTCCGCCTACATCGCGTTCTTCCAGCTGCCCGCCGCACCCGAGCTGGCCTGGCGCAGCGGCATCATGCCCAAGCTGATCTCGACCCTCGAACGCCTCGACCCCAAGGCCGCCGGAAGGCCCACCCGCCCGGTCACCGCCGACGGCATCAACGGCCTGGAGCTCTACCGCGCCAACGCCGGTCGCCTGGGCGACCCGGTCAGGCGGCACACCAGCGTCCCGGTGCAGGTCTTGGCGCCCACCGGGGACCCGTTCGTCTCGACGCCGCTGCAGACCCAGGTCGAGGGCCTGGCCGACGACCTGCGGGTGCGCCGGCTCCCGGGCGGGCACTGGCTGCCCCGCAGCCGGCCCGAACTCGTGGCCCGCTGCGCCGCCGAACTCATCGACCACGTCGAAGGCGGCGAGCAGACCCGAGCACTGCGCAGCGCCCGGGTCCGCCCCGGCCGCGGTGAGTTCGCCGACCAGCTCGTCGTCATCACCGGCGCGGGCAACGGCATCGGCCGGGCCACCGCGCAGGCCTTCGCCGAAGCCGGCGCGCACGTCGTCGCCGCCGACGTCGACGACAAGGCCCTGCGCGGCACCGCCGATCTGCTCGGCGACGCCGTCACCACCCACCGCGTGGACGTCACCGACCGGACCGCGATGACCGACTTCGCGCTGCGCGTGCGGACCGAGCTCGGGACCCCGGACGTGGTGATCAACAACGCCGGGATCGGCCTGGCGGGGTCGTTCCTGGACACCAGCGTCGCCGACTGGGAGAGCGTCATCGACGTCAACCTCTGGGGCGTCATCCACGGCTGCCACCTGTTCGGCCGGCAGATGGTCGAGCGCGGTGAAGGCGGCCGGATCATCAACGTCGCGTCCGCGGCCGCGTACCTGCCGTCCCAGGTGCTGCCCGCCTACAGCACCACCAAGGCCGCCGTGCTGCGGTTGAGCGAATGCCTGCGCGTGGAGCTGGCCGCCGACGGGATCAAGGTCACCGCGGTGTGCCCGGGACTGGTCAACACCGGCATCACCACCAGCAGCCGCTTCGCGGGTACCGACGACGCCGAGCAGGCCAAGCGCAGGCGCGCGGCCACCGAGCTCTACCAGCGCCGCGACTACAGCCCCCAGCGCGCCGCCGAGGAGATCCTGCGCGCGACGCGCCGGGCCCCGGCCATCGCGCCGGTGACGCCGGAAGCGCGTGCTGGACTGGTGTTGTCGCGGCTGACCCCGCGCCTGCTGCGCGCCGCAGCGCGGGCCGACCTCATGCCCAAGTAGGAGGAGGCATGCCGCAACTCGACCCCGGTGATCCCGACCGCGTCGCGCTGCACGCCCGCGACGTGGAGTTCGACTGGTCCCAGCTGCCGATGCACTGGATCCCCGGCGAGCCGTTCGCCACGCACTGGGTGAACTTCCTGCACCTGGTGCTGCCGGAGGGCGAGCGCTGGTTCGTCGAGGTGTTCAAGCAGGCGCTGCCGCTGATCAACGACGAGCGTCTGGCCGAGGACGTGCGCGGCTTCGTCGGTCAGGAGGCCGTGCACGCCGAGTCGCACCAGGGCGTCCTCGACCACTTCGACGCCCACGGCCTCGACACCCGGCCGTTCGTCGACCAGGTCCGCTGGATGTTCCGCAAGACCCTCGGGGACCGGCCGCTGCGCGGCAAGCGCGCCGAGTCCTGGCTGGTGCAGCGGCTGGCGCTGATCGCAGCGATCGAGCACTTCACCGCCTTCCTCGGCCAATGGGTGCTCGACGCCGAGGAACTCGACCTGGCTGGTGCCGACGAGACGATGCTGGACCTGCTGCGCTGGCACGGCGCCGAGGAGGTCGAGCACCGCGCGGTCGCCTTCGAGGTCTACCAGCACGTCCACGGCCGGTACTGGCAGCGCTGCCTGTCGATGCTGCTGGCGACCGCGGTGCTGACGATCCTGTGGGCGCGCGGGATGCGGTTCCTGATGGCCGCCGACCCGGTGCTGCGCGGCACGCGCAGGCCGCGCTGGCGCGACCTGGTCCGCACCGGGCGCCTCGGCCTCACCCCCAGCTACCGGGCGCTGTTCGGCGCGATCCCCGCGTTCTTCCGCCCCGGCTACCACCCGTCGCAGCACGGATCCACGGCGCAGGCGGTGCAATACCTGGCGAGCTCACCGGCGGCGCTGGCGGCGGGGCACTAGATGACCGCGGAGCGACGGTCGCGCCCCGACCGGCTGATGCGCGTGCTGCACCGGGTCGTCAGCGGAGTGGAATGGCTGCACCGCAACAGCCGTCGGCACACCGGGCCGCCCCGGCCGGTCGACCACGACCTCACGCTGGTGATCTCCCGGATCAGCGCCGAGGCCGACGGCGTCCGCAGCCTGCGGTTGACCCGTCCCGACGGCGGCGCGCTGCCCGCCTGGCAACCGGGCGCGCACCTGGACGTGCTGCTGCCGTCCGGGCGGAAGCGGCACTACTCGCTGTGCGGTCCGCCGGGGGAGCGGCGGTACTACCGGATCGCGGTGCGGCGCCTGGCCGACGGCGCGGGCGGATCCCGCGAGATCCACGACGAGCTCGCCGAGGGCGACCGGATCGTGGCGCGCGGCCCGCGCAACGCGTTCCCGTTCGTCGCCGGGCGCTCCTACCTGTTCGTCGCGGGCGGCATCGGCATCACGCCGATCCTGCCGATGGTCCGCACCGCCGCGACGCGCGGAGCCGACTGGCGGCTGGTCTGCACCGGACGTTCCCGCGCGTCGATGCCGTTCCTGGACGAGCTCGCCGATCTGCCCGCCGACCGGGTGTGGATCCGGCCCGACACCGAGTTCGGCATCCCCGCCGCGGGCGGCGAACTGCTCGCGCACGCGCCGCTGGGCGCCTCGGTCTACGCCTGCGGCCCGGTGCCGATGATCACCGCGCTCCGCCTGGGACTGCCCGGGAGCACCGCGAGAGGTCTGCACTGGGAACGCTTCTCGGCACCGCCGATCGTCGACGGACGGGCCTTCACCGTGGAGCTGACCCGCAGCGGACGCACCGTCGAGGTGCCCGCCGATCGCACCGCGCTGGACGCGATCGGCGAGGTGCTGCCCGACGTCGCCTACTCGTGCCGCCAGGGTTTCTGCGGCACCTGCCAGGTCCCGCTGCTGTCCGGCCAGGTGCGCAGGCGCGGCCGGTCGCGCAGCGACGACGTGGCGATCTGCGTGGATCGAGGGCAGGGGCACATCGCCGTCGATCTGTGAAGCCCCGGTCGGGGGACCGGAGGGGAAAGCGGGGCCGCCCGGTGGCGGGGTGCAGCCGGGCGGTCCCGCGAAAATCGCTTCTGCGCCCGCAGCGCGGGCCGTAGGGTCCTGGGGGAGCGACCTGGGAGGCACCGTGGAACTCGAAGGCCTGACCGAGATCACCTCGACCCGCGAGCTGGAAGAGCTGGTCGGCGCACCGCTGCAGCGGGTCCTGGACAAGCAACGCCCCGCGCTGCACCCGCTGGATCGCGAATGGCTCGCCGCCTCACCGTTCTGCCTGGTGGCGACCTCCGACGCCGAGGGCCGGTGCGACGTGTCGCCGAAGGGCGACCCGGCCGGGTTCACACACGTCGTCGACGACACGACCATCGCCATCCCGGAGCGCCCCGGCAACCGCCGCGTCGACGGGTTCCGCAACGTGCTGGCCAACCCGCACGTCGGACTCCTCTACCTCATCCCCGGCCGCGGTGACACGTTGCGGATCAACGGCCGCGCCCGGCTGCTGCGCGACGCGCCGTTCTTCGAGCGCATGGTCGTCAAGGGCCACCGCCCGACCGTGGTGCTGCTGGTGGAGATCGAGGAGGTCTTCCACCACTGCTCCAAGGCGTTCCTGCGGTCCGGGCTGTGGGACAGCCGGACCTGGGATCCCGAAGCCGTGCCCTCCCGGGCGCACATCGCCAAGAACCTCGAGCGCCCGAACGACTCGATGTCCGAGCTGGAGCGCTACTACTCCGACGAGCACTTCACCGAGCTCCTCTACGACGCGAAGGCCTGACCGTCCGCCGCGTCGCGCAATCGGTCCTGGGCGATGGCGCAGCAGGGTGGCCAGAACCTGAGCAGGTGTGGGAGATCGACGTGGTGGGTAGCCTCCGGTCATGGTGGCCACGTGGCTGAACTGGCCGGTGCTGCGGCAGCTCACCGGCCCCGACCGGCTGGCCCGAGGCCCCGCGGCCCGGTCCCGGCGCACCGACGAGCTGCGGGCGCGCACCAGCGACGCCGAGAACGTCACGCAATCGGTGTGCCCCTACTGCGCGGTCGGGTGCGGCCAGCGCATCTACACCTCCGGCGGACGGGTCACCCAGATCGAGGGTGACCCGGACTCGCCGATCAGCCGTGGCCGGTTGTGCCCCAAGGGGTCGGCCTCGCGCGAACTGGTCACCTCACCGCTGCGCGCGACCAAGGTCCGCTACCGGCGCCCGCACGGCACCGAGTGGGAAGATCTCGACCTGGACACCGCGCTGGACATGATCGCCGACCGGGTGCTGGCCACCCGGGACGCCACCTGGGAGGACGCCGACGCCGACGGCAGGCCGCTGCGGCGCACGATGGGCATCGCGAGCCTCGGAGGAGCGACCCTCGACAACGAGGAGAACTACCTCATGAAGAAGCTCTACACCGCCCTCGGCGCGATCCAGGTGGAGAACCAGGCGCGCATTTGACACTCCTCCACGGTGCCCGGTCTGGGTGCCTCCTTCGGGCGCGGCGGCGCCACCACCTTCCAGCAGGACCTCGCCGAATCGGACTGCGTCCTCATCCAGGGCTCGAACATGGCCGAAGCCCACCCGGTCGGGTTCCAGTGGGTCATGGAGGCCAAGAAGCGCGGCGCCACGATCATCCACGTCGACCCGCGCTACACGCGCACCTCGGCGATGGCGCACAAGCACGTCGCGCTGCGGGCCGGGAGCGACATCGCGTTCCTCGGAGGGCTGATCAACCACGTGCTGACCCGCGAGGCCCACTTCCACGACTACGTCGTCAACTACACCAACGCGGCGATGATCGTCGGCGAGGACTTCCGCGACACCGAGGACCTCGACGGTGTGTTCTCCGGCTTCGACCCCGACGTCGGCACCTACGAGACCACCACGTGGCAGTACCAGGGCAGCACCGCGGTTCCCCCGGTCGGCGGGCACGGACCGGAGCAGGCACCCAGCACCGCGCACGGTCGCGAGCGTCAGAGCAGCAGGCCCGAACGCACCGGATCGGGCGGTCCCGTCTACCACGGCCACCCCGACACCGACCCGACGCTGCAACACCCGCGCTGCGTGTTCCAGCTGCTCAAACGCCACTACGCCCGCTACACCCCGGACGTGGTGGAGGAGATCTGCGGCATCTCGCAGGACGACTTCGCCTGGGTCGCCGACCAGCTCGTCGCCAACTCCGGGCGCGAGCGCACCTCGGCCATCGCCTACGCCGTGGGCTGGACCCACCACACCGTCGGAGCGCAGTACATCCGGGCGGCCTCGATCCTGCAGCTGCTGCTGGGCAACATCGGCAGGCCGGGTGGCGGCATCCTCGCGCTGCGCGGGCACGCCAGCATCCAGGGCTCCACCGACATCCCGACCCTGTTCAACCTGCTGCCCGGCTACATCCCGATGCCCCACGCCCACACCGACACCGACCTGGAGTCCTTCGTCGTCGACGACGAGCACGCCTGCGGCTACTGGGCCAACATCCGCTCCTACCTGGTCAGCCTGCTCAAGGCCTGGTGGGGTGAGCACGCCACCGCCGACAACGACTTCTGCTTCGACCGGCTGCCCCGGCTCACCGGTGATCACGGCACCTTCCAGACCGTCCTCGATCAGATCGAGGGCCGCTGCAAGGGCTACTTCGTCATCGGCGAGAACCCCGCCGTGGGCACCGCCAACGCGCGCCAGCAGCGCATGGGCCTGGCCGCGCTCGACTGGCTGGTGGTGCGCGACCTCAACATGATCGAGACCGCCACCTTCTGGAAGAACGGCCCCGAGATCGAGACCGGTGAGATGCGCACCGCCGACATCGGCACCGAGGTCTTCTTCCTGCCGGCCGCCGCGCACACCGAGAAGGACGGCACCTTCACCAACACCCAGCGGCTCCTGCAGTGGCACCACAAGGCCGTCGAACCCACCGATGACCAGCGCAGCGACCTGTGGTTCTTCTACCACCTCGGGCGCCGCATCCGCGACAGGCTCAGCGGCCGGACCGAACGCGACCGCGCCCTGCTGGAGCTGACCTGGGACTACCCGACGCACGGCGACCTCGACGAGCCCAGCGCCGAAGCCGTGCTCGCCGAGATCAACGGCCACGACGGCAACGGCGACCCGCTGTCGGCCTACCCGCAGCTGCGCGCCGACGGGTCCACCAGCTGCGG
Source organism: Saccharopolyspora sp. NPDC049357 (assembly GCF_040677225.1). Taxonomy (NCBI): domain Bacteria; kingdom Bacillati; phylum Actinomycetota; class Actinomycetes; order Pseudonocardiales; family Pseudonocardiaceae; genus Saccharopolyspora; species Saccharopolyspora sp. NPDC049357. The sequence goes on along the minus strand of NZ_JBFAQJ010000012.1, from coordinate 93,588 downwards.
CTGCTGGATCTACTGCGGCGTCACCGCCGACGGGGTCAACCAGTCCGCCCGCCGCAGGCCCGGCCGCCAGCAGAGCCGCGTGGCACCGGAGTGGGGCTGGGCGTGGCCTGCCAACCGGCGCATCCTCTACAACCGCGCCTCGGCCGACCCCGACGGCCGCCCGTGGAGCGAGCGCAAGGCCTACGTGTGGTGGGACGCCGAACGCGGCGAGTGGACCGGCCACGACGTGCCCGACTTCGACAAGACCAAACGCCCCGACTACCGGCCCGAAGACGGAACCGTCGGACCGGAGGGCATCGCGGGCACCGAACCGTTCATCATGCAGAGCGACGGACGCGGCTGGCTCTACGTGCCCGCCGGGCTCGTCGACGGCCCGTTCCCGGCGCACTACGAGCCGCAGGAATCCCCGGTCGCCAACCTGCTGCACCCCCACCAGCAGCGAAACCCCGCACGCCAGATCAACTCGCGCCCGGAGAACCGGTACCAGCCCAGCGCGGGCGAAGCCGGCAGCGAGGTCTTCCCGTACGTGTTCACCACGTTCCGGCTCACCGAGCACCACACGGCCGGCGGGATGAGCCGTTGGCTCCGGCACCTCAGCGAACTCGCGCCCGCCCTGTTCGTGGAGGTCTCCCCGCAGCTGGCCGCCGAACGCGGCCTCGAACACGGCGGCTGGGCCACCGTGATCACCGCGCGCAGCGCCATCGAAGCCCGGGTGATGGTCACCGAGCGGATGCTCCCGCTGCGGGTCGCGGGCCGCACCCTGCACCAGATCGGCATCCCCTGGCACTGGGGGCCCAACGGGTTGACCACCGGCGACGCCGCCAACGAGCTCATCGGCGTGGCGCTGGACCCCAACGTGCACATCATGGAGACCAAGGCCGGGGCCTGCGACGTCCGGCCGGGGCGGCGACCGCGCGCGGCCGCGCTCAACCGCCTGGTCGCCGAGTACCGCGACCGCGCGGGCATCACCGAGCGCACCGGTACCGAGCACTCCGACGACCCCAGACAGGCAGGAGGCTGAACGTGACCGTCAACCGGCTGTCCGGACCGCTGCCCGACCCGGCGGGGGAGACCGGCTACCCGCCGCAGCCCCGCGCCGGGTTCTTCACCGACACCAGCGTGTGCATCGGCTGCAAGGCCTGCGAGGTCGCCTGCAAGGAGTGGAACCTGCTGCCCGAGGACGGTTTTGACCTCACCGGCATGTCCTACGACAACACCGAGGCGCTCAGCGGCACGACCTGGCGGCACGTGGCCTTCGTCGAGCAGCGCGGCACGCCCGAAGAGCTCGGCATGCCCGCGTTCGGCGCACCGGACGAGGAGCAGGTGCGCTGGCTGATGTCCTCCGACGTGTGCAAGCACTGCACGCACGCGGCCTGCCTGGACGTGTGCCCGACCGGTGCGCTGATCCGCACCGAGCACGGAACGGTGGTGGTGCAGGACGACGTGTGCAACGGCTGCGGCTACTGCGTGCCGGCCTGCCCCTACGGCGTGATCGACATCCGTCCCGACACCGGCGGAGCCGCCAAGTGCACGATGTGCCAGGACCGGCTCGGAGCCGGGTTGATGCCGGCCTGCGCCACCGCCTGCCCGACCGAGTCCATCCAGTACGGCCCGCTCGACGAGCTGCGCGAACGCGCCGCGATGCGGGTCGACGAACTGCACGAGCAGGGAGTGACCAGCGCCCGCCTCTACGGTCACGAGCCCACCGACGGCGTCGGGGGAGACGGGGCGTTCTTCCTGCTGCTCGACGACCCCGAGGTCTACGGTCTGCCACCGGATCCCGTGGTCACCACGCGCGACCTGCCCTCGATGTGGCGGCACGCGGCCGCGGGCGCGCTCACCGCGGCCGCGCTCATCGCCGGATCGTTCCTCGGGAGGAGAAGGTGACCTCCTACTACGGCCGACCGGTCCTCAAGGAACCGGTGTGGAAGGTCCCGGACGTCCCCGCCTACCTCTACCTCGGCGGGATGGCCGGGGCCTCGTCGACGATGGCGCTGCTGGCCGAGCTCACCGGGCGGCAGCGGCTGGCCCGCGCGGGCAGGCTGGCCGCAGCGGTGGGCGCGACCGCCAGCGTCGGCTTCCTGGTGCACGACCTGGGACGCCCGATGCGGTTCCTGAACATGCTGCGGGTGATCAAGCCGACCTCGCCGCTGAGCGTCGGTTCGTGGATCCTCGCGCCGTTCTCGGGTCTGGCCGGGGCTGCGACGGCCAGCGAGCTCACCGGTCTGCTCCCGCTGCCCGGCCGCGCGGCCGGGGTGGTGGCGGGTGTGATCGCCCCGGCGATGACCACCTACACCGCGGTGCTGCTGTCCGACACGGCCGTGCCGGGCTGGCACGAGGGCTACCGGGAGCTGCCGTTCGTGTTCGCCGGGAGCGCTGTGTCCAGCGCGGGGGCGGTGGGCATGGTCGCCGCCCCCGCCGAATCCGGGCCCGCGAGGCGGATGGCGGTGGCCGGATCGGTGCTGGAGCTGGCCGCGAGCAGGCGCATGGAGTCCCGGCTCGGCCTGGCGGCCGAGGCCTACCGCACCGGGCGCGCGGGTAGGGTGCTGCGAACGGCGCGAGCGGCCACCGCGGTGGGCGCCGGGCTCGCGCTGGTGGCAGGGCGCAGCCGCGCGGCGGCGATCGCGGCGGGCGGGTGCCTGACCCTCGGCGCGATCGCGACTCGCTTCGGCGTCTTCGAAGCCGGCCGCGAGACGGCCCGGGACCCCCGGTACGTGGTCGAGCCGCAACGCGAACGCGTGGGCGAAACAGGGTCTTCGGTCCGTGGGCAAGTGCACTGATCGAGTTCGGATGTTGACATTGGGTAGTCACTCACGTGAGTGAGTAGTGGTTCAACTCTCACCCTGCGTGGTTTGATTTCAGGTGAATAACGCGTTTCTGATCAAGAAATGACCAGCTGAAACGTCTGCATCGTCGCGATCTTGATTACGTTTCTATGACGAGCGCCACCAGCGCACGGTTTTGTTCACGCTTTTCAGCTACGTAGCGTTGCCCGGCGTCGGCGCCCCCGAGCCGACGGCAAGACCGGAAGTCCGCAGCGCCGAACCCTGCCCGGCGGGCTCTCCGAAACCCCGAGACGCATTGCGGGCAGGGACGTGACGACCGCCGGAACCCGGCTCGGCGGGCCGAATCTCATCGGCCCGAGCGCCCGGGGCACCGGAGTCGAGGCGGCACGAAGGCGCTGCTGGAGACGAAGACAGAAAATGGGCAAGCACCGCAAGTCCACCCCCAGCCGCCGCACCGTCACCCGCGTCGCCGTCGCCGGCGCAATGGTCGCCGCGCCGTTCGCGATGACCATGCCGGCCAACGCGGCCTCGGAGTCCACCTGGGACGCCGTCGCGCAGTGCGAGAGCGGTGGTAACTGGAGCATCAACACCGGCAACGGTTACTACGGTGGTCTGCAGTTCAGCGCGTCCACCTGGTCCGCCTACGGCGGCACCAGCTACGCCTCGAACGCCGCGCAGGCCAGCAAGTCCCAGCAGATCGCCGTGGCCGAGCGCGTGCTGCAGGCGCAGGGGCCGGGTGCGTGGCCGGTGTGCTCGAAGAAGGCCGGCCTGAGCAAGAGCGGCAGCGCCGAGCGCCAGGACGTCGCCTCGGGCAGCGAGAAGAGCACCGAGAAGAAGTCCACCACCAAGAAGAACCCGGTGAAGAAGACCGTCCAGGTCGAGGGCACCTACACCGTGCAGACCGGTGACACCCTCGGCTCCATCGCTCAGAAGTACGGCGTGAGCTGGGAGTCGGTCTTCGAGAAGAACCGCTCGTCCGTCAAGGACGCGAACCTGATCTTCCCGGGCCAGCAGCTCGCCATCAAGTGACCCACCCCGTCTTCGGACTTGGGTGCGCATGAACGGGGGACCCCGCCTTCCTCTCTCCGGCGGGGTCCCCCGTCTGCGATCACCGGAGCTCCTGTCACTTGAGCTTGCGGCGGCGCAGGTCGTTGCGGATGTCCCATGCGGTCCAGCCGATTCCGGCGAAGGCGAGAAAACCCAGCAGCAGAACGAGTTCGGTCATGTTCGGCTCCCTTCGGATCGTGACGAACGCCGTCGGGACCAAATCCGAGAGTAGATGCACATTTGTTGATCGCCGAGCGTATTGCCGCAATAGACCCCAACGGGTGAGCGGCAGGACGTGAACGTTCCGCCGTTCGGCCTCAAACCTCAGCATCCGCAAGAAAACATCCGGAAATCATGAATCTGATTCCGATCTGTTGGGTCCGCGCGCTGAGCACTCAGCGTGCCCCTCGCGGAATCAGTGCGGGTGAAAGATCCCCGATCGCGGGAAGCCCCGGCATGTCAACCAGGCTCAGCCCCGGGCTGCGGCCGGACTATGGACGTGACCGCACTCACCCCGCGTGCCCCTACCCCCGACCTTCGGAAAGGGGCCCCCGATGTTCCTCGCACTTCAAGCGGACGCCGCGACCGAGTCCGGACTCGACAGCTGGGTCGGACCGGCCGCCATCACCGTCGGCGTCCTGCTATTGATCGTCGCGCTGTTTCGCCGCAGCCGAGCCACACTGGCCAGGAAGCGAAGGGCGGCGCGGCCTGGTGCGGCCGATTAGCGGTGTCGCGCAGCCCTGAGCCGACCCGGCGTGCCGCGTGCGACGGCCGCCTGAGGGGGGAGGGGACGCATGACCGACACCACGCGGAACACCGACGAGCCATCGGTCGACCAGACACCGGCCCAGCGCCAGGCACCCGAGCAGCAGAGCGCCGAACGGCACCGGCACATTGACCAGAGCCAGAGCGCCGACCAGCGCTGGAAGGTCGTTCCCGCGCCGGTGCAGCAGCCCGCCGGAGCGGGCCGCATGGACCTGCGCACCACCATGGCCATCAACGCCGGACGGATGGCCGCGTCGCTGTCGCAGCGCCTCGGTCTCGGCTCCGGTGGCATGATCGGTGGCCGTCTCGCCTTGACGCTACAACCCAACCTCCTGCAGCGGTTGGCAACCGGGCGGCGTGTCGTCATGGTCACCGGCACCAACGGCAAGACCACGACCACCCAGATGGTCGCCGAGGCCGTGCGCGCGCAAGCCCCGGCCGTCAGCAACGCCACCGGCGCGAACATGCTCGACGGTCACGTCGCCGCCCTGATGACCCGGCTCGACGCCCCGTTCGCCGCGCTGGAGGTCGACGAGCTGCACCTGGCGCAGGTCACCGACCGCTTCGAACCCGCCGCGATCCTGCTGCTCAACCTCAGCCGCGACCAGCTCGACCGGGTCGGCGAGGTCCGCAGCGTGGCCGCGAGCCTGCAACGCGCCCTCACGCAAGCCCCCGGCACGCAGGTCATCGCCAACCGCGACGACCCCAACATCGTCTTCGCCGCCGCCGGCCACCCCAACGTCACCTGGGTCTCGGGCGGCGTGCGGTGGCGCGACGACGCGCTGAACTGCCCCCGGTGCGGCGCCTTCATCGGCGACGTCGACCGCGACTGGCGCTGCCAGTGCGGCCTGGCCCGCCCTCCGGCCGACTGGAAGGTCACCGACACCGGAGTCCTCGACGCCGCGGGCACCCACCACGAACTCGCCCTAGCCCTGCCCGGTCACGTCAACCGGGTCAACGCCACCTTCGCCCTGGCCGCCGCACTGCACCTCGGTGGCGAGGAAGCCTCCGCGCTCGCCCGGATCCGCCGCATCTCGCAGGCCGCGGGCCGCTACGACACCGTCCGGATCGGCGGACGCCGGGTCCGGCTGCTGCTGGCCAAGAACCCCGCCAGCTGGCTGGAGATGCTCGAACTGGTCTCCGGCAACGACGAACCGCTGGTCCTGGTGGTCAACAGCCGCGAAGCCGACGGCTACGACGTCTCCTGGTTGTGGGACGTGGACTTCGAGATGCTGCGCGGCAGGTCCGTCCAGGTCGCAGGCGACCGAGCACTGGACCTCGCGGTCCGCCTGCGCTACGCCGGGGTGCAGGCCAGCGTCGCCTCCACGGTCGAGGTCGCCCTCGGCAGCGCCTCCGGCGGCCTCCCCGACGTCATCGCCAACTACACCGCCTTCCGCGATGTGCTCACCAGGAGCCGCACATGACCGGGGAACGAGTCCGCATCGCCCTCGTCCTGCCCGACCTGCTCGGGACCTACGGGGACCGCGGAAACGCGATCGTGCTGGCACAACGCCTTCGCTGGCGCGGGATCGGCAGCGAGCTGGTCACCGTGCTCTCCTCCGACGACGCCGTGCCCGAGGGCTGCGACCTGTACCTCATCGGCGGGGGAGAGGACGTCGCGCAGGTCGCGGCCGTCCGCTTCCTGCGCAGGGGCGGAGGCCTGACCCGATCGGTGCAGCACGGGGTTCCGGTGCTGGGCATCTGCGGCGGGCTGCAAGTGCTGGGCACCGGTTTCGTCACCGGCGACGGGCAGCGCCACGAAGGTCTGGGCCTCGTCGACGCCTCGACCGAACCCGGGAGGGGACGCGCCATCGGCGAGGTCACCACCCAGTCCACGTTGGGCGGGATCGGGATGCTCACCGGGTTCGAGAACCACCTCGGCCGCACCACGCTGGGCCCGGGATCGCACGCGCTGGGCAGGGTGGTGCGCGGCATCGGCAACGGCCACGACGACGCCGAGGGCGCGGTCACCGGCCACGTCATCTGCACCTACATGCACGGGCCCGTCCTCGCGCGGAACCCGAAGCTGGCCGACCTGCTGCTGGAATGGGCCATCGGCGAGCCGCTGGCACCCCTGCCGGACCCGCCCGAGCTCAAAGCGCTGCGCACCGAACGCACCCGCGTGCACGTGCGCAACCGCAAGTAGGTCAGCGACGAGCGAGCCGGCCCAGCTTCCGCAGGGCCGGCTTCAGCTCCGGTGCCCGCAACAGCGCCAGCACCCCGAGGCTCACCGCGAGCACCACGATCCCGTGCACCAGCAGCGCCAGCCAGGCGTCGGCCATCGGGTTCAGCGGCCCGGTCAACGACCGCACCCCGGCCAGCGACGCCAACGAGCACAGCGCCCCCGCGGCCCCGGCCACCAGCGCGCGCACGCACCCCAGCAGCGTCGCCCCCGTGCGCAGCGACCCGATGCGGGCGCGCAGCCAGACCTGCCCGACGACCGCGCCCAGCAGGAAGCTCGCCGACATCGCAGCCGTCACACCGAGCACCAGGTCCTGCGGATCGACGGTGGCCAGCACGAGGTAGCACAGCGCGCTGCGCACCACGACCATGAACACGTTGATCCAGGTCGGGGTGCGCGCGTCGTGCATCGCGTAGAACGCCCGCAGCTGGAGCATGGTGATCCCGAACGGCACGACACCCGCCGCCGCAGCGGCCAGCGCCCAGCCGAGCCGCCCGGCGGCGGCCACGTCGCTGGCGCCCAGCGAGAAGAACGCCACCGCCAGCGGGCCACCCGCCACCACCAGGAGCGCGCTGACCGGCATCAGCAGCACCGCGGTCATCCGCGTTCCCCACGCGACGTCGTCGACGAACGCCCGGGTCCTGCCCGCGGCGGCGGCCTCGCTGATGCGCGGCATCAACGCCGTCAGCAGCGACACCCCCAGCACGCCGTAGGGGACCTGCGAGAGCAGCCAGGCGTAGTTGAACGTCGCGACGCTGCCCGGCGTGCCCTGCGCGGTGACCCGGGTGATCACGACCATCCCGGCCTGGCTGATCAGCGTGTAGAGCACCACCCATCCGGCCAGCCCGCCGAACTCCGACAGGCGCCGGTCCCAACCCCACCGCCAGCGGTACCGGAAACCGCTGCGGCGCAGCGACACCACCATCACCAGCAGCTGGGTGGTGATCCCCGCCAGCGTTCCCAAGCCCAGCACCAGCAGCTTCGGTTCGCCGATGCGCACCGGGTCGGTGGAGATCTCCCCGGGCACCAGCGCGTAGACGATCACGGTGGCGATGACGACGAGGTTGTTGAACACCGGTGCCCACGCGGGAGTGCCGAAGACGCCGCGCACGTTGAGGATCGCCTGCAGCAGCGCCGACATGCCGTAGCAGATGATGCCCGGCAGCAGCAGGTAGGCGAACGCCGTGGTCAGCTCCGCGTTGGCCCGGGTGTCGGCGCCCAGGTAGAGCGCGGTGAGCAGACCGGCGCAGGCGACGGCCACGGCGGTGGCGACCGCGAGCAGCACGCCGCCCATGGTGATCATCCACTGCGCGTAGGACTCGCCCTGCTTCGGCCCCTCCTGCTGCGCCCGCACCAGCAGCGGCACGGCGATGCTGGTCAGCACCCCGCCCAGCAGCAGTTCGTTGACCACGGTCGGGAGGGTGTTGGCCACGGTGTAGGAGTCGTTGACCGTGCCCAGGCCGAGCACCACCACCAGCAGCACCTTGGCGAGCAGACCGCTGACCCTGCTGGTCGCGGTGGCCACCGCCATCGCCGCGCTCGCGCGGGCCAGTGAGGGGCGTCGGACACCGGTGTCGGCCTGATCGACCACGTAGCCCCTCCCGTCGGCGGTTCGATGCTGAAGGTGCCACGAAACACCCGGTTTCGCCGGGTGGCGCCGGTCCGTGGCAGGCTGATCGAAACGCCTGCGGAAGGGGAGCGCGCGTGATCGTGTTCGGGGTCGTGCTGCTGATCGCCGGAGCGGTGGTGGCCGTGGTGTTCGGCGGTGACGCGGGAGGCTGGCTGTTGCCGGTCGGCCTGATGGCCGCGGGACTGGGCATCAGCCTCGCGGGCCTGGTCGCACGGCTGCGCCGGTCACCGGTGCGGGCCGCGGTGCGCGCGCACCGCGCGGGTGCGGCGGGCTCGCCGATCGACCGGCTTCGCGCGGTGCCCGCGATGGTGGGCACGACCGCACGCGGCCGCAATCCCGAACTCCCGCGCTACCAGCTGCTGCTGTGGCTGATCGCCGTGGTCTACCTGGTCTCCCCGATCGACTTCATCCCGGAGTTCCTGCCGCTGCTGGGCATCGGCGATGACATCGGCGTCGCGAGCTGGCTGCTGAGCAGCCTCTACGCGGAGTCGGGCAACTACATCGCCGCCCGGGAGAAGCCGCGCGAGGTCGAGCCGGGCGAGCCTCAGTAGGAGTCGCCCGGCCGGCGGTGCTGCGCGTCGGGTTCGTCGTCGGCCCGGCGGCGGTCCTTGCGGCGGCCGAACAGCCCGTGGTCGATCGACCAGTTGCCCGCGTTGAAGCCCATCGCGAGGGCGGCGGCGCCGACGGCGAGGGGCAGTTCGAACCCGTTCGGCGCGAACAGGCCGTGCGGCAGGTGCACGAACAGGATCGCCCCGGCCATGTTGATGGCCACCGCCAGCCCGACCAGCGGCAGCGCGATGCCGAGGATCAGCAGGATCCCACCGGCGAGCTCCACCACGGCCGCGTACCAGGCGGCGACCTGCGGGAAGGGGATCCCCATCTTGCCGAAGTTCTCGGCCGTGGTCGGAATTCCCCAGGTCACGAGCTTCTGCCACCCGTGCGCGATGAGGATGATCCCGATCCCGATGCGGCCGATCAGCGTGAGCAGGCTCCGAAGCGCGGTCATGTCGACTCCCGTGTTGAACACCTAGCGTCGAAGCACCAGTGTCACGGCGATCGAGACAACCGACATCTCGGACCGGTGTGACGGTGCGGCCCCGGCGGTCGCTCCCGCCGGGGCCGCACCACCTCAGGGCCTCACTTGAGCAGGTTGCGGGCCATGACCATGCGCTGGACCTGGTTGGTGCCCTCGTAGATCTGGGTGATCTTGGCGTCGCGCATCATGCGCTCGACCGGGAAGTCGCGGGTGTAACCCGCGCCGCCGAACAGCTGGACCGCGTCGGTGGTGACCTCCATGGCCACGTCCGAGGCGAAGCACTTCGCGGCGGCGGAGATGAACCCGAGGTTGGGCTCGCCGCGCTCGGCGCGGGCCGCGGCCACGTAGACCATCTGGCGGGCCGACTCGACCTTCATCGCCATGTCGGCGAGCATGAACTGCACGCCCTGGAACTCGGAGATGGACTTGCCGAACTGCTTGCGCTCCTTGACGTAGGCCAGCGCCTGGTCCAGCGCGCCCTGCGCGATGCCGACCGCCTGCGCGCCGATCGTGGGACGCGTGTGGTCCAGGGTCTTCAGCGCCGTCTTGAACCCGGTGCCCGGCTCGCCGATGATCCGGTCGGCCGGGATGGTGGCGTCCTCGAAGTACAGCTCGACGGTCGGGGATCCCTTGATGCCGAGCTTCTTCTCCTTCGGCCCGACGGTGAAGCCCGGGTCGTCGGCGTGCACGGCGAAGGCGCTGATGCCGTTGGCGCCCTTCTCCGGGTCGGTCACGGCCATGACCGTGTACCACTTGGACACACCGCCGTTGGTGATCCAGCACTTGCTGCCGTTGAGCACCCAGTTGTCGCCGTCGAGGCGGGCGCGGGTCTTCATCGCCGCGGCGTCCGAGCCGGCCTCGCGCTCCGACAGCGCGTAGGACGCGGTGGTCTCACCGCCGGCGATCGCGGGCAGGACCTGCTTCTTGAGGTCCTCGGAGGCCGACAGGATGATCGGCATGGTGCCGAGCTTGTTCACCGCGGGGATCAGCGAGGAGGACCCGCACACGCGCGCGACCTCTTCGATGACGATGCAGGTGGCCACCGAGTCGGCGCCCTCGCCGCCGTACTCCTCGGGGATGTGGGTCGCGGCGAAACCCGCCTTGACCAGGGCGTCGAGCGCTTCCTTGGGGTAGCGCTCCTGCTCGTCGACCTCCGCCGCGTGGGGCGCGATCTCCTTCTCGGCGAGGGCGCGCACCGCGTCGCGCAGCGCGTCGTGCTCCTCGGCGAGCTGGTAGGTGTCGAAGTTCGGGTCCACCGGGTCCCTCCCTAGTCCCGTCGCATCGCCGCGGCGGGGTTTCGTCGCAATGCCGCCCGCGTCACGCGGCGGACCGTTGTCGACGTCATCGTAACGGCACTGAGTGCCACTAGCAATTCGCCGGTGCTATATTCCGGCCATGTCCGAGGCAGTCGCTGCGGCGCCCAAGTCCCGTTCCGGACGCACTCCGCACGGCCGCCGGAAGGTGCGCAGCGCGATCGCGGTCGCGGCGCTGGAGAAGTTCGCCGAGCAGGGCTTCGAGGCGACCACTGTGGACCAGATCGCCGAGGCCGCCGGGGTCGGCAGGCGGACCTTCTTCCGGTACTTCCGGTCCAAGGAGGACGTCGTGTTCCCCGGGCACGACGAACGGCTGGCCGAGGTCGTGGAGCTCCTGGAAGCGGCCCCCGCGGACGCCGACCCGCTGGTGGTGCTGGGGGAGGCGGCGGAGTTCGTGCTCGGGATGTACCTGGAGGATCCCGAGGTCTCGCGCAAGCGCTCGGAGCTGACCAGGCAGGTTTCCTCCTTGCGGGACAAGGAGATCGCGAGCATCGACCGCTACCAGCGCGTCTTCGCCCGCTACCTGCGCGCCCGCTTCGTCGATCAGCCCGATGGCGAGCTGCACGCGGCCGTCGCCGCCGCGGCGGTGGTCGCCGCGCACAACCACGTGCTGCGCCAGTGGCTGCGCAGCGGGGGAGAGCTCGACGCCAGGGCGGCGCTGCGGCACGCCACCGACCAGCTCGGCGAAGCGCTCTCGGGCCAGTGGCCCGGGGGGAGGTCCGATGAGGACCAGGACCGCGAGTCGGTCGTGGTGGCGGCGGTGCGCACCTCGGCGTCGTCCGAGGTGGTCCTCAAGCAGGTGCGGGAAGCCCTGCGCGGAATCGAACGCTGAATCCACGGCACTGAGTGCCGGAAACGATCTCGATCAGTCACGTGTTGATTACATTCGTGGCTTCAGTGTCGAATGAAAACAATGCGGGGCAGGGACGGCCTCACCCGGACGCCGCCACCCACCCCGCATCGAAGAGGAGTGCCCTCAGCGCACGAACGCCTCGATGGCGTCGGCGCCGGCAGCAGCGCCTCCCGAGGAGCGCACGACCTCGCGCATGCGGGCGAGGTTGGCGCGAACGTCCGGGTCGGCGGCCACCCGGTCGACGGTGTCGCGCAGCTCGGCCGCGGTGACGGTGTCGGAGTCGAGCGCGGCGCCGAGCCCCAGCTCCTCGCCGCGGGCGGCGTTGGCCGACTGCTCGGGCATCTGCGGCACGGCGATGAGCGGAACGCCGGCGTGGAGCGACTCCATGGTCGAGTTCATCCCGGCGTGCGAGACGAACGCCTTCGCGTGCCGCAGCACGGCGGGCTGCGGGAACGACCGGCGGACGTCGAAGGTGGGCGGGACCTCGCCGAGCTCGGCCAGGTCGATGCGCGAACCGACCGACATCGCCACCTGCCACGGGCTGTCGGCGAACGCCTCGATGCACAGCCGGTAGAACTCCGGACGCTCGTTGAACGCCGTTCCCAGCGAGATGAACAGCAGCGGGCGTTGCGGGTCGGCGGGGGAGTAGGGCTCGTCCGCGCGGTCGCCCAGCAGCGGTCCGATGAACCGGAAGCGCTCGTCGAAGGTCTCGTGCTGGAGTTGGAACTCCTCGGGCAGGAACACCAGGTTCAGCGCCGCCGGGGCCCCGCCGAGGAAACTCGGTGCCTCGACGCCGAATTCGGCGCCGAGCTCGCTCAGCGCGGTCTGGATCTGGAGCAGGGCGTCCGGCGGCGGGAAGCCCGCGGCCTGGGCGTGCTCGGCCATCACCGCGGTGCGCAGGTCGAACTTCTCGTTGCCCGCGAAGTTGGGGACCAGCGCGATCGCCGGGATCCCGAGCTTCTCGGCGAGCATCCGTCCGTAGGCGGTCATGCCGTCGCTGCACACCGCGTCCGGTGGGGCGTCGCCGAAGTGCTCGAGCAGCACCGGCAAGCACGTGCGGACGTCGTCGACGAAGAACTCGGCCATGGTCCGCATGCGCTCGGGGGTGAAGTGCTGCCCGCGGCCACCGAGCTCCGGGATCTTGGTCGGCAGCTCGATCACCTCGGCGCCGGTGGCGCGCACGGGCTCGATCGCGTCCGCTCCGACGGCGTAGGTGACCCGGTGGCCGCGGTCGAGCAGTTCGGTGACCAGCGCCAGCGTCGGGTTGACGTGCCCGAACGCGGGCACGCTGGTGAACAGGAAGTGCTTCTTCATGGCTCCTCGAGAAGGGTTACAGCGGGCGGCGGAAGCCGCGGACCGCGATGGTGATGCCGATGGCGCACAGCAGGGCGCTGGTGGCCAGCGCGGAGATCACGCCGGTGCCGGTGGGCAGGGCCAGCGAGAGGTTGCGGGAGGCGTCCACGGCGTAGGTCAGCGGGTTGATCTTGGCGACGATGCCCAGCCAGTTCGGCAGCGCCTGGATGGGGACGAACGCGCTGGAGGCGAACATCAGCGGGAACATCGCCAGGAACCCGATGCTCTGCATGACCTCTTCCTTGCGCAGCCAGGCGCCGAGCGCGAGGAAGATCCACGACAGCGACCAGCTGACGAACAGGGCGAGGCAGAACGCGCCGAGCGTGCCGGCCAGGCCCCCGGCCGGTGCGAAGCCGAACACGAGGGAGGCGACGGTCAGCAGGACGATCAGCTGCACCGCGGTGCGCACGAGATCGGAGAGGCTGCGGGCGATCAGCACCGAGCTCATCCCGATCGGTAGCGCGCGGAAGCGGGCGATCACGCCGTTCTTCATGTCGCTGACCAGCCCGACTCCGGACTGCATGGCGGCTCCGATGCCGGTGGTGACCAGGATGGCCGGCATCAGGTAGTTGATGTAGCTGCCGCCCTGGGAGGCGACGTCGCCCATCATGGCCTTGCCGAAGACCTGGCTGAACAGCACGAGCATGATCAGCGGTTGCAGCAGGCTGAAGATCACCACGCGCGGGTCCTTGACCACGGCGCGCAGCGAGCGGCCGGTGAGCACGCGGATCTGGGTGGGGTAGGAGGCGCCGCGCCATCGGCGTGGGGTGGCCGTGCGCGCGGCGGGCGGGGAGGGGGCGGTGGTGGTCATGGGGTTCCTCAGGCGGCGGGGGCGTCGTGGGCGAGGGCGAGGTAGACGTCGTCGAGGGTCGGCTCGCCGAGCCCGAGGTCACCGATGTCGATGCCGGCGTCGTCGAGCGCGCGGACCACGTCGGCGAGCTGGCGGGAGGCGCTGACCGGGATGGTCAGGCGCGCCTCGTCGTGCGCGGGGTCGAAGCCCGCGGTGCGCAAGGCGCGCAGCGCGTCGGTGACGTGGGAGCGCTCGGTGAGGGTGGCGTTGACGGTGCGCTGGCCGACCTGGGCCTTGAGCTGCTCGGCGGTTCCGGTGGCCACGACCTTGCCCGCCGACAGCACGGTGATGGAGTCGGCGAGGCGGTCGGCTTCGTCGAGGTACTGGGTGGTGAGCAGGACGGTGGTGCCGTCGGCGACGAGGTTCTCCACGATCTGCCACAGGTTGAGCCTGCTGACCGGGTCGAGTCCGGTGGTGGGCTCGTCGAGGAAGATCACGTCGGGGTGTCCGACGAGGCTGGCGGCGATGTCCAGCCTGCGCCGCATGCCGCCGGAGTAGGTGCGGGCCGGGCGTCGTGCGGCCTCGACGAGGTCGAAGGTGTGCAGGAGTTCATCGGCCCGCTGCTTGGCCTCGCGGCGGCTGGCGCCGAGCAGTCGGGCGATGAGCACGAGGTTGTCGTAGCCGGAGAGCTGCTCGTCCACGGCGGCGAACTGGCCGGTCAGCCCGATGCGGGCGGTGACCTCGCGCCGGTGGGTGACGACGTCGAGCCCGGCGATGCCGGCGGTTCCGCTGGTGGGCGGTAACAGCGTGCTGAGGATGTTGATCAGCGTGGTCTTGCCGGCCCCGTTGTGGCCGAGCAGGCCCAGCACGCTGCCTTGGGCGACGGAGATGCTGACGTCGTCGAGGGCGGTGACGTCGCCGAACTTCTGCGTGATGTGGTGCGCTTCGATGATCGGATCGGTCATCGGGACTCCTGGGGGTCGGTGGTCTCGGCCAGGGCTCCGTGCAGCAGCACGTCGACGCGGGCGCGGATCGCGGCGGTGTGGTCGACCTCGGAGGTGGCCGAGGCGGTGGCCGTGAACCGGATGCCGAGCACGAGCGCCTGCAGGTAGCTGGCGAGGTCCTCGGCTGGGATCCGCAGCTCCTGCGGGTCGACCAGCGAGGCGAGGGCGGTGGTGAGGTCGCGGATGAACTGCTCGCGCACCTCCGGAAGACCTGCGGGCTTTCCCCCGGGGCCTCCGCGCAGGTCGAAGCCGGAGGCCGCGAGCGTGTGGACGAGTTCGCCGAAGCTGGTGAAGTGCTCCAGAAACAGCTGAGCTGCTTCGGTCAGCCTGGCGGCGACGTCGATGTCGCGGGGGACCGCGCGCACGGTGGCGCACAGCTCGTCCGGGCGCAGCGCGGCTGTCACGCAGGCGTGCAGCAGCTCGGTCTTGTCGGCGAAGGCGCGGAACACGGTGCCTTCGGCGATCCCGGCGGCGTGGGCGATCTGCTTGGTGGTGACGTGCGCGCCGTGCTCGCGCACGAGGGGCAGCACGGCCGTGACGATCGCTTCCCGCCGCTGCTCGGGGCTCATCGCCGAGGCGCGCCGGCGCGGTGGTTCAGCACTCACGCCACCAAGGTAGGAGTGAGTGCTCACTCATGTCAATGAGCGGGCACTCACTCCGCACGGAGTTCGAGTGGTCGCTAACCTCCGTGACTTCAGTGCTGAATGAAATGAAGTCACCACAGCAAAAGGCAGCACAAACGCGGAGGAGGAAAGCGGGGAGGGCGCGCCGCCTGGTCCTGGGAGGTGTTGCTGCGACCGTGGGCGGCGCGCCGGCTCAGCGGGTCAGTCGTAGCCGCGGATGACGTGGCTTTCGTCGTCTTCGGTCTCGACTGATTCCCGGCGGGTCTGGACCGGCAGGTCCAGGTCCACGTCCGGGTCAAAGGAGTCCTGCTGGGCTACTCGATGATCTGAGAGCGTCATGGCGGGGCTCCTCTCGGCAACGGATTTCACCGGCCGATCGTCCGTCGCGAGTGGACAGATCGCATGTGGGACGCGCCCCGCGGGCTGGGGAATCCCCCGGACGAGCTGGCTTTCTTCTCAGTATTAGCTTCTATAACTTCAGTGGTAGCTGAAATTAATGCTTCGCACCCAGGCTCACCCAAACACTCAAAAAGACGCGCAGGATAGTGCACGAACAAGGGGAATCGGCGTTCAGTGACAGCCTCGCTGACACCCGTGCCGAAGGACGGGCGGCGTCGCAGGCCGCGCAACGCCGTGGGATACGCGACCCCGAGCGCCTTCCTCGCAGCGTTCCGCCGAATCGTCGGCACCACCCCACCCGGGCACCACCTCAATGGAGAACCCGTTCTCGACGTTTAATTCACGTCGCCTACGCCTTAAGTCCTGTCAGAATGATGCGCATCCCGGCGCGGAATTCGACCTCGGGGCGACTCGTGACGGCAGCGTGCGCGAGCTCGATCAGTTTGGGAAACCGCTCGGACGGCAGGGCCCCGACCCGGTCGGTGATCGTCGTGAGGTCCTCGTCGCGCGCAACGGACAAGGGGCCCGCGAGTTCGGCTTGTGCGAACCCGGTAACGAACCCGGACACAGCACGGAATGCCACCAGCAATTCAGCGCCGGACCTTCCGCTACGTGCGAGCGCGCGCAACAGAGCTTCGGCTGGCAGGAGTGTCGCCAGGTCATAGCTGCGCCGGGTGAGAATCAACGGGATGGCATGCGGGTGAGCGCGCACGGCACACCAGATTCCCTCGGCGACCGCGAGCACCTCGTCACCCCAGTCGCCGGACGCTGCGGAGTCCCAGCGTACTTCTGCCATCACAGCCTCGGTTACGAGCTGCTCCAGCCCCTCACGTCCGTCGACGTAGTTGTAGATCGTCATCGGACCGGTCCCCAGAGTCGCGGCGAGACTGCGCATGGTCAAGCCTGCGAGGCCCTGGTCGTCGACCAACGCGAGTGCTGCGACCTGTAGCTGCTCCCGCGTGAACTTCCTGGGGGCGGGCATGCTCCTCCTTGATTAGGTACGTCGTACGTGTTTAACTGCCACTGTTCACGTACATAGTACCTAATTGAGGCGTCATGACCATCCGCACTTCCTTTCCGTCCGGCCGCGACCACTGCGCGGCGTGGCTTACTCTGCCGGGCGGTCCAGGCCCGCATCCGGTCGTCGTGCTCGTGCACGGTGGGGGCGCGACCCACGAGATGATGCTCGGCCAGTACGAGACGTGGTTCGCAGAAGCGGGTCTTGCCGTGCTGGCTTTCGACTTCCGTCACCTTGGTGAATCAGGTGGCCAGCCCCGTCAGGTGGTCAGCCAGCGCCGGTATGCCACGGACGTCGATTCGGCGCTGGCGTTCGTCCGCGCTCGCCCCGAGCTTGATGCCGGCCGGGTCGCGCTCTGGGGAACATCGTTCGGCGCGAGCCATGTGCTCGCCGCGGCGGCTCGCGATCCCGAGCTCACCGCTGCGGTCGTGCAATGCCCGGTGTTCAGCGGGCGCGCCGTCGTCGCCAAGGCGGGAATACGGCATCTCGCCCGGTTCACTGTGCCGATCATCTCTGACCTGGTGCGCACTGCGCTGCGGCTTCCCCGTCGGTACGTGCCACTGGTCGGCCGGCCAGGCGAGCTTGCCTTCGTCAACCAGCCCGGCGCGCTGGAAGGTTGGCAGTCGGTGACTCCTCCTGGCTGCCAGTTCGACAACCGCATCGCGGCCAGCTCCGGGCTGGGCATGTTGTTCTACAACGCCGCAGCCCACGCCGCGCGCGTGCGGTGTCCACTCCTCGTGTGCGCATGCGACCACGAGAACCTCATCGATCCCGCCATCGCGGCGGAGGTGGTCGCCATGGCACCGCGCGGCGTCCTAGAGCACTACGCCGCCGATCACTTCACCGTCTACCACCCGCCTGTCGTCGAGCGGATCGCTGCCGATCAGCTCGACTTCCTCACCACTCACCTCGAGCCGAAAATGTGGTGAGAACACCTTGGAGCGCATTCACGACGTCTTCGGCGGCCTGCCACCACTGCCACCACTGCCGCATCGCCAGCAGCACGCACAGCTCCCAGCAGTGACGGTAGACCCCAGGCGAGGCTCAACGGAGATCACGCGTCCAGAAAGGGGCGTTTGCCGCTACTCCGACGGGCCAAGCGTTTTCGCAGGTGATCAAACCTCAACAAGTCCGACCAGCCCTCCGGCGCTTGGCGGAGATCCTGTACGGCTGCTACTCAGGCCCCAAGACGGCGAGGTCAGGCCTTCGGAGTCAGGCGGGTGCCTGCTCGTGCGCCGAGGAAGTCGGCGTTTTCGACGACGGTCCTGCCGGCCAGGCACACCCACGGGATGCCCGCCGGTGCTCGCATCGGGTCTTGGTAGTCGCCGACGTCCACGACGGTGTCGGCGTCGAAGGCCACGAGGTCGGCGACCATGCCGGGGGCGATCCGGCCGCGGTCGGGGATGCGGAAGGTCTCGGCGGGCAGGGAGGTCATGCGGCGGATGGCCTCGGGCAGCTCCAGCACGCCTCGTTCGCGGACGTAGCGGCCCAGGACTCGGGGGAAGGTGCCGGTCATGCGCGGGTGCGGTCTGCCGCCGTTGCCGGGTGGCAGGCCGTCGGAGCCGATCATGGTGCGGGTGTCGCGGAGGGCGAGTTCGAGGTCGTCCTCGTGCATCGCGAAGTGGATCATCGCCACGCGGAGCTCTTCGGTCACCAGGACGTCGATGAGGGCGCTGATCGGGTCGGTGCTCCGAGCGTCGGCGATGTCGGCGAGGGTGCGTCCCTCGTGGCGGTGGCTGGGTGTGGTGGCGATGAGGATGCGGTCGAAGTGGGTGGTCTCGCCGATCGCGGCGGTGAGCTCGGCGTGCGCATCGGTGGCGGTGAGCTTGGCGAGGGTGTGCTCGGAGTCGCCGGTGAGGTAGTCGGTGGGCAGCATCGAGGTGAGGGTGGTGGAGGAGGCGGTGTAGGGGTAGACGTCCTGGTGGACGGTCTGCCCGGTCTCGCGGGCCCGGTGGATGCGGGCGAGGGCGTCGGGCATCGTGCCGCCCCAGTTGCGCGGGCTGGTGGCCTTGAGGTGCGACAGGTGGGTGCGGCCGGCGACGTGGCCGATGCGCAGGGCTTCGTCGATGGCGTCGAGGAGGTGGTCGCCTTCGTCGCGCATGTGGGTGGCGTAGAGGCCGTTGCCGCCGAGGACTGCGGCCAGCGCGGTGAGTTCGTCGGTGGTGGCGAACAGCGCCGGTGGGTAGATCAGGCCGCTGGAGAGTCCGAAAGCGCCTGCGGTCATGCCTTCTTCGAGCATCGCGCGCATGTGGTGGAGCGCGTCGGCGTCGGGGGCCGCGTCGGTCATGCCGGTGGCGGCGACGCGCAGGGTGCCGTGGCCGATGAGCGGGCAGTGGTTGGTGATGTGGCCTGCGGTGTCGGTGGCGTGGAAGAGCTCGGCGAAGCCGGTCCAGGTGGTGTTGAGGGGTGGGAAGAGGCGTTGCAGGAACGCGTTGTGGACGTCGGCGTGGGTGGTGGTGCGGGGTGCGAGGCTGAATCCGCAGTTGCCGACGACTTCGGTGGTGACGCCCTGCAGGATCTTGGTGGTGTCGTGTTCGGTCAGCAGGGGTGCGTTGTCGGCGTGCGAGTGGACGTCGATGAAGCCGGGTGCGAGGACGAGTCCGGTGAGGTCGCGTCGGGGGTGGTGCGGGGGCAGCGTGCCGGGTGGTTCGACGGCGGTGATGTGGTGGTCGTCGATGAGGACGTCGGCGGGTCGCAGGGGTGTGCCGGTGCCGTCGGCGATGAGTGCTCCGGTGAGCAGCTCGGTCATGGGCGTGCCTTTCTGGGAGCTGGGTCTCATCGGGAAATTCCGGCGGCTGGGGGTGGTGTTGTCGATGTTGTGGGAGAGGGGTGCGACGTGCACGGTGAGTTGAAGGTGCCGGGTGGCAAGTTGGTGGTGGTCGACCTGGAGGTGGTCGATGGCCGGTTGTCGGACGTGCGGTTGAGCGGGGATTTCTTCCTGGAGCCGGATGAGGCGTTGGAGGCGATCAACGCTTCGTTGGTGGGTGCGCCGGTGTCGGCGGAGCCGGAGGAGTTGGTGCGGCGGATTCGGGGTGGGTTGCCCGAGGACGCGCGGTTGGTGGGGTTCGGTCCGGAGTCGGTGGCCACGGCGGTGCGTCGGGCGTTGTCGCGGGCGTCGGGGTGGGGTGATCACGAGTGGGAGTTGGTGCGTGAGGGTGCGCGGTCGCCGTTGATGCACATGGCTTTGGACGAGGTGCTGGCCGAGGAGGTGGGTGCTGGGCGTCGGGGTCCGACGTTGCGGTTGTGGGAGTGGTCGTCGGCTGCGGTGATCTTGGGTGGGTTCCAGTCGGTGCGCAACGAGGTGGATCTGGATGCTGCTGCGCGGCTGGGGGTTGAGGTGGTGCGTCGTGTGACCGGTGGTGGGGCGATGTTCGTGGAGCCGGGGAACACGGTGACGTATTCGCTGTACGCGCCGCCGTCGTTGGTGGCGGGGATGTCGGTGGCGGAGTCGTACCCGTTCTTGGACGACTGGGTGTTGGGTGTGTTGCGGGATCTGGGGCTGGACGTGTGGTATCAGCCGTTGAACGACATCGCTTCGGGTGGCGGGAAGATCGGTGGTGCGGCGCAGAAGCGGATGGCTTCGGGTGCGGTGTTGCACCACGTGACGATGTCGTACTCGATCGATGGTGCGAAGCTCGGTGAGGTGCTGCGCGTGGGCCGGGAGAAGTTGTCGGACAAGGGTGTCGCGAGCGGTGCCAAGCGGGTGGATCCGCTGGCACGGCAGACGGGTTTGGCGCGTGAGGTCGTCATCGAGCGGCTGATCGAGGGGTTCCGGTCGCGGTTCGGGCTCGTGGAGGGGCCGGTGAGCGCGGTGGAGGAGGCGCGCGCTGGGGCGTTGGTGGAGTCGAAGTTCGCGACGGATGCCTGGTTGTGGCGGGTGCGGTGATCAGGTGATGACGTTGGGGACGCCGGGGGTGTTGCGTTTGCGGCGGAGCCAGATCTTGCGGGTGCCGTCGGCGTAGAGGAGGACGCGGGAGAGTTCCCAGCCGGAGTATTCGGCGTGGATGCTGAGTTGGGTCGCTGCGCTGATGCGGGTGATGCCGGGTGGGAGGCGCAGCGGCCGGTATTCCCAGTCGGTGTCGGTGTTTTCGGTTTGTGCGGTCACATTCTCACCACCTGGTATCCGGCGCCGTTGGCGGAGGCGATGTAGAGGGTTCGGGTGTCGGGGTCGATGGTGATGGTGTCGGGTTGGCTGATGGTGGGGATGCGGTGGGTTTCTCGGGGTTCGCCGCCTGCGATGTCGTAGCCGACGAGTTCGTTGGTGGCGGTGAGGGTGACCCAGGCGGTGTCGGTGGTGGGGTCGTAGGCGAGTGCGTAGGGGGCGCCGGGGACGGGGTAGCGCTGTTTGAGGATGAGGGGGTCGGTGCTGAATGCGAGGAGTGCTTGGCCGCGGGTGTCGATGGTGAGGATGCGGCCGTAGCGGTCTTGGGTGGTGTTGGTGGCGCCTTCGCCTGCTCGGAGTCCTGCGCCTTTGTCGCCGGTGGTGGTGTTGATGGGGGTGATGGCGGTGGTGAGGCGGTCGAGGACGTAGAGCTGGCCGGCGTGGTGGAGGAGTTGTGCGGGGCCTGGGAACTTCTCGGTGGTGGTGCCGGGTTGGCCTTGGTCGAGGATGGTGATGGTGCCGGTGTCGCGGAGGGCGACGGCGGTGCGTTGGGGGTCGAGGTCGATGGCGTCGACGGGTGCGCCTGCGACGGGGGTGGGGTGTGCGGTGGTGGTGCGCAGGTCGATGCGGGTGATCTGGTGTGCGTCGGGGAGTGCTGCGAGGACCTGGCCGTGTTGGGCGTGGATGGTGGCCGGTGGTGCGGGCAGGTCGAGGGTGCGGCGGTTGCCTGTGGTGGTGTCGATGAGGTGGAGCTGGGGGCCGGCGGCGAGCACGAGGGTGTGGGTGTCGCGGTCGTAGGCGGTGTGCTGGGTGGGTGGTGCGGGATGCACGGTGCCTGCGGGTGGGGTGGTCGCCGGGGGTGAGGTGGCGGGTGTGGCGGCGGTGAGGGTGTCGGTGACCTGGAGGGGGTCTGTGCTGTCGTCCATGCCGCACCCGGCGAGGAGGGTGAGGGTGAGGCAGGTGATGACCAGACGACGCAACGAGGTCCTCCTGTGGTGGTGCTGCCCTGCGGTGTTGCCGCTTCCGCTGGGTGGTTTCTGCTTCCTCCAGCATCCCTGATCGGGGGATGGTGGGTGCAGGGTGCCCCCTTGTGGGTGGTGACCCATCAGCTTGGCACGTCGTGGGTGTGGCGGGAAGTGCTACTGGGTTTCGGGGTAGGTGTGCTGGGGTGCGCTGATGTCGTCGAGGGCGGCGCGGATGGCTGGGGGGAGGGTGAGGTCTTCGGTGGTGAGGGCGGTTTTGAGTTGGGGTGTGGTGCGGGCGCCGAGGATGGGGGCGGTGATGCCGAGGCGGTCGCGGACCCAGGCGAGGGCGACGTGGGCGGGTGTGGTGTTGAGTCCTTCGGCTGCGGTGAGCAGGGCTTGGACGATGCGGGCTGCGCGTTCGGTGCGGTGGTGGTCGACGTAGCCGGCGAGGTGGGTGGTGGCGCCGCGGGAGTCGGGTGGGGTGGCGTTGCGGTATTTGCCGGTGAGGACGCCGCGGCCGAGGGGTGCCCAGGCGAGGATGCCGAGTTGGTGGTGTGCGGTCGCGGGGATGACTTCGCGTTCGATGCCGCGTTCGAGCAGGGAGTATTCGACTTGGGTGGAGATGAGGGGTGTGCGGGTGGGGTGGTGGTGCTGGTGTGCGGCGGCGGTGGCGGTTTGCCAGCCGGTGTAGTTGGCGATGCCGGTGTAGCGGACGCGGCCGGTGGTCACGGCGGTGTCGAGGGCGGCGAGGGTTTCGTCGAGGGGGACGCTGGGGTCCCAGGCTTGGAGTTGCCAGAGGTCGATGTGGTCGGTGCCGAGGCGGCGGAGTGATTCGTCGAGGGCGTTGAGGAGTGCGCCGCGGGAGGCGCCGCCGCCGAAGGGGCCTGGTTTGCGGCGGGCGGCGGCTTTGGTGGCGAGGATGATCTCGTCGCGGGGGATGTGGTGGGTGAGCAGGTCGCCGAGGATTTCTTCGGCGTGGCCGTCTTGGTAGACGTCGGCGGTGTCGATGAGGGTGCCGCCTGCGTCGTGGAAGGTGGTCAGCTGTTCGGCTGCGTCGTCGGCGGTGACGTCCAGGCCCCAGGTCATGGTGCCGAGGGCGAGGCGGGAGACGCGGAGGCCGCTGTGGCCGAGTTGTCGCTGTTCCACGGTGTTGCAGGGTATTCGGTGTGGTGGGTGTGGCTGGTGAGGTCGGCTCGGCGGGTCCGGTTGTGAGTGTTGTGGATCACATCATTGGTGGTGTGTCGCAGGGTTGGCTGCGGTGGGTGACGGTTCGGGGGCTGACCTGCCCTGATGGGGTGATCAAGGGTGGGGGAGGTCGTTGCCGGGTGATGCTGGAAGATCTGGGGACCGGGCCGGAAGTTTCGGGTGCGGCCCGGGGTTCCCTTTTCGATCGTGTGGAGTGGGTTTCGTGTCGTGGTTGCAGGCCATGGTGCTGGCCGTGGTCCAGGGGCTCACCGAGTTCCTGCCGATTTCCTCGTCCGGGCATCTGTCGATCGTGTCGAAGTTGTTCTTCGGCGAAGACGCAGGTGCCTCGTTCACCGCGGTGACGCAGATCGGCACCGAACTGGCGGTGGTCATCTACTTCATCGGTGACATCGTCCGGCTGGTCGCCGTGTGGTTCCGCGGGCTGTTCAGCGCCCAGGTGCGCGCCACGCAGGACTACAAGCTGGCCTGGTACGTGATCGTGGGCAGCCTGCCGATCGGCATCCTGGGCTTCTTCTTCCAGGACTACATCCGCTCGACGCTGCGCAGCCTGTGGATCACCGCGGCGACGCTGGTGATCTTCGGTGTGCTGATGGGGTTGGCCGAGCGGTTCGGCAAGCAGTTGCGCGCTCAGGCGCGGTTGCGGCTCAGCGATGGTGTGCTGATGGGTTTCGCGCAGGCGATGGCGTTGATCCCCGGTGTGTCGCGTTCCGGCGGGACGATCACCGCGGGTCTGGCGCTGGGTCTCACGCGTGCGACGGCGGTGCGGTTCTCGTTCCTGCTGGCGATTCCGGCGGTGTTCGCCGCGGGGTTGTCGGAGGTCTCGCACGTGTTCGAGCCCAGCCCGTACGGGTTGCAGCCGTCGGCGGCGCAGATGATCGTGGCCACGGTGGTGGCCGGGGTGATCGGGTACCTGGTGATCGCGTGGTTGCTGCGGTTCGTGGAGAAGCACAGCGTCTACCTGTTCGTCTGGTACCGGATCGCGCTGGGTGCGGCGGTGTTCGCGCTGCTGGGCTTCGGTGTGATCCAGCCGTGAGGCGGTGACGTCGCACAACGGGTGTCGGGGCGGTCCGGTCGGGCCGCCCCGGCTTTTTTGTTCGTGCGGGCCCTGCGGGTGGTGGGGTGTGCGGTGAGGCCTACCCTCGGCGGACGTGGCGACTCTCATCCTGCTTCGGCACGCCCGTTCGGCGGCCAACGGTTCCGGTGTTCTGGCCGGGCGCACGCCCGGTGTCGGTCTTGACGAGACCGGCAGTGGTCAGGCCGCGGGTTTGCCCGCGCGGCTGGAGGGCGTGCCGTTGAGCCGGGTGGTGGTGTCTCCGCTGCAGCGCTGCCAGGAGACGGTGTCCGGGCTGGTGCGGCAGCGCGAGATCGAGCCGGTGGTCGAGGAGCGGCTGGCCGAGGTCGACTACGGCGACTGGACCGGCCGCAAGATCAAGGAGCTGACCGGGCAGGAGCTGTGGAAGGTGGTGCAGCAGCACCCGTCCGCGGCGGTGTTCCCCGGTGGTGAGGGGCTGGCGCAGGTGCAGTCGCGGGCGGTTGCGGCGGTGCGCGAGCACGACCGGCAGGTCGGTTCCGACCAGGTGTGGTTGTTGTGCAGCCACGGTGATGTGATCAAGTCGGTGCTGGCCGACGCGCTGGGGCTGCACCTGGACTCCTTCCAGCGGATCGTGGTCGACCCGTGCTCGGTGAGCGTGGTGCGCTACACCGAGACGCGCCCGTTCGTGCTCAAGATCAACGACACCGGTGGTGATGTCTCCGGGCTGCTGCCGCCGAAGGAGGAGTCGTCGTCCTCGGACGCCGTGGTCGGCGGCAGTACCGGCGAGCGCTCCTAGGTCTCGCGCCGCGCCGGTGCCGTCGCCGCGGGTTCGGGCAGCACGCGGAACACCAGCCAGCTCACCAGCGGCATGAGGATCAGCGGTGTCAGGGCCGTCTGCAGCGAGGTGGTGTCGGCCAGGCGTCCCAGCAGGGGGCTGATCAGGCCGCCGATGCTCACGGTCAGGCCGAGGGTGAGGCCGCTGGCGGTGCCGATGCGGGAGGGCAGGTAGTCCTGCCCGAGGGTGACCTGCAGGGAGAAGGGCACGTAGAGCCCGGCCGAGGTCAGGGCCACGCACAGCAGCATCGCCGGTCCGGGCACGTGGACCGCCCCGGCGACCGCGGCGACCGTGATCAGGTAGGACCAGCGCGAGACGCGGACGCGGTCGTAGCGCTGCGCCAGGCGGCCGCCCAGCACCGATCCCACGGCGCCCCCGAGGAACAGCAGGAACAGGGCGATGGTTCCGGCGGCGGGCACGCCGGGCACGCGCTGCTGGGCGTGCACGGCGATGAAGGTGCTCAGGCCGATGAAGACGATGGAGCGGGCGATGACCGCCAGCGACAGCTTCACGAACGACGCCACGTCGTCGAAGCCCCAAGCCGGTGAGTCGGTGGTGGCGGGGCGGGCCTGGCCGAGCAGGCGCAGCACCGGCACGCACAGGGCGGCTCCGGCCAGCGCGGGCAGCACCAGCACCGGTGTCGCCCGCAGCGAACCGTGCCCGATCGCGAGCGCCACCACGATCGGGGCGAGGGCGAAGCCGACGTTGCCGCCGAGGGAGAACCAGCTCATCGCGGTGTGACTGCCCCGGCTGGCGATGCGGGCCGCGCGGGCGGATTCGGGGTGGTAGGCGGCCACGCCGATGCCCGACAGCGCCACGAAGGCCAAGGTCAGCGGGTAGGAGCCGCTCAGCCCGCTCAGCGCGATGCCCACTCCGCCCACGATGGTGCTGACCGGCAGCAGCCACGGCATCGGCCACCTGTCGGTGAGCGCGCCGAACAGCGGTTGGGTGATCGAGGACAGCAGCGAGGCGGCCAGCACGATGCCGGACGCGACGGCCAGGCTGTAGTGGCGTTCGGCGACGAAGTAGGGGATCAGCGCGGCGACGGCTCCTTGGTAGAGGTCGACGCAGGCGTGGCCGAGGGCCAGCAGGACGAGGGCGGGGTTGCTGCGCACCCGTTCATGCTTGGCCACCCCACCGGTGTCGCGCTGTCGATAGGATGACGGTTGATGCAGGAAATCCGCCACACCCCGGTCGCGCCGACGCGCACCCGGCGCCTGGCCTCCGGCGGTGAGATCGACGCCCACCGCCACGACGATCACCAGATCGCCTACGCCGGGCAGGGCACGATCGCGGTGAGCACCGACGGCGGCTCCTGGGTCGCGCCCGCCACCCGCGCGATCTGGATCCCGGCGGGCACCGTGCACCAGCACCAGGCGCACGGCGAAGTCGACCTGCACCTCCTCGGCCTGCCCGCCGAGGTCAACCCGCTGGGACTGGTCAAGCCGGCCGTGCTGGCGGTCAGCCCGCTGCTGCGCGAGCTCATCATCGCCTACACGCGCGCACCCGCCGACCGCAGCGCAGCCCGCCTGCGGCTGCGCGCGGTCCTGCTCGACCAGCTGGCGATCTCCCCCGAGCAGCCCCTGCACCTGCCGGCACCGTCGAGCCCGCTGCTGCGGGATCTGCACGAGATCCTGCGCGCCGACCCCGCCGACAACCGGACGCTGGCCGAGATCGGGCGGCAGATCGGCGCCGGCTCCCGCACGCTGTCGCGCCGGCTGAGCGCCGAGCTGGGCCTGACCTACCACCAGTGGCGCACCCAGATCCGGTTGCACCACGCGCTGATCCTGCTGGCCGAGGACGTCGCAGTCACCGCCGTCGCGCACCGCTGCGGCTGGTCGTCGGCCAGCACGTTCATCGACGTGTTCCGCCGTGCCTTCGGCTACACCCCCGGCGCCGGCCCCGGGGGTCCAGGCACTGTGTGAGAACGCGGCACGACGACCACGGACCACAGCTGTTTCAGTCGAGGATCTCGACGAGGTGCAGGCGGGCGCGTGCCGGCAGGATGCGCTGGTGGCCGTTGGTGAAGACCACGGTGACGTGCCCGTCGTCGGTGCCGGCGAGGGTCTCCACGACGGCCACCGGCCCGATCGGGCCGTGCAGGCGCACCGGCAGTCCCGGGCGCAGGTTCGCCGCGGGCACCCGGCGCAGGTTGGTGGCGCGCGAGGCCGGCCGCAGCCTGCGGGTGAACACCCACCAACCGAGCAGCCCCGCCACGGCCAGCACCACCGGCAGCCACACCCACAGCCAGGTCAGGGCCAGCCCCGCGGCCAACCCGGTCAGCGCCGCCCACAGCCCCGAGGACAGGGCCAGCGGGCCGATCTGCAACCAGCCGGTGGTGCGGATCGTGCCGTCAGCCAGGGTGCCGCGGGGTGGTGTGGGTGGGGCTTGGTCGGGGAAGTCGAGATCTTCGCCGTCGTCGCGGTGGAGGTGCTCGGTGGTGATCTTGGCGAGGGTTTCGTGCCCGTAGAGCGCTTCGTCGCGGATGGGGGTGAGTTCGCCGCGCACGAGCGTTTCGCGATCGGACAGGGGCTGGTGGGGGATGTGGTCGGGGTTCACCGCTCGCGCCACCTCCAGGTGCCGTCGTCGTAGTCGCACACGTACCGGTCGCCGTTCTGGCCGCGTCCGATGTCACCGGGTTCGTCGCAGGGCTGGCCTTCGGCGATCTCGGGCGGGCTTGGCGTCGATGGCGGGCTGGTCGTGGTCGTAGGAGTGGGTGTTGGGGTGCGCGGCGCCGGTGGAGGTGCGCTGGTGGTCGTTCGGGTGCTGCTGCGCGTGGTGGTGGTCGTGCTCGTCGTCGGCGGCGGCGGCTGGCTGGTGGGTGCAGCCGTGGGCGCCGGTGGGGGCGGCGGTGTGGTGGTCGGGGCCAGCAGCG
The DNA here is from genome assembly GCF_040677225.1 of Saccharopolyspora sp. NPDC049357. Classification (NCBI taxonomy): domain Bacteria; kingdom Bacillati; phylum Actinomycetota; class Actinomycetes; order Pseudonocardiales; family Pseudonocardiaceae; genus Saccharopolyspora; species Saccharopolyspora sp. NPDC049357. Next base: position 65,773 of record NZ_JBFAQJ010000012.1, on the reverse strand, counting down.
TGACCTGCTGCTGCGGCTGCTGCTGGGCGCGCGGGGGTTCGCCGGTGGCGGGCAGGTTGGCCACCACACCGGCTCCGGTGGCGGTGATCAGGGCCAATGCGGGCACCAGGCGCAGCACCAGGGGGCTCTTCCACCACAGGCGGCGCAGGAGGTCGGGGGGTTGGGCACGCACGTGGCGTCTCCTTCTTGCGGGGGTTGCGGGCACCTTACGCGCCCCCGGTGAACCGCGTCTCCCATCGCGGGGCGAAAAGCGTTGGTGTTGACGGAAAACGCACGATCCGACACGCAGCGTCAAGGCATCCGCGGTGGTGGGAGGTGTCGGTGCCGGGGTGCATCATCGACGCATGGTGATCGAACTGCGCAGTCGGGGTGAGATCGACGCGCTGGCCGAGACCGGGGCGGTGGTGGCCGCGATGCTGGCCGCGGTGAACTCCCACGTCGCGGCGGGAGTGTCGCTGGGTGAGCTCGACGAGATCGCCCGCGACGTCGCCGCCGGGGCCGGTGCGCGGCCGGTCGGAGGCCGGGTGATCTCCCCGTCGGTCAACGACGAGATCACCGGAGGCGCAGCGGACGGGCGCGTGCTGGCCGAAGGCGATCTGCTCAGCGTGGCCGCAGCGCTGGAGCGGCGCGGGTGGCACGCCCGCGCCGCCACGAGCCGCACCGTCGGCCCCGGCAGTCCGGGTGACCGGGCGCTGATCGAGGCCACCGGTCAGGCGCTGGCCGACGGCATCGCCGCGGCACGCCCCGGCGCCCGGCTCGGTGAGGTGTGCAGAGCGATCGGGCTGGTCGGACGCAGCGCCGGCTACGGCATCCCTGCGGTGGGCGGGCACGGGGTGGGCAGGCAGGCCCGCCAGGACCCGGCCGTGCCCAACGACGGGCACCCGGACCGCGGCCTCCCGCTGCGCCCCGGGCTGGTGTTCAGCGTCGAACCGATCTTCACCGCAGGCGGCCACGACCACCTCGACCCCGACGGCGAAGTGCTGCGCACCGGTGACGACAGCCGCGCAGCCCACAGCGGCCACACCCTCGCCATCACCGACACCGGCCCCCGCATCCTCACCACCTGACCGAGACGGCTCCAGGCCGGTCAGGAAACCCTGTGCTGCCACCGGTGGTCGGTCGAGCGCACTGCATGCGGAAAACAGCCCGTCTGCTGCTGACCATCCGGCGGGACTGACCTAGTCCACCACCAGCACCACCTTGCCGAGGTTGGCGCGGGACTCGATGACCTCGTGCGCTCGTGCCGCCCGGGCCAGCGGGATCTCGGCGTGCACGCGCGTGCGCAGCCAGCCCTCCCGATGCCAGTCCCACAACTCGTCCCGCCAGCAGGCGTGCAACGACGGTGCGGCAGGCGATCCCATGCGAAACCCGGTCGCCGAGGCGCCCCGCGTCATCAGCTCACCGGAGCAGATCGCGCCGGGCTGGGCGCCGAAGGTCACCAGCCGTCCACCGCGGCCCAGAGCGCGCACCGCCTTGTCCAGCACCTCACCGCCCACGCACTCCAGGGCGACGTCGACGGGTTCACCCCAGCTGGGATCGTCATAGCCCACCACCGCATCGGCGCCCAAGGTGCGCACGAACGCGTGCTTGTCCTGCTTGGCGCCGACGGCGGCGACCACGCGGGCCCCGTGGGCGCGCACCAGCTGGATCGCCATCGTGCCGACCGCGCCCGCCGCGGCGGTGATCAGCACCGACTCTCCCCGGCCGACCACACCCGCCGCGCACGCCCTGCGGGCCACCAGGCCGCTGCGCACCAGCGCCACCGCGGTCACCGCGTCGGCGTGCTCGGGCACCCGCGAGGCCAGGTGATCGGCCAGCAGCACCCGCTCGGCGTAGGCATGCTCGAAGCACAGCCCGGTGACCCGGTCGCCGAGCCGGAAACCCCGCGCCCCCGGGCCCAGCGCCTCCACCACCCCGGCGACCTCCCCGCCCAGCGGTATCGGCTCGGGCCCTTCGCGCACGCGGCGCACCGCGGGCCAGGTGACCCCGACCGCCTCGCAGCGCACCAGCAGCTGACCAGGACCGGGCACCGGGGTCGGGACGTCTTCGACGAACAGGACCTCCGGGCCACCGTTGATGACGTAGTTGACGCGTCGCATCACGCACACTCCTCGAAATTCGATGGGTCCACCAACGAAATCGAGAGTAGGAGGAAAACCATGGGTGAGTCCAACGAATTTTCGGCTAGGGTGAGATCGTGGCCGAACAGGACAACACCCGCGCTCTGCACCACATCCAGTCCCTGCCCAGCTGGCTGACCGGGCGCGTCGCCGCGCGCGGCCGCGACCTGGTGGCCCGCGCCCTGGCCGGTGAAGGGCTGCGGCTGAGCCAGCACGCCGTGCTGGCCGCTGTGGCCGAACACGGCCCGCTGGCCCAAGCCGAACTGGTGCGACGCCTGGAGATCGACCCCAAGGACGTCGTCGGACTGCTCAACGAGCTGGGGGACAAGGGCCTCGTGCAACGCCGGCCCGACCCGCGCGACCGCCGCAAGAACGCCGTGTCAGCCACCCCCGAGGGCCTGGCGACCCTGCAGCGCTGCGCCGCGCTGGCCGACCAGGCCAACCGGGAGCTGCTCACCCCGCTCAGCGCTGCCGAACGCGAACTGCTGATCACCCTGCTACGACGGCTGCACCACGCCGATCAGGCCCAGTAGCGGCGCACCTCGCCGGGAGCGAACGCGCCCCGGTCGGTGACCACCGTGGTCACCAGGTGCGGATCGGTCACGTCGAACGCCGGGTACAGGCCCCGCACCCGCGTGCTCGCGCTGCGGTGGCCGAGGGTGTGCAGGACCTCGTCACCGTCGCGGAACTCGATCGGCACCTGCGCACCCGACTCGGTGTCGGGATCCGGGGCGTGGCACAGCGCGTGGAACGGCACCCCGAACGCCTGGGCCGCCGTGGCCAGCTGCAACGTGCCCACCTTGTTGATCACCGAGCCGTCCATGGTGATCCGGTCGCTGGCGGTCACCAGCGCATCCACCCGGCCCTCGCGCATCAGCGAGGCCGGCATCGCGTCGGTCACCAGCGTCGTGGGCACCCCCATCTCCGCCAGCGACTCCGCGGTCAACCGCGCACCCTGCAGGTACGGGCGGGTCTCGGTGCAGACGAACTCCGGGCGCTTGCCCCCGGCCACCAGCGCCTCCACCAGCCCCAGCAGGTAGAGATCACCCCAGCAGTGCGTCAGCACCCGCGCCCCGTCGTCGAGCAGCGCCGCGCCGGCCTGTCCCATCTCGCGGCAGCGCCGCCGGTAGTCGGCATCGCCCGCGCGAGCACCGTCCCACGCCGCCGCGGCGACATCCTCGCGTCCGGCGATCTCTGCGAGCACGAACGCGGCGGCCTTGCGCGGCTGGTCGTTGGTCGGGCGCGTGGCGATCAACCGCCGGGCCGCCTCACCCACCCGGTGGCGAGCCACCTGCGGGTCCTGGCCCTCGGCCTCCCGGGCGGCCAGCACCAAACCCCACAACACCGCGAAGTACGGTCCGGAGGACTGGGTCACCATCTCCTCGATCGCCCGCGCGACCTCCTCCACCGTGCGCGCACGCACCCACCGGCGCTCGAACGGGAACACCCGCCGGTCCAGGATGTGCACACCGTCGTCGTCGAGCCGGACGCTGTCGGCGAGAACCGGCACGGGCACAGCGGAAGAAGACATCGAATCCTCAGGTCACGAGTCCGAAAGAAGCTGACGGACGAAAGCCTAACCAGCCGCGCGCACCCACCCGGCCACCACCAACTGGTTTGCTAGGCTCACGACACCGCGCTGATCGCCGCACCCCGCAGGCTTGATCACCCGAGGCTCCGCGACACCCGTGCGACCTCACCCACGCACCGCCCGGAGCCCGAAGGAACCCTCGTGACCCACCCCCGCCCCAGCGACACCGGACCCGTGCTGCACGCCGAGGACGTCGACGTCGTCCGCGACGGCGCGCACCTGCTGCGCTCGATCACCCTGCAGGTCCACCCCGGCCAGCACTGGGCACTGCTGGGCGCCAACGGCGCGGGCAAATCCACCCTGCTCAGCCTCCTGGGAGCCCACCAGCACCCCACTCGCGGCAGCGTGGAGGTCCTCGGGCACCGCCTCGGCGCCGTGGACATGCGCGCCCTGCGCAGCCTCGTCGGCCACGTCAACCCCCGCCACCCGCTCAACAGCCCGCTCACCGTCGGCCAGGTCGTGCTCACCGGCGCCACCAACACCACCGAACTCGTCCCGCGCCGGCAACCCACCGACGCCGAAACCGCCCGCGCCGACCGGCTGATCAGCCTGCTGGGCATCGCCGACCGCACTCACGCCCGCTGGAACACCCTGTCCCAAGGCGAACGCGGCCGGGCGCTCATCGCCCGCGCCCTCATGCCCGCACCCCGCCTGCTGCTGCTCGACGAACCCGCCACCGGACTGGACCTGGCCGCCCGCGAACAACTGCTCACCAGCCTCGAAGACCTGCGCACCCAACACTCCGAGCTGGCCACCGTGCTGGTCACCCACCACCTCGAAGAACTCCCGACCGGCACCACCCACGCCATGCTGCTGCGCGAAGGGCACTGCCTGACCGCCGGCCCGGTCGAGCAGGTCATCACCAGCGACCACATCAGCAAGTGCTTCAACCACCCCGTGCACATCACCCGCGACCACGGCCGCTGGCACGCCCGCGCCCGCTGACCCCCGGCCCTGCCGAGCACGGGGCGGTCGATCAACCGCGCAGCGCCAGGTAGGGCGCCAGCGCGAACAGGGTCACGATCAGCGCCCACCGCAGACCGCGGGTGGGCAGCGCGTGGGCGATCTTCCAGCCCACCACGACACCGACGAGTTCCGGGATGCCGACCACGGCGGCCAGGGGCCAGTTGATGGCGCCGTGAGCGAGATAGCCCAGCGATCCCACGGTGGCGATGACCACCGATTGCGCCTGGGCGGAGGCCAGCGATTCCAGCACGGGCACCCCGAGGGCGACCAGCAGCGGAACCGTCAGCAACGGTCCGCCGATCCCCACCACTCCCGAGATCACGGCCACGGCGAATCCCAATCCCGCGACCACGGGCGCGGGTGGGTGCGCGCGTGCCGCCGCGACCGGGGGCTTGCGGTGCAGGACCAGCGCGCCTGCCGCGGCCACGAGCACACCGAGCACGATCCCGAACACGCGCGGGGAGACGAGCGTGTTGAGCAGCACCCCCAGCGGAGTTCCGAGCACGGCCGCGCCCGCCAGGATCAGCGCGGTGCGGCGCGTCTCGGGATCGCGCAGCTGACCGGAGCGGGTGTAGACGCCGGTGGCCAGGACACCGGTGGCGATGTGGGTGACGATGGCGGTACCGGCGACCTCCGCCGGCGACACACCGGTCAGCGTGAACAGCCCGATCGTGGGCAGCACGCCGCCGGGGCCGACGGCGGTGATGCCGATGCCTCCGACGAGCCCGAACAGCCCGAGCAACACCACCATGAGCCACGGCACACCGGTCATCACCTCACCGCCCCGGCTCGATCGAGCGCCTCACCGGCGCGGTTCGATGGCACAACGCCCTCCCGCCAGTTCGAGCGACCGATCATCTCGCCCCGCCGCGGGCCGGGCCGCGATGCAGCGTGGTGCGCAGGATCAGGCGATCGGCGCGCATGCGGATCGACTCCACGTCCACCGCACGTCCACCGCGGACACGCGTGCGGCGTTCGATGGCGAACACCGCCGCTCCGCTCGGGATCTGCAGCAGCGCCGCGGTGTTGGCATCAGCGGCCACGGCGTGCACCGCGACCTCGGCGCGCTCCAACGGGCAACCGGTGTGCTCTTCGATCAGCGCGAACACGTCCCGGCCGGCCAGATCCCCGGCCACGACCGCGGCTCCGACATCCGCGGTGAGGTAGCTGGTGTCCAGCGACAGGGGCAGTCCTCCCAGCCAGCGCAGCCGTTCGAGGTGCACACCACCGGCGCTGGGGTGGACTTCGAGCCGCTCGGCGATCGCGGCGGGCAACTCGGCCACGGTCTCGGCCACCCGCACCTCGTTGAACACGCTGCCGCACCCGGTCAGCGTCTCCGCCAGCCCCGCGAGCCGGTCCAGCCCGTGTCCGTACTTCGGTGTGCTCACCACCGTGCCCACACCAGGCTGCCGGGAGACCAATCCCTCGTCGCGCAACAACCCCAGCGCATCCCGGACAGCGTTGCGCGATGCGCCGAACCGCCTGCTCAACCTGCGTTCGTCCGGCAACCTGTCCTGATCGAAGCGACCGGCCGTGATCTGCTGCCGCAGCACATCGGCCAGCTGCCGCGCCCGTTCAGCCCTCGGGCGCGAGGAAACCCGTCCCGCGGGCACGCGCCGCCCCGCGGTCGCGCTGACAGTTCGATTCACCGCGCCGACGGTACTGAGCACAGATCACGCCCGAGTTGCGCCACCCCACATGACCTGTGCGGACGCATGACCAGCGGGAAGGCGTCGCCGGGGAGGGCATCGCGCCACCTGACGACGGCCACCTCGCCGATCCAGGAACCCGGGCATGTAAGAACGGTGGTCCTGGCACGGGCGCAGGATGCAGGTCTGCGCCCGTGCCAGGACCACCGACGAGGCGAAAGAGGGCTCTAGCGGCGCTTCTTCGGCGGGTCCTTGCGCAGCAGGTCCGGTCCGATGATCCGGCGCACCACCCGGCGCATCAAGCCGCGCTTGCGGGCCGGGGCGGGCGCGGCACGCTCGGTGACCGCCGGCTGCGGACCGGTCAACGCAGTCGGGGACGCCGCGGCCTGCGGATCGAGGCGCTTGGCGAACTCCGGCTGCTCGTCACGAATCGCGGGGATGTAGGGCTGGGTGACCTCGACGTGCTCGGGAATCGGCGGCGGCGCCATCGGCGGACCGGCCGGCGGGATCGAGGGCGGCGAAGCCGGTTCGTCGCTGTAGAACGCCTGGAACGCCGTGTCGCCGGCGATCGAGTCCTGCGCGGCGGGGTTCGGGCCGGGGGAGAAGTGCTGCTGCGCACCGGGATTGAGCGCCTCGGCGAACGTCGTGCCTTCCGACATCGCCGTGCTCGGCCGCGGCGGACGGGAGTTCTGCGGGGCCTCGTACATCGGGGGGTGCGGGGCGGGGGCCGGGAAATCCGCCCGCTGCGGTGCAGCGTTCGAGGTGGGCATCGGACCGGGTGCCGTCGGGGCGGGATCGATCGCCTCGTCCACGGGCAGCTGGCCCATGATGCGTGTCGTCGGCGGTCCCGGATCCGGCTGCTGCTGTTGCGCTTCCGAGGGGACCACGGGCTGGAACCACGGTCGAGCAAGATCGTCTTGAATAGTCATCCGTATCGACTCTGCGTCAGCAAACGGCCAATGTCACCGGATCGGGGACTTCCGTTCCGGCGGAGCAGACCCTACCGGTCACGGACCGGTAAAGCACACCCCCGTGTTCCCTAACCCACCCGGACCTGTCGATCACTCAGCCGCAGCGGCACTCATCGCCGGCCATGACCGCCTGCCTGAGCTGGCCGAACTCCGCGGCCAGCGTCCCGGCGCTCCAATGCGCGTTCAGGCCACTGGGATTGGGCAACACCCACACCCCGGCATCACCGATCGTCCGGTCCTGCTTACCGAAGGTGGCGCGCTTGGCACCGAAGGCCGCCCGATATGCCGTGATCCCCACGATCGCCACCCACCGGGGTCGGTAGCGCTGCACCTTCGCGGTCAACGCCTGCGCCCCGGCCTGCAACTCCTCCTCGGAGAGCTCCGCGGCCTTCGCGCTGGCACGAGCCACCAGGTTGGTGATGCCCAAACCCAGCCCCAGCAGCTCCGACTGCTCCTGCGGCGCCAGCTCGCGCGGCGTGAACCCGCTGGCGTGCAGCACCGGCCAGAACCGGTTGCCCGGACGTGCGAAGTGCCACCCCGTGGCACCCGACCACAACCCCGGGTTGATCCCGCAGAACAGCACCTTGAGATCCGGCGCCAGCACATCGTCGATCGTGACGCCGCTGGCGGCCTCCAGCTCCTGCGTACTCGGCCGGTCACCCGACAACTCGCACCTCCGCAACGCGACCCCGGTCCATCATCGGACCCTAACCACATCGCCCGGAGCCACCGAACCCAGCGCCCCCGCACGCGCTCCGCGCGGGCGAATGCGATCATGGCCGTCCGCGCAGAGCGTGCTGCGCGGACGGCCACGGGGTCGTCAGTCGGTGCCCGACTCCATCGCCGCGCGGTCTAGCGCCTGCGACTCGGACTCCTCGGCACCCACCGAGGCGATCGCCTCCGCACCACCGGCCTGCAACGATCCCACCAGCTCGGTCTGGGCCTTGCCGACCAGCCCCAGCTGCGCGTACCCCTCCAGCTTGGCCCGCGAATCGGCGATGTCGAGGTTGCGCATGGTCAACTGGCCGATGCGGTCGGTCGGACCGAACGCGGCGTCCTCGGTGCGCTCCATCGACAGCTTGTCCGGGTGGTAGGAGAACGACGGACCGCGCGTGTCGAGGATCGAGTAGTCCTCGCCCCGCCGCAGCCGCAACGTCACCTCACCGGTGATCGCCGAACCCACCCAGCGCTGCAACGACTCCCGCAGCATGAGCGCCTGCGGGTCGAACCAGCGGCCCTCGTACATCAACCGGCCCAGCTTGCGGCCCTCGTTGTGGTAGCTGGCCACCGTGTCCTCGTTGTGGATGGCGTTGACCAGCCGCTCGTAGGCGGTGAACAGCAGCGCCATGCCCGGCGCCTCGTAGATGCCGCGGCTCTTGGCCTCGATGATGCGGTTCTCGATCTGGTCGCTCATGCCCAGCCCGTGCCGACCACCGATCGTGTTGGCCTCGTGCACCAGATCGACCGGCGAGGAGAACTCCTTGCCGTTGATGGCCACCGGCCGGCCCTGCACGAAGGAGATCGTGACGTCCTCGGGCGCGATCACCACCGACTCGTCCCAGAACCGCACACCCATGATCGGGTCGACGATCTCGATGCCGGTGTCCAGGTGCTCCAGCGACTTGGCCTCGTGGGTGGCGCCCCAGATGTTGGCGTCGGTGGAGTAGGCCTTCTCCGCCGAGTCGCGGTAGGGCAGACCGTGCTCGACCAGCCACTCCGACATCTCCTGCCGGCCACCCAGCTGCTCCACGAAGTCCTCGTCGAGCCACGGCTTGTAGATGCGCAGCCGCGGGTTGGCCATCAGGCCGTAGCGGTAGAACCGCTCGATGTCGTTGCCCTTGAACGTCGACCCGTCACCCCAGATCTGCACGTCGTCGGCGAGCATCGCGCGCACCAGCAGCGTCGCGGTCACCGCGCGGCCCAGCGGAGTGGTGTTGAAGTAGGTGCGCCCACCGGAGCGGATGTGGAACGCTCCGCACGACAGCGCGGTGAGCCCCTCCTCGACCAGCGGCTCGCGGCAGTCGACCATGCGCGCGATCTCGGCGCCGTAGTCCTTGGCCCGGCCCGGGATCGAGGCGATGTCGGACTCGTCGTATTGCCCGATGTCGGCGGTGTAGGCGCACGGAACGGCACCCTTGTCGCGCATCCAGGCCACGGCGACGGAGGTGTCAAGACCCCCGGAGAAGGCGATGCCGACCCGCTGGCCGACCGGCAGTGACGTCAGAACCTTGGACATGCGGAAAGTTTATGCGACCGACTGTATGGTTATCCACCCGGGTCGCCCATCGGTGTGCAACCTCACCCCATCGCAGGCCAGCGGCGGTGACGTGCCCGAACTCACCGCGACGGGACGAGCCACCGGCACGCGAGTTGGGCACAATCAGAGGCGAATCGGATCCGGACGAGGCGCACCGTACCTGGCCATGCAAAGACGGTGCAGACGCGCGAGGAGCGCGCACCGTCATGGCATGGATCGTTCTCATCATCTCCGGCATGTTCGAAGCCGTCTGGGCGCTCGCGCTCGGCAAATCCGAAGGGTTCAGCCGGCTCGCGCCGTCGCTGGTGTTCGCCGGCGCGCTCGCGATCAGCATGGGCGGGCTGGCGATCGCGATGCGGACGCTGCCCGTGGGCACCTCCTACGCGGTGTGGGTGGCCATCGGCGCGGTGCTCACCGTCGGCTACTCGATGGCCACCGGCGACGAATCGATCTCACCGCTGAAGATCGCGCTGCTGCTGGGCCTGATCAGCTGCGTGGTCGGCCTCAAGCTCGCCCACTGACCTCATCCCGGGGTGTGCCGTCCCAGCGCCACGTCACCGGCCTGGGGCGGCCGGGCAGGTCCGCGCGGCCGGTCGACCACAGCAGCACCGGCCACGGATCGGTCGCGGCGGGGGCTTCGGGGAAGAGCCGGTCGAGCACGCGGGAGCACAGCTCGGCCGGTGGGGTCCAGTCCAGGCCGAGACCGTCGGTGACGTCGTGGGTGTGCACGAGGGTCTCCACGATGCCCATCGCCGCGAAGCCTTCGGGATCGGAGCGGCCGAACGTGTGGTGCGAGCGCAGCTGCGGTGATGCCGTGCGCACCATCGCCACCAGCAGCGCTGCGGTGGCCTCGAGCGTCTGCAGCAGTCCCTCCGGCCCGGCCTCGGGGTCGGCGTGCACGGCGTTGCACGGCCCGCCCTCCCGGCGCGGTTGCCACACGAACGGCACGAGACCGTTCAACGCCGGTGCGGCGGGGCTGAGCTGGACGGCGTAGGCGAACAGGTCATCGCCGAGGTGCTCGACCGTTTCCCAGCGATCCCACTCCAGCGAACCGGCCTTCGACCGCCACGAGTCTTTCGGCACCTCCCGCAAGACCGCCACGGCCAGTCGCACGCAACGAGCGAGGTCATCGGCGGTCACCGCTGATCGAGACATCCCCGGACCGTACCGCCACCACACCCGCGGTCGCCCCGGGTTTTGCGACACCGCCTCGGACTTCCCGACACGTCAACCAGGGTCATGGCTGTGCGGTGCGCTGCGTGGGCGGCCTCGTGCTTCGGGGAGGTGACGCGCCCACAGGACCAGATCGATCGCGACCGACAGTGCGATCAGCGCTGTGAGGGCGAGCAGGAGCCAGACGGTCAGCATCGCTGCCGATGCGGGGTGGGTTGATGACAGAAGTCGATGAGGGCGCGGGCGATCTGGCCGGGGGCGTTCTCGGTGGGGATGTGGTCGGCCTCCGGGATGCGGACCAGCGTGGTCCGCGGGACCTCCCGGGCGAACTTCTCGGCGTACTCCACCTTCTCGTCGACGTCGTGCTCGCCCCAGATCAGCAACTTGGGCACCGTGGAACGCCGCAGCGCGGGAACGAGATCAAGGGTGTAGCGGCTGTCGGCCGCGCCCGCCATGGCGAGCCAGGAGCGTCCGACCCGCGGATCGGTCCACGGCTGCAGGTACTCAGCGATCCGCTGCTCGGTGGCGGCACCCGCCAGCGCCCCCGTCACGGCCTGTCGGCGTGCGGCGAGGAGTTCATCGACGGTGGTCGCCGCGGTGACCACCGGGTCCCGGTACCGGCCCACGTGGGGCGCGGGCCAGGAGTCGTAGACCACCGAGTTGACCAAGGCCAGTCGGCTCACCTCCAGCTGATCGTGGACCAGCAGGTGCTGGGCGACGGCGCCACCGATGTCATGACCTGCCACGGCGACCGGCCCGGAGATCTTCAGGGCGGAGACCAATCGCACCACCCACTCCGCGAGGGCCGGAACCGTGGCGGTTTCCAGGGTGAGCTCGCCTCCCGAGCGCCCCAGCCCGGGGAAATCGACCGCGAAGGGCCGCAGCCCCGCCTGCGCGAGGCGCCCCAGCACCGGAAGCCACACCCGGCTCCAATACGTCCCGTGCAGCAGCAACACGGCCGGGCCGTCCTGCTCTGCGGTCAGGTAGCTGACCGTTTCGCCGTCGACCTGGACCGCGTTCCTCAACACGCCCGTTTCCGTGGTGTCACTCATGCGACCACTGTGACCGGAACCTGCCTTCCGGCCGAGAGGCAAGAAAGACATTCATGGGTATATTTCTGCCATGGACCGTCATCGGGTGGTGGCCCTGCTCCACCCGCCCCAGTCACCCTTCGAACTCGGCTGTGCCGCGGAGGTCTTCGGCACCGTCCGGCAGGACGTGACCGCCCACTACGACTTCTCGATCTGCGCCGAGCGCCCCGGCCCCCTCCGGACCACCATCGGCTACACGATGCTCGTCGAGGCCGGCCTGGAGGCCCTGCAGGAGGCGGACACCGTGGTCATCCCCGGCTGGCAGCCACCCGGCACACCCGCGCCACCGGCCATCACCGAGGCGCTGAGGACGGCTCACCAGCGCGGGGCGAGGATCGTCGCCATCTGCACGGGGGCGTTCGTCCTCGCCCAGACCGGTCTGCTCGACGGCCGCCGCGCCACCACCCACTGGCGCCAGAGCGACCAACTCGCCGCCACCTTCCCCGAGGTGCAGGTGGATCCCGACGTGCTCTACGTCGACCACGGCGACGTGGCGACCAGCGCCGGAACCGGTGCGGGCATCGACCTGTGCCTGCACCTGGTCCGGTCCGACCACGGCGCGGCATACGCCTCCCAGATCGCCCGGAACATGGTGCTGCCACCGCACCGGGAAGGCAGCCAACTCCAGTACGCCGCACCACCCGCACCGGCCCGAGCGGACGAGTCCTTGGCGCCACTGCTGGAGTGGGCCACCTCCCAACTCCACACCCTGACCGTCTGCCAACTCGCCGAACACGCCGGGCTGTCGTCCCGAACCCTCGCCCGGCGGTTCACCGAACAGCTCGGTACCAGTCCCGGGCGGTGGCTGCTCGGCCAGCGCCTCGACGCGACACGAGTGCTGCTGGAACAGACCGCCCTTCCGGTGGAGGCCATCGCCTCCCGGGTCGGACTCGCCTCGGCGGTCAACCTGCGCCGCCGCTTCCGGGCGCACTTCGGCACCACACCCGGCGCCTACCGGCGGACCTTCGGCGAAACCCGGCCGCAACGCCGGTGAACTGCGGGAAGTGCCTCCGGCCACGCCCAGGCGACGAGATGCCGCTCGCTCTGGGACCGCACCGCAGTGCCGGGCTTTGCGGTGGTGCGACGTCAATCCTCGTCGAGCAGGTGGCGGAGGTACTTGTCCGGGCCGGCCAGGAAATCCCGGGTGAGGCGGACCGGTAGCGCGTGGTCGAAATCGGTGGTGGCCGTGGTGCCGTCGTCGTCGATCTCGATGATGCGCGCGCCCGGCAGAGCCAGCAGGACGGGGGAGTGCGTGGCGATGATGATCTGGCTTCCCTGCCCCGCCAACTCGGCCAACCGTGCCAGCAGTGCCATGCAGCCGCGCACCGACAGCGCCGCCTCGGGTTCGTCGAGGACGTAGAGGCCGCCGGGGCCGAAGCGGTGGGCGACCAGGTCCAGGAACGACTCGCCGTGCGAGCGCTCGTGCGGCGACACGCCGCCGTAGGCCGGCAGCAAGGACGGCGAGTACGGGTCCTCGTCGAGGCGTTCGATCTCGCTGGCGACGTTGTAGTAGGACTCGGCGCGCAGGAAGAACCCGGTGCGCGGTTTGCGGTTCCAGCGCAGGATCAGGTGATCGGCGAGGCTGGACTCGGTGGCGCGGGTGGCGAAGCGGAATGACTGGGAGCCGCCTTCGGGGTTGAAACCCGCCGCGGTCGCGATCGCTTCGACGAGCGTGGACTTGCCGCTCCCGTTCTCCCCGACCAGAAACGTCACTGATGAATCCAGGTCCACTCCGCCGCCCGCGGCCAGGTGGGAGACCACCGGCAGCGTGAAGGGGTAGCGGCCGGTGTCCGCGCCGGTGTCCAGGCGGGCGTGGCGGATGAAGGCGCCGGTGACCCGACGCGATTCCCAGCTCCGACGCATCGCCCGACGCTAGCGCGCCCGCACCCTCCGGGAAGTCGCCCCGGCAGTTCTCGCCAGGTTTCGTCCACCCTCAAACCAATTACGTTACTAACGTTTTTAACCAAACGAAACGGAACCCGATCCAGCGAAAACGGACAGCGGGTCGGCGCGCATAATCGCGCTTATGTGCGGTAGGGTCGGGTGATGGAGATCGAGATGGGGCGCGGGCCGGATGCGGTGGGGACGCGGGCGCAAACGGAACTCCTCGCTTCGGCCACGCGCACGGGACACACCCTGGCCGCGCTGATCGCCTCCTGGCTGGGGTCCTTCGCCGAGTCCGCCGACACCCGGAATGCCTACTCGCGGGACCTGCGCGAGTACCTCGACTGGTGCACCCGGCGAGAACTGGACCCGCTGGCGCTGCGGTTGCCCGAGGTGCAGATGTACGGCGCGGAACTGGCCGGCGCCACCAACCCGCGCACCGGGCGCCCACCGGCGGCCTCCACGCGCGCCCGCAAGCTCGCCGCGGTCTCCAGCTTCTACACCTACCTCGTGCGCGCCGGAGTGATCGATGCCAACCCGGCCCGCGACGCCGCCCGGCCGCGCTACGACCGCAGGCACTCGCCGACCGCCAGCGTCTCGGCGGAGCAGGCGAGCGCGATGCTGGCCGGCAGCCGCGACTACCGCCACCGCACCCTCGGGCCACAGGCATCCGCGCTGGTGATGGCGCTGCTGATCGATCTGGGCGTGCGCGTGTCGGAGCTGTGCAACGCCGACCTGTCGGATCTTGGCCAGCGCGAGGGGATGCGGGTGCTCACGGTGCGGATGAAAGGCGGCAAGGTGCGCACCCGCCCGATCCCGCACGCCCTGCACGGGGTGCTGGAGGCCTACCTGCAGCAGCGTCCCGATGCCGACACCGACGCGCTGGTGATCACCCGCGACGGGCGCCGGGTCAACCGCCACCAGATCTACCGCCTCGTGCAGGCCATGGCCGCGCAGGCCGGTGTCGCGATGCCGCAGCGCATCACCCCGCACTCGATGCGCCACACCTTCAACACCATCGCCCGCCAGCACGGGGCCGCACTGGAAGACCGGCGCGACGCCCTCGGACATTCCTCCGCAGCGGTCACCCAGCTCTACGACCACGTGGCGCTGTCGCTGAGCCGGGACCCGGCACACCTGGTCTCTCGCGCCACGGCAAGCCGTGAAGGCCCCGAAAACAGGGATCCTGAGGCACCACTCGAATGAGTCACGGTGACGAAAAGAATCTTGGTGGGCGGCGGTGACTTCCGGCCACCCGGGTAGTCCATAGTGCATGGCTACCAACACGCAAGCATCCACGACCGTGAACAGCATCGGCGTCACCATGTTCACCGTCGCCGACCAGGACGCAGCTCTGGAGTTCTACATCGGCAAGCTGGGTTTCGAGTTGCGCGGTGACACCCGATTCGGCCCCGACGGCGAATACCGCTGGCTGGAGGTCGCTCCGCCGGGATCCACCGCGCGCCTGGCCCTCAATCCCCCGATGGGCGGCGGGGAACCCGGCGGCAGTGCCATCGGGGTCGAAACACCTGACGTGCACGCCGAGTACGAGCGGCTGCGGGCCATCGGAGGTGTCCAGATCGACTCCGAACCCGAGTCCAGCCCGGGGGCACCGCTGCTGTTCATGGTCAGCGACCCCGACGGCAACCACATCGCCATCGTCGAAGTCTGAGACCACACGCGGGATCGGCCCCGGTGCGGAGCCGGGCCGCGCGGCGGGTGGGGTGATCACCCGATCACCCCACCCGCGCGATTCCTCGATCCGCGATGGCGGGAGCGCTACCGGGAGTTCGAGCAGGTCGCCGCCAGCGTGGTGCTGCGGGCCTCGAGGCCACCCAGCTCACCGGCGGGTCAGGACGGTGGTGGTGTTGGCGGTGACGATGGCGGCCACCGACGCCCACTGCCAGAGGTCGAGGTGCTGGCCGAGGATGAGCAGACCGGCGGTGGCGGCCAGCACCGGGTTGAGGCTCATGAAGATCGCGAACAGCGGTGCGGGCACGCGGCGCAGCGCCAGCGCGTCGCACAGGAACGGCACCGCCGAGGACAGCACGCCCGCGGTGACGGCGAAGCCCAGAGCGCTCCAGGTCGGCGGGTGCGCGAGCAGCACGCCGATGCCGATCGGCAGGAACAGCAGGCCGGAGAGACCGCAGGCGGTGGCGGTGCCCTGCGCGCCGGGCAGGGTTCGGCTCAGGGCGTGGTTGAGCAGGATGTAGCAGGCCCAGCAGACCGCGGCCAGCAGCGCCAGCCCCATGCCGAGGTAGTCGGCGCTGGGTTGCGGGCGCATCAGCACCGCCACACCGGCGGCGGCCAGCAAAGCGCAGGCCAGGTCGACGCGGCGGCGCGATCCGGCCAGGGCCACCGCCAGGGGGCCGAGGAATTCCAGGGTGACGGCCAGGCCGAGCCCGATGCGATCGACCGCGCTGTAGAGGGCGAGGTTGATGACCGCGAACACCCCGGCCAGGGCGATCACCAGCCGCCACTGCGCGGTGGTGAACTCCCGCAGGCGGGGCCGGGTGGTGGCCAGCAGTGCCACGGCGGCGATCCACTGGCGCACCGCGACGACCCCGGCGGGGGTGATGGTGTCGAAGGCCAGCGATCCGATCGCAGCACCGGTCTGGTTGGACACCGCGCTGCCCGACATCAACGCCACCCCCGCTCCGCGCGACGAAGTGGCTGGGGCGGTGGGTGCTGGGGTGTGGGTGGTGGCCATGCCGCTCACCTTCCCGGGCGGGCATCGTTGCACCAAATGCATCCGCCACGCCACCGATACGCTGGAGGTATGGATGTGGAGTTGCGGCAGCTGCGATGCCTGGTCGCCATCGTGGAGACCGGTACCTTCACCGACGCCGCAGGCGAACTCGGCTTGTCGCAGGCGCAGGTCTCGCGCACCCTGGCCGGGCTGGAGAACGCCCTGGGCGTGCGGTTGTTGCGGCGCACCAGCCGCCAGGTCACCCCCACCGCCGCGGGCACCCGGATCCTGGCCCGCGCGCGGCGGGTGCTGGCCGAGACCGAGGAGCTGGTGCGCGAGGCCACCACCGGGGACGCGAGCCTGCGCGTGGGTCATGCCTGGTCGGCGATGGGCAGGCACACGGTGGCCTTCCAGCGGCGCTGGGCGGCGTCGTGGCCGGAGGTGCGGTTGCAGTTGGTGCGTACCAACTCGGCCACCGCGGGCCTCGGGGAAGGCGCGTGCGACGTGGCCGTGGTGCGCTCGGAACCCGATCGGCGGCGGTTCTCCGGAGTGGTGGTGGGTCTGGAACGCCGCTACTGCGCGATGGCCACCGATGACAGGTGGGCGCGGCGCCGGTTCGTGCGGCTGGCCGACATCGCCGAGCGCACCGTGCTCCTCGACCGCCGAGCCGGATCCACCACCCCGCAGCTGTGGCCGGAAGATCAGCGGCCCGCGTTCGAAGACACCACCGACGTCGACGACTGGCTCACCGCGGTCTCCAGCGGACGCGTCGTGGGCATCACCTCCGAGGCCACCCTCACCCAGTACCGGCGCAGCGGTGTGGTGTTCCGGCCGGTGCGCGACGCCCCACCGATCCCGGTGCGGGTCATCTGGTGGCGCGACGAGCGGCACACCCACGCGGGCAAGGTCGTCGACCTGCTCACCGAGCTCTACCGGCGATGATCAGAACCCGGCAGGTGGGGCCGGAGCCCGGCGTTGTTGGCCAGCCCCGCCACCTGACCCAGCTCGGCCACGGCGGCGAACAACCCCGTCCACATCGGACTCTCTGGTGACATCGGCGCGGTACCAGCGCGGTGGCCGCGCCGGTACCGCGCGAACCACCGGTGACGATCGTGATCATGGCACGAGCACCATCAGCGCGGGGCCGTGCGTGCAGAGCACCACGAACGCCATCGCCACCGCCGCGGTGAACAGCACCGCCTGCACGACCAGACCCGGCCCGCGCAGCTTCCACCCGGCACCGGCGGCCAGCAGCAGCACCCCGACGAGCCCCTGACCCCACCAGTACACCGGTGAGGTGCTCTGCGCGATGACCAGCAGCCCGTACCCGGCCTCGCCCAGCAGCACCCCGCACAGCGACGAAAGTCCCAGCGCCGCGCGGGTTCCCGGCCGCCGCCGCAGCCACTGCGCTCCCACGCCCAGCAGCGGGCCGGCGATCAGCGCTGCGGCCGACCAGAACACCATCAGCCCGGTGGAGGCGGGGTAGCCGCGCAGCAGGTCGGTGAGCACGTAGCCGGCCAGCATCGACAGCAGGGACCCGAATCCGCAGACCGCTCCGGATGCCGCGGTCGGGGCGGGCAGGGCCAGCAGGAAGGCGAGCAGTGTCCACGATCCGCTGGAGTTGGCCAGCGACGACAGCCATGCCGGCAGCATCCCCTGCGCGATGGCCGTGGCCGCTCCCGCGATCAGCCCGCACACCACCGCCACCACGACGGCGCGGACGGTGCCGCGACGGCGGTGCCTGCCGCCGCGCGGTGCTGCGGTGTGGTCCATGCCCAGCAGTTTCCCAGCCGAGATCGGCGGTGGAAGGACCGGTTCGGACCAATCCCGGGAGCGCAGGATGGCGGAGTGTCCGCCCCGTCACCGGCGAGGAGGCCGGAGGGTTGTGTCCCGATGAGCGCAGGGCCCGGCGGATCAGTCCCAGTGGGCCGGGCGTTGCAGCCCGGCGGGCAGGCGGGTGGTGTCGTCGCCGCGCGCGGCCGAGACCTGCGGTGAGGTGAGGAACAGGGCGCCGGTGAGGTTCGCGCCGCGCAGGTCGGTGTCGCGCAGGTCCGCGCCCAGCACGTCGGCCTGGCGCAGGTCGGCGCCACGAGCGTCGGCGGCGATGAGCAACGCGCCCCGCAGGTTGGCCGCCCGCAGGTCCGCTCCGCGCAGCGAGCGGCCCATCAGGTCCGCGCCGCGGTGTTCCGGCCCGGGGCGTTCACCGCGCGCCAAGCGGCTGGCCTGCCCGAGCAGATCACCGGTCTGGGCGCGCTGGGCGTGGAGATCGAGGGCGGTGAGCTCCTCGGCGCCGAGATCGGTCAGGGCGGTGACCTCGTCGAGCCGGTCCCGCAAGTTCTGGTGCAGGGGCGCGGTTTCGGTCCGGTCGAGCGCGTCGGTGAGATACCACAGCAGTTCGTGCAGTCCGCGCATGACCGCGAACGCGGCGAACATCGACCCGGCGATGCCGGGTTCCTGCCGCCACGACGCGCCGCCGAAGGTGTGCTGGGTCAGGTGCTGGCCGGCGCCGAAGCAGTCGAAGACCGTGCAGCCGGAGAAACCCCGCTCGCGCAGGTGGGTGTGGATCCCGCAGGAGAAGTCGGCCAGCAGGTTGCGGCACGGTGTTCCGGCGGGCTTGTCCACCGCGAATTCCGCCGAGGCCGTGAAGGGCAGTGCCACGCAGCACAACCCGACGCATCGGGCGCAGTCGCCCCGCAGTTCCCGCTGTTCCACCATGGATTGGGATTGTCCTCTCACCAGCGGTGATCGCCGGCGGCGGGGGCGTTGGTACCGTCACTGATCGTGAGCGAGCAGCCGGAGCAGGCAAGCGAGACCGCTGAGGGCATCTGCCGTTTCCCGGGGTGTGAGCGGACGGTGGAGCGGCCCAGCGGCCCAGGACGTCCACCGGAGTACTGCGACCTGCCCGAACACACCCGGTGGCGGGCGTGGAAACAACGTCAGCGCCTGCAGGCCGTGGCCGAGCAGACCCCGGCCGCGGCACCGGAGGGTTCCAGCGAGTTCGACGGGGCGCGGTTGCGGGCCGAGGAGCTGGTGCGCCAGTACCGGTTGCTGTCCGAGCAGCTCGGGCGCAACCTGCGGGCCGGTCTGGACGAGCTGGCGACGCTGACCGACCCGTCGGCCGCGGAGGCCCAGATCCAGGCCGCCCAGGCCGAGGCCGCGCACCGCATCGCCCAGGCCGAGCAGGCGCTGGCCACCGCTGCGCAGCAGCGCCGCGACGCCGAGCAGGCCCGCCAGGCCGCCGAGGAGGCGGCTGAGGACGCCATCAGTGCCGCTGAGACCGCGGCTGCTGAGGCCGAGCAGGCCCGTGCCGAACGCGACCGGGCCGATGCCGAGGCCGAACGCGCGCGGGAGCAGGCGGCCGCGGATGCCGAGGCGGCGCGCAACGAGGCCGAGGTCGCCACCGCCGCGGCCCGCCGCGAGGCCGATGAGCTCGTCGCCCGGGCTCGCAAGGACGCCGAGGACCGGATCGCCGCCGCGCACACCGATGTGGAGACCGCGCGGGCCGATGCCGCCGCGCAGGTGCAGGCCGCCCAGCAGCAGGCGCGCCGGGAGGTCGCCGAGGCCGATTCCCGGCGGTCCGAGGCCGCCGAGCGGGCCGCCCGCGCGGAGTCGGCCGCCGAGACGGCCCGGGATCAGGTGGCCGAGCTGCGCCAGGCCGCCGACGCCTCGCGCGCGGAGATCGAGCGTCAGCGCACCGAGCTGGCCGCGGTGCGCGAGCAGCAGGCCGCGGAGCTTCAGCGCTCTCGCGACGAGGCCGCCGAACGCCTCAGCACCGAGCGCGAGGCGCACGCTCAGCGCCTGGAGGCGTTGCAGGACGCCCGGGATCAGGCGCTGGCGCGCGCCGAACGGGCCGAGACCCAGCTCGATGCCACCACCGACGAGCTCCGCGCGTTGCGCACCGAGCCCCCGCAGAGCGGTCGCGGCTGAGGCGTTATGGGTGGGGGCGGGTGAGCCGCCAGACGACCTCGGTGCCGGTTTTGGCGGGTGCGTGGGCGAAGCGGCCCGGGTGGTGGGAGTCGACGCAGGTGAAGCCGAGACGTTCGGGCACGCCGCGGCTGGCGGTGTTGGCCGCGTCGTGCCAGATCTCCACGCGGTCGATTCCCGGGAGCGCGAAGGCCTGCTCGGTCAACGCGCGGGCGGCGGTGGTGACCAGTCCGCGGCCGGTGTGCTCGGGGTGCAGCCAGTAGCCGATCTCCAGGCCGCCGTCACCGATGCGGCGTTCCAGGGAGATCGTGCCGGTGATGGTCTCGCCGGTGGTGATCAGGTAGGTGTAGCTGCGCCCGGTGTGCCAGCGGGCGGTGGCCTCGTCGATGAACGCCGCGGCCGCGGCGGCGGAGTAGTCGCCGGCGGCCCAGGGCATCCAGGGGCGCAGGTGGTGCTGGGATTCGGTGACCGCTCGGTGCAGGGCGCCGGCATCGGCCGCGGTCGGTCGGCGCAGCCGGGCACCGGGCAGGTCGAGGACTTCGGCGGGGCGGGTCATGCCCGCTGATGCTGCTGGCCGGGCACCGCGGTTGGCAACCTGTTTCCGCGCGGAAACGACGCTGGGGGCGTGAACCCGCTCGTCGGGTTCACGCCCCCAGCGGTGAGCGCTGTGCGGTTCGGGCTCAGATGAGGCCGAGCTTGCTCACGGTGTCGCGCTCCTCGGTGAGCTCGGCGACCGAGGCGTCGATGCGCTCGCGGGAGAACTCGTCGATCTCCAGGCCCTGGACGATCTCGAACTTGCCGTCGCGGGCGGTGACCGGGAACGACGAGATCAGGCCCTCGGGCACGCCGTAGGAGCCGTCGGAGACGACACCGGCGGAGGTCCAGTCACCCTCGGGGGTGCCGTTGACCCAGGTGTGGACGTGGTCGATGGCGGCGTTGGCCGCGGAGGCGGCCGAGGAGGCGCCGCGGGCCTCGATGATGGCCGCGCCGCGCTTGGCCACGGTCGGGATGAACTCGTCGGCCAGCCAGGACTGCTCGACCTGCTCGGCGGCGATCTTGCCGCCGACCTCGGCGTGGAAGAGGTCGGGGTACTGGGTGGCGGAGTGGTTGCCCCAGATCGTCAGCTTGCGGATGTCGGTGACCGACACGCCCAGCTTCTGCGCGAGCTGGGTCTGGGCCCGGTTGTGGTCCAGGCGGGTCATGGCGGTGAAGCGCTCGGCGGGCACGTCCGGGGCGTGGGCCTGGGCGATCAGCGCGTTGGTGTTGGCCGGGTTGCCGACCACCAGCACGCGCACGTCGTCGGCGGCGCCGGCGTTGATGGCCTCGCCCTGGGGCTTGAAGATGCCGCCGTTGGCCTCGAGCAGGTCACCGCGCTCCATGCCCTTGGCGCGGGGGCGGGCACCGACCAGCAGCGCGACGTTGGTGCCGTCGAAGGCGGTGCGCGCGTCGTCGGTGATGTCGATGCTCTCCAGCAGCGGGAAGGCGCAGTCGTCGAGCTCCATCGCGGTGCCCTCGGCAGCCTTGACCGCCTGCGGGATCTCCAGCAGCCGAAGCTTGATCGGGGTCTCGGCGTCGATGAGCTGGCCGGAGGCGATCCGGAACAGCAACGCGTAGCCGATCTGACCGGCCGCACCGGTGACGGTCACGGTGACGGGAGCTTTGGTCATGAGGTCTCGTTCTCCTGCTCGACGGGTGGTGTTTGCTCTGCTGGGGATGCTATCCCCAGCGCCGCGGGGCTGTGGGAGTCCGGTCAGGGATCACAGCGCGGGCGTTGCGGGACCGATTCAGCCCGCGAGATCGGCACCACACGTGGGGTGGCCAGGGGTGTGGGATTGGCCGTTTTCCACCCGTGGCGTGGTGCCTAGCGTCGTCGGAAAGTCGGGTGGCGACGGGGGTGCGGTGTGGTCGGTGGTGCGGCGGTGGCCGGGATCGTGGTGGTGGCGCTGGGCTTGGTGCTCACGCCGGGGCCGAACATGGCTTACCTGGTGTCGCGGACGTTGACGCAGGGTCGGCGCGCGGGTGCGGTGTCGTTGTGCGGTGTGGCGGCGGGTTTCGCGGTCTACGCCGCGGCGGCGGCTGCTGGTCTGTCCACGGTGTTCGTGCTGGTGCCCGCGCTGTACGCGCTGGTGCAGGTGGCGGGGGCGGGGTATCTGCTGTGGTTGGCGTGGCGGTCGCTGCGGCCGGGTGGGGCCTCGGTGTTCGAGCCCGCGCCGGTGCCGCCGGTGTCGGCGGGCAGGTTGTTCGCGATGGGGTTGCTGACGAATCTGCTCAACCCGAAGATCGCCGTGCTGTACGTGTCGTTGCTGCCGCAGTTCGTGGATCCGGCGCGTGGTTCGGTGGCCGCGCAGTCGCTGGTGCTGGCGGGGGTGCAGATCGCGGTGGCGGTGTCGGTCAACGCGGTGATCGTGCTGGGCGCGGGTGGGGTGGCGCGGGTGCTGGCGGGTCGTCCGGTGTGGGCGCGGGTGCAGCGGTGGGTGATGGGTGCGGTGCTGGCGGCGTTGGCGGTGCGGCTGCTGGGTGAGCGCTCCCGCGCACCCCTCTAGACCGGTGGGTCAGGTCATGCGTTTGCCGCCGCCGGCGTAGAGGGTTTGCCCGGTCAGCCAGCGGGCTTGGTGGGAGGCCAGGAACACCGCGATGTCGGCGATGTCGTCGGGGTGCCCGACCCTGCCCAGCGGGCTGTGCTCGGCGAAGCGGGTGTTCATGTCACGGCTGATCCAGCCGGTCTGCACCGGGCCGGGGGCGATGATGTTGACGGTGATGCCGGCGGGCCCGAACTCCGCGGCGGCCGAGCGCGACAGCGATTCGAGGGCGTTCTTGGTGGCCCAGTAGGAGATTTCGCCGGGTGCGCCGTCGGCGGCGTCGGTGGACACGGCGATGATGCGACCCCAGTCGGCGCGTCGTTGCCGGTGGCGGCGGTGGTGTTCGGCCATGAGCAAGGCGGGTGCGCGGGTGTTGACGGCGTGGTGGGCGTCGAGGCTCGCGGCGGTGAGGGTGCGGGCGCCGCGCGCGCGGGTGAAGGTGTCGGGGTCGTTGTGGGCGGCGTTGTTGACCAGGATCTCCACCGGGCCCAGCTGTGCCTCGGCCTGGTCGTAGATGAGGGCCGGTGCGGCGGGGTCGGCCAGGTCGGCGGTGATGGCGTGGGCGGTGTGGCCGTCGGCGCGCAGCGCGGGGGTGAGGTGGTCGCTGCTGCCGGGCGGGTTGACCAGCAGCAGCCGGACCTGCTGGCGGGCCAGCGCGCGGGCGATGGCCGCACCGATGCCCAGGGCGTTGTCGGTGCCGGTGATGACGGCGACGCGGTCGCGCAGTCGCGGGTCGATCATGAGCTGATCATGGCCTGCCCCGCCGGCCGCGCGTGCCTCGGGGTGGTTCTAGGCTGTGGCGGCATGGCGGACGGTGAGGACGGGGTCGATCGGATCCAGGCGGCCTGGCAGCGAGAACGGCCCGGCATGCCGGTGGCCTCGATCGGGGTGATCACGCGGATCTGGCGCATCGCGAAGCTGCTGGACGACGAACGCCGCCGCACCGACGCGCGCGCCGGGATGGACGCGGCCACCCGCGATCTGCTGTCGACGTTGCGCCGCGCGGGCCCGCCCTATCGGCTCGCGGCCGGTGAGATCGCCCGCCAGTCCCTGGTCAGCGCCGGGGCGATCTCGCAGCGGGTGGCGCGGGCCGAGCAGCGCGGTCTGGTGCGCCGCGGACGGGGTGGTGACGACGGGCGCAGCGTGCTGGTGGAGCTGACCGAGACCGGCCACCGGCTCATCGAGGACCACGTCGACGATCTGCTGCACCACGAGGAGACGTTGCTGGAATCGCTGGATGCCGGTCAGCGCGAGCAGCTGACCGAGCTGTTGCGGGTGTTGCTGGGCGATCTCACCGAGCGCTTCGGGGCCGAGGACCGTCCTTAGTGGCCTTTGTGGGCGCCTCCGTTGACGTGCAGGGTTTGGCCGGTGAGGTGCCCGGCGCCGGGTGAGGCGAGGAATGCGGTCAGGGCG
This sequence comes from Saccharopolyspora sp. NPDC049357, assembly GCF_040677225.1. NCBI lineage: Bacteria > Bacillati > Actinomycetota > Actinomycetes > Pseudonocardiales > Pseudonocardiaceae > Saccharopolyspora > Saccharopolyspora sp. NPDC049357. The sequence goes on along the minus strand of NZ_JBFAQJ010000012.1, from coordinate 41,466 downwards.
GCGATGTCGCCGGGGCGGCCGGAGCGGCCGGTGTCGGTGTGGTCGATGAGGGTGCGGCGGCGGGTGTCGGTGAGGTGTCCTCGGAAGAACTCGGTGTCGTCGATGAGGCCGGGGGCGATGATGTTGGCGGTGATGCCGCGCGGGCCGAGTTCGGCGGCCAGCGTGCGGGTGTAGGCCTCGAGGGCGGCTTTGGCGGCGCCGTAGGAGCCCGATCCCTGGGCGGCGGCGATCGAGCCGAGGGTGATCACGCGTGCGCCGTCGGCCAGACGGGGTGCCAGGGCGGTGGTGACCAGCACGGCGGTGAGCACGTTGGAGCGCAGGTTGGCCTGCCAGGACTCGGCGACCGCGGCGAGCCCGTCGGCGCGGGGCCGGTCGAAGTCGGTGTTGCCGCCGGCGTTGTTGACCAGCACGTCGATCGCCTCGGGCAGCCGGGCGGTGGCGGCGGTGACCTGGTCGGGGTCGGCGGTGACCTGGTCGGGGTCGGCGGCGTCGAAGGGCAGTGCGGTGGCGCCGAGGCGGTCGGCGGCCTGGGTCAGGGGGCCGGGGCGGCGGCCGGTGATGGTCACCGAGTCTCCGGCGCGGGTGAAGCTTTCGGCGATGGCGTAGCCGATTCCGGTGGCGCCACCGGTGATGACGATGTTGCGCACCACAACTCCTTAAGGTCTAAAGTAGTTGGTTCACGGTAGCGCCACCCCGCGGCCACCGGCAACGGGTTTTTCACCCGCATGCCGCCGAAAAACCGCTTGCCGTGGGCGAATGCGGCGTGTAGAGGTCAGTGAATGCTGCACGAGAGCGGTACCGGAGAGGTGGTGGCGCTGACCGGCCGGACCACGACGTTGCGCTACGCACCGCTGGCCGGGGCCCCGCGCATGGCCCGGCTGATCGCCGCCGAAGGCCCGGACGTGCTGGAACTGCTGCACCAGCGACTGCCCGGCTGGAACGTGGTCACCGACCTCACCCACGGGCAGCAGCTGCTGCGCGCGGGAGCCAGGCTGCGCCGCCACGCCCACACCATGCACCGCGACCTGCGCTGCGACCCGCCCCCGCAGGACTGGGCCGCGCTGCGGCCCCCACCTCCGCTGCGGGTCACCACCTGCGAACGCCCCGCCGAGGCGCTGCTGCAGGCCTGGCGGGAGGCCTACCCGCCAGGCCACCCCGATCACGTCACCGCCGATGACCGCACGCTGCGCACCGAACTGCTCCAGCCGCTGCTGTCGGGCAGAGTGCTGGGCCCGCTGCTGGAGGCCAGCGCCCTGGTCGCCGACGGCGCGGGCACCGTGGTGGCCGGGCTGATCGCCAACGACCGCGCCGGAACCGCGTGGATCAGCGACGTCTTCCGCCGCCGCGCACCGGCCTACACCGGCCTGGGCGGGCTGCTGCTGCGCCGCGCGCTGTCGGGTGTGGCCGGCGATTTCGCGCGGGTGGGACTGGCGGTGACGGTGGGCAACCCGGCCCAGCGGCTCTACCGGAAGCTGGGCTTCGAGATCACCGAAACCACCATGACCTTCGCCGTGCCGTGAGAGCCACCGGCTACAGTGGCGGTGTGACCGGCAGTTCTCATCTCACCTGGTGGCGCTCCAGCTAGGAGCGGCCACCCACTGCGGTACACCCAGATCACCCGAGGGCCGTTCGACCGACGGCCCTCTTTTCGTGCGCGTGCGGCGCTCGTGCGGGTTTCGGCGGACGACGGCGCCGGGCCGACACGAGAGGACCACCCCGATGACCACGACCGCCGAGATCTCCCCCGCGGCGCGGCGCAGCGCCGAGCTGGACGCCGAGACCACCGCCGATGCCTCCCGGTTCCGGATCCTCACCGGTGACCGGCCGACCGGTCCGCTGCACCTGGGCCACTACTTCGGCACCCTGCACAACCGGGTGCGGTTGCAGCGGCGGGGTGTGCGGCTGGGCCTGGTCATCGCCGACTACCAGGTGCTCACCGATCGCGACGTCACCGACGATCTCGATTCCCACGTGCTGGGCCTGATCGCCGACTACCTCGCGGCCGGCATCGACCCGGACGAGGCGATGATCTTCACCCACAGCTCGGTGGCCGCGCTCAACCAGTTGCTGCTGCCGTTCCTGAGCCTGGTGACGGTGCCCGAGCTGCAGCGCAATCCGACGGTCAAGGACGAGATCGCCCACTCGCGGCAGTCGGGAGTGTCGGGGCTGATGTTCACCTACCCGGCGCACCAGGCGGCCGACATCCTGTTCTGCAAGGCCAACCTCGTTCCGGTCGGCTCCGATCAGCTGCCGCACCTGGAGCTCACGCGCACCATCGCCCGCCGGTTCAACGACCGCTACGGGCGGGTGTTCCCGGAGCCGGAGGCGTTGCTGAGCTCGGCGCCGCTGCTGCTGGGCACCGACGGGGTGAAGATGAGCAAGAGCCGCGGCAACGCGATCACGCTGGGGGCCACGGCCTCGGAGACCGCGCGGGCGATCCGGGGCGCCAAGACCGACGCGCAGCGCCACATCACCTACGAGCCGCAGGCGCGGCCGGAGGTGGCGAGCCTGGTGCTGCTGGGGGCGTTGTGCAGCGGGCAGGAGCCCGCCGAGCTGGCCGAGGGCGTGGGTTCGGGTGGTGCGGCGGCGTTGAAGTCGCTGGTGACCGAGGCGGTGAACTCCCACTTCGCGCCGCTGCGGGCCCGCCGCGCCGAGCTGGCCGCCGATCCCGGGTATCTGCGCGGGGTGCTGGCGCGGGGCAACGCCCGTGCCCACGAGCGCGCGGAGGCGACGCTGGCCGAGGTGCGGGAGGCGATGGGCACCGTCTACGGGGTGTCCAGGTAGGACAGTGCGAGCTCGGACAGGTGCAGTCCCCGGCCGGTGGTGTCGATGAGGCCGAGTTCGCGCAGCCGCCAGATGTCGGTCTTGGTGCGCGAGACGGGGCGTTGCTGTTCGGCGGCGAGGTCGGCGGGTGCCAGTCCGGGGCGTCGGCGCAGGATGTCGAGGACCTGGCGGGTCCAGGGGCCGCGGGGTGTGGCCAGGTCCAGGCGGGCGAGCCGGGCTTGCAGGTCGCGTCGGCGGTGTTCGTCGAGCCCGCCGGGCTTCGGGCTCGACGGGGTGGTGGGGCCGAGGTGGGTCAGGTGCAGCCGGTAGGTGCTGCCCCGGTGCCGGGACAGGGAGGCGCGCAGGCCCGCGGCGGTGGTGAAGCCGGCGCGGGCGGCGTCGGCGTCGGTGAGCGCGTCGGGGTCGACCTGGGTGAGGCCGGTGATCTCGATGAGCCCGCTGCGGGTGGGCACGCGGGCGCCGGGGCGGGCCTGCGGGCTGGTCCAGCGGAAGTAGGTCTCGGTGATCTGGCCGGCGGCCACGCCGCGTGCGATCCGGTCGCTCAACACCCTTCCCACGCTAATACCCGCCCGGCCGGCCCCGGCGGGGACGCGTGTTGATCACGAAACGAGTTCATCAACTTCCGCAGGTGCGCCGGGTGGGGGGACAATCGGTGCATGCTGCAGGTTTGCCTGAACGGCGCCCGGTCTCCGCGTGAGCACTTCCACCTGCCGGTGCGGCCGGAGGAGCTGGCCAAGGCAGCCGCCGACGCGGTGGCCGCCGGGGCCACCGACGTGCACCTGCACCCCAAGTCCGCCGATGGCACCGACAGCCTCGATCCGCACGCGGTGGCCGCGGCGTTGCGCGCGGTGCGGGCCGCGGCGCCGGGGGTGACGGTGGGCGTGACCACGGGGGCGTGGACGGCGCCGGACACCGCCTCGCGGGTGCGGGCGATCAAGGCGTGGACGTTGCTGCCCGATCACGCGTCGGTCAACTGGCACGAGCCGGGCGCCGACGAGGTGGCCGGTGCGCTGCTGGAACGCGGAGTGGGGGTGGAGGCCGGGATCTTCTCGGGCACCGATGCCGATCACCACTTCCGCCTCTCGCCGCACCGGGGCCGGGTGCTGCGGGTGCTGGCCGAGGTCACCGACCGCAGTGCCGGGGGTGCGGCGGCCACCGCGGAGGCGCTGCTGGCGCGGCTGCACCCGGCCTCGGCGCCGATCCTGCTGCACGGCGAGTCCGCCGGGGCGTGGCCGGTGCTGCGGCTGGCGGCGCGCCGGGGTTTCGCCGCGCGCATCGGCCTGGAGGACACGCTGGTGCTGCCCGATGGGCAGATCGCCACCGACAACGCCGAGCTGGTGGCCGCCGCGCGGGCGGTCGTCGAGGCCGAGTCGCGCTGAACTCGACAGCATATTCCAGTCGGGCTATATTCAAGGTGTGGTAACTACGTTCGAGGTGCTGGCCGAGCCGCGCCGCCGCGACATCCTCGACCTGCTGCGCGACGGCGAGCGTGCGGTCGGCGAACTGGTCGAGCAGCTGCCGCTGAGCCAGCCCACCGTCTCCAAGCACCTCAAGGTGCTGCGCGAGGCCGGGCTGGTGGAGGTCCGCCAGGACGCCCAGCGCCGCTGCTACCGGCTGCGCCCGGAACCGCTGGCCGAGATCGACTCCTGGCTGCGGCCCTACCGGCGGATGTGGGAGCAGCGCCTCGACGCCCTGCAACGCCACCTCGACACCATGGATGAGGACCCGGCATGAAACCCGAGCTGACGACGATCAACGGCCACCCGGTGCTGCGGCTGCAGCGCGTGCTGAACCACCCGCCGCGCGCGGTGTGGAAGGCGGTGACCGACCCGGCCGAGCTCTCGGCGTGGTTCCCCGCGCGCGTGGAGTTCACCGCCACCACCCCGGGCACGCCGATGCGCTTCGACTTCGACGGCGCCGAAGCACCCGAGACCGGCGAGGTCCTGGAGGCCGACGAACCGAAGGTGTTCGCCTTCCGCTGGAACAACGACGTCATCCGCTGCGAACTGCTGCCGCACGAGCACGGCTGCCTGCTGGTGTTCACCCACACCCTGGCCGGGCCCGACAGCGACCACCCCTCGGCCGCCCGCCACGGCGCCGGCTGGCTGATCTGCCTGGACGCCCTGCAAGCCGGACTCGACGGCACCACCAGCGACTTCGACATGCAGGTCTGGTTCACCCGCGCCGAGGAGCTCATCGACCTGTTCGGACTCGCGCAAGGGCAGGCCCTGACCACCGAGGCGGGCTGGACGATCCGCTTCGAACGCGACCTGGTGCAGCCCCCGCAGCAGGTGTGGGACCTGCTCACCGGCGGCGAGACCCCCGAACCCGGCGGTGAACCACCGCTGCCGGCCACCCACGGCTACGGACAGGCCACCACCGTCACCGAAGCCCAGGCGCCGAGCACGCTGACCTACGGGTGGGCCACCGGCGGCCAGGTGCGCTTCGACCTGCGCGAGCAGTACCCGATCGGCACCCGCCTGGTGCTCACCCACACCCTCACCACCCCCGAGGACCGCGCGATCCTGCTGGCCGCGTGGCAGACCCACCTGGAACTGCTCTTCGCCGCCCTGCACGGCGACATCCGCTGCCCGTGGCCCGCCGAGCGCACCGAGGCGCTGCGCGCCCACTACGCCGCCACCCTCGCCTGAAGCGGTCGGCCCGTCCGAGCCCTGGTGACCGGCCACATAGGATGGTCATCGTCCGACACCGCGCCGCAGCGCCATCAGGGGAGCGAAGCATGATCTTCATTACCGCCAAGTTCCAGGTCAAGCCGGAGCACGCCGACCAGTGGCCGCAGATCTCCGCGGGGTTCACCAACGCCACCCGCAACGAGCCGGGCTGCCTGTGGTTCGACTGGTCGCGCAGCCTCGAGGACCCCCACGAGTACGTGCTCGTGGAGGCCTTCCGCGACGCCGAGGCCGGTGCCGCGCACGTGCAGAGCGAGCACTTCAAGCACGCCCAGCAGACGCTGCCGCAGCACCTGGCCGAAACCCCGCGCGTCATCAACGCCTCCCTGGACCAGGACGACTGGTCCCTGCTGGGGGAGATGGCCGTGGACTGACCGGCCACCGGCTCCCTCGAACCAGGCCCCGGGAACCCCTGGGGCCTGCTCTTCGACTTGAAATGCAACCAAACGGCTGCCTATATTGGGTGGTGCCGCACGAACCGCAAGGGGAGAGGAATGGACGAGATCTTCCGCGCCCTGGCCGACCCGAGCCGACGACGACTGCTCGACAGCCTCCAACGCACCAACGGCCAAACCCTGCGCGAACTCTGCGGCGAACTCGACATGACCCGCCAATCGGTGAGCAAACACCTCACGATCCTCGAAGACGCCGCACTGATCACCACCACCCGCCGCGGCCGCGAAAAACTCCACCACCTCAACACCGCACCCATCGCCGCGATCACCGACCGCTGGATCAGCCGCTACCACCAACACCACGCCCACACCCTGCACGCGCTCAAACGCACCCTGGAGAACCCCGTGCCCGACACCGACTTCGTCTACCAAACCCACATCGCCACCACCCCCGAGAAACTGTGGCAGGCACTCACCAGCCCCGAATTCACCCGCCAGTACTGGGGAGTGAGCCTGCGCAGCGACTGGCAGCCCGGATCCCAGATCACCTGGGAGGAGAACACCGCCACCATCAGCGACCCCGACCAGATCGTCCTGGAAGCCGACCCACCCCGACGCCTGGCCTACACCTGGCACACCTTCACCCCAGACTGGGCCACCGGCGCCGGCATCGACGAAGACCTGCGCGCCCGCCTGGCCGCCGAACCCCGCAGCACCGTCATCTTCGACATCGAACCCGCCACCCCCGGCACGGTCCAGCTCACCGTCACCCACACCGGCTTCACCACCGACTCCACCCTGCGCTCGATGATCAGCCAAGGCTGGCCCTCCCTGCTCTCCAGCCTCAAAACCCTCCTGGAAACCGGCCAACCCCTCCCGCAGAGCTGAACCGCTCACCCCACCGCGCTCAACCACAACGACCCGGCGGCCAACCCGAGGAAGACCACAGCAGGACCGACCGTGCGCACCGTCCCGGCCCGCACGTGCACCACCACCGCACCCACGAAGAACAACACCAACCCACCCGCAGCCAGCACACCGACGACCGCAACACCCAGCAACCCCGCGACCAGCCCCACCGCACCCGCCGCCTTCACCACCCCGAGCACCGGCAACCACCCCACCGGAACCCCGTTGGCCTCGGCATTGCCCACCACGTACCGATGCCCGGAAAAATCCACCGCCGCGCTCAACGCGCTGGCCACAGCGGTCACCACCACCACGACCACGTACGCCACACCCATCAGCCCGCTCCCTTCCACGTCCGTCCTGCCCCCATGACGCGCGAGGCGAGACGAACGTGACCGGCCCGGCTAGGTCAGGTCACCGGCCAGCGCACGCCCGAGCTCGATCGGCCCCGGCCGGCCCCCACCGGACTGCGCGCACAGCACCACGTGATCAGCCCCCGCCTCAAGATGGGCCCGCACACCAGCGAGAACGACCTCGGCGTCACCGCCGCTGGACACGGCATCGACAAGACGATCGCTGAACCCATCGAGGTCATCCTCACCGAATCCCATGCGGCGCATGTTCGCCGCATAACCGGTCACCTCCGAACCGACCAGGAAACCCAGCGGCCCCCGCAACGCCTCCCGCGCTCGGGACCGGTCCTCATCCAGTGCCACCAACTGGCAGACCACCAGCACAGCCTCCGGCCCCAAGCGCGCACGCGCCCGAGCGGTGTACTCCGGCGTGACCAACATCGTGATCGCACCCGCCGCACCGTCACGGGCCAGATCCAGCTTGCGCGGACCCAACGCCGCCAGCAGCCGCCGCGACACGGGAATCCGACCGTCCAGCCCCTCCAGGACCTCACGAGTCGCCGACACCGGACGAGCCTGCAACCCGCCGAATCCGGCGAAGAGCCTCCCCGGCGCCTCAGCCTCCACCCGCCCGAACAACTCGGCCACCTCCTCGGCGCCGAACCGGTCCAGAGGGATGATCCCCGGCGCCACCGCGACCTCCCGCGTCGCGCGCACCAACCCCGCGAGCGGATCGAGGGTGTCCAACTGCCCACCCAGCACCCACACAGCGCTGTAGCCCAGCTCCTCGGCTTCCACCGCCTGCCGCAGGTAATCACCACCCCCATCGACGTCCAACGCCAAACCGAACCGGCCCAAACCCCGCTCACCACGCACCTGAAACTCCCTCCGCCGTCATCGAAGCCACGCTAAAACCTCGACAAAACTCGAAGTCAACGCCCGCGGCCGACACCACGGCGAAACCCACCAGCCGGCCTCAACCCCCTGAACGACCGGTGAACCCCACGCGAACCACCGTCAATCAGCCGGAAGGACTATTGCCCTGCTTCCAACGGCACGACCAAGGTGATCACCGCACCTCGCCGACCAGCACGATGGGGGAGAACCACCATGCCGTTGAACTCCTACGGCGTGCTCAGCGCACGCGTCATCGACATCCGCCGCGAAACCGGCGACACCCCGCACTACCAAATCCACCTCGTCGACAACGACGACCGCCACTACCGCGCCGCGGTCAACGTCGAATCCAGCCAACAGCCCTCAGACCTGCTCTACTTCGCCGCCGACAACTTCCAGCACCCGCTGACCGCCGCACTCCCACCCGCAGGCTCAGGCTGGAACAAGCTCGCCTCCCAACCCGGCGGCGCCGCACTGGACTACCTGCGCGCCAACGTCGTCACCCGCGAGCAGATGCGGCCCGTCCCACCCGACGCCGAAGGCCCCAACAACGACCTCGCCGACTTCCTCGACCACTACGTCCGCCGCGCCCAGCAAGACCCCACCGCCACCGCCTACCTCCACGGCGAACCCTGGGGACCCGAAGACACCCCCGACAAGGTCTTCGGCTTCCAACCCGGCAACGGCGTCCACAACATCCACATGAACCAGGGCAACAGCCAGCAGTACCGAGAAGACGACGGCGTCTGGCAGGACGGCGGAATCCTCCTGCACTTCGCAGGCGAAAACCGCTGGGCCGCGGTCTTCCTCGCCTTCCAGACCCAGTCCTGGCACACCGACGACGAAACCGGCCACGCCCTGCCCGCCCCCGAAGACATCGAAACCGCCCCGATCCGCGTCGTGGCCGCCATGGTCAACCCCGTCGGAGGCGGCAGGGAGAACGAAACCATCACCCTGCTCAACACCTCCGACCACACCATCTCCCTGGTCGGCTGGACGCTCACCGACGCCCAGAAGAACACCATGCCCCTGCCGGTGTCCGACATCGCCGCCGGACAAACCCTGCAGATCCCGGCCACCGACGACTTCCAACTCGGCAACGACGGCGGCCAGATCACCGTCCTGAACCCCCACGGCCTCAAGGTCCACGGCGTCACCTACACCGCCGAACACGCCTCCACCGAAGGCCGCACAGTCCAGTTCTGAGCACCAGCAGGTGGCCGGTCAAGCACCCACCCGACCGGCCACCTGCAACGCCCGCGACAAATCCGCCACCTGCTCATCCGCGAGCAGCACCGTCACCTTCTGACCACTGACCAGCGTGAACGTCAACGCACCCGCATCGACCTCCACGCACCCGGCGACCCGCTCCCGCACCAACGAATCCGCCGAACTCTCCACGGCACCCTCGAACAACGGCAGGTTCGCGGCCATCTCCACCACGCACCACGCCGCCGACCACAACGCCTCGCGATCCCGGAAATCCGCCCGGCTGCAGGTCAACTCCCGACCCAACCCGGCCGAACCCACCCGCGCCTTCACCCGACCCACACCCGCAACGGTCTCCCAGATCACCAACACCGTCACGTTGTTGGCCAACCGCTTGCGATAGGTCTCCCGCCCCTGCGAACGGGCCAACTCCCAACCATCCACCATCTCGGGCCACGCGTCGTCCACCACGCCCACTCCTCCTACGAACCGGTGCACTCACCGATCCGACGCACCACACCCCAACCCCGTTCCACTCACCTCAACCCACGACCCGAACCGCCCCAACTACCGGTCCACCGCCTGCCGCCGGGACTGCGCCACCAAGGCCACCAGACCGACGGTCGCGCCCCACACCGCGTTGACCAGCAGCACCATCACCACCCCGATCCCACCGGGAGTGGCCAACGGGCCCGCGAGCTCGCCGTCCACAATCGGCGAGAGCACCGCGCTGAGCACCACCGCCAGCACCCCGTACACCAGTCCCGCGCAGGTCAACGTCAACACCGGCCGCTCGCTGCGCCGCCACACCACCACCCCGAGCCACACCGCCGAGATCACCACCGTCACCAGCACCGGGCCCACCGGCCTGCCGAGCGCATCCATGCCACCCGTGACGTTCAAGACCGGCCGCACCAGGGCGAAAGCCCCGAGCAGCACGATCAACGGCCACGACACACGAGCGATCCGAGTCCTCATACCGCCACGCTAGAAACCCCACGACCAGCGCGACTCCGGGAAACACCGGACCCACCCCTGACAAACCACGACAGCCCCTGACCAGCCGGGCGGCCGCGCTGCCACCCACCGCTCGAACCCTCGCCACAGAAACTGAAACATGTTCTACTGGATCGCATGGCGATCAAGCATGACCCGAACGACGAATGCGACGTGCTCGTCATCGGATCCGGCGGCGGCGCCCTCACCGGCGCCTACACCGCCGCCCGAGAAGGACTCTCGGTCATCGTGACCGAAGCATCCACCCACTTCGGAGGCACCACCGCCTACTCCGGCGGAGGCATGTGGTTCCCCTGCAACGCCGCACTTCAACGCGCAGGCCACCACGACACCCCCGACGACGCCCGCACCTACTTCCACGCCGTCGTCGGCGACCGCACACCCACCGAACTCCAAGACGCCTTCATCAACACCGGCGCCCCACTCATCGACTACCTCGAAGCCGACACCGACTTCAAGTTCATGCCCTTCCCATGGCCCGACTACTTCGGCTCCGCACCCCGAGCCAGCGCCACCGGCCGCCACATCATGGCCAAACCCGTCAAAGCCGAAAAACTCGGAGCCCTCCGCGACACCCTCCGCCCACCACTGGGCACCGAACGCGCCGATGAACCCCTCCCGGACGGACTCTTCGGCGGCCAAGCCCTGCTCGCACGCCTGCTCATCGCCCTGTCCAAACAGCCCCACGCCGACCTGCGCCGCAACGCCGTCTGCGACGAACTCGTCCGCACCGACGGCACCATCACCGGGGCAGTGGTCACCCAAGACGGCCAACGCCGCCACATCCACGCCCGCCGAGGCGTCCTCATCGCCGCAGGCGGATTCGAGCACAACGAGCAGATGCGCGCCGACCACGCCGTCCCCGGAAACGCACGCGACGCCATGGGCCCACCGAGCAACCAAGGCCTGGCCACGCTCGCCGGCATCGCCGCCGGAGCCGACACCGACCTCATGTCCGAAGCCTGGTGGTCACCCGGCATCACCCACCCCGACGGCTCCTCGACGTTCTCCCTCTGGTTCACCGCGGGCATCTTCGTCGACGACCACGGCGAACGCTTCGTCAACGAATCCGCCGCCTACGACCGCATCGGCCGACGCATCCTCGCCCGCCTCGCCGACGGCAGCATGAGCCTGCCGTACTGGCTGATCTACGACGACAGGGCAGGGGAGAGGCCACCAGTCCAGTCCACCAGCGTGCCCGTGGGCAACACCCAGGACTACGTCGACGCCGGCCTGTGGCACACCGCCAACACCCTCGACGAACTCGCCACCAAGATCGGCGACCCCGCCGACAACCTGCACCGCACCGTCGCCCGGTTCAACACCTTCGCCGAAACCGGAACCGACGAGGACTTCGCACGCGGCGACGAACCCTTCGACCGCGCCTTCACCGACGGAGCATCACCCCTGGTCCCCATCAACAAAGGCCCCTTCCACGCCGCCGCCTTCGGAGTCTCCGACCTCGGCACCAAGGGCGGCCTGCGCACCGACGCACGAGCCCGCGTCCTCGACACCGAAGGCCGGATCATCCCGGGGCTGTACGCAGCGGGGAACTCAATGGCCGCGGTGTCCGGAACCACGTACCCAGGCGGCGGAAACCCCATCGGAGCCTGCATGGTCTTCAGCCACCTCGCCGCCCTCGACATGGCCGAGCGCAGGGGAGAGGAATGACCACTTCGGCGACAACATTGATCACCTTGAGTGGGACAGCCAGATCAAGACCGCGTGCGGCAAGACGCTCAAGGAAGGAACTTGCAGCGAGACCAACTGCATCATCCGCAGCGGCGCCGATTGCACGGACTGCCTCAGCAAGCGCTGAAGCCTGGGCGAGTTGGAGTCGAAGCAGCACTGGGACGGGGCCGCTTGCCCGGTGAAGAGGGGCCCGAAACACTTCACTTAACATAATGTGCATTATCGGCTTTACCGCATGGTGCGAGATGAAGCCGAGAGGGGCTGCTGGACGGTGCTTTTCAGGCTGCGTCAGGCCCGGTGCATAGGCGCATGGCGACGAGCCTGACGCCCGAGGCGGCGTGGCGGCCCAGCGGGCGGTCGGTGCGAGCGCTTTGGGAGGTTCGGTGGGTGTTGCGCGCAGAGCTCCGAGGCTTGGCGTGCGGACTCTGTGGGCGCAGATTGCCCGGCGGGCCGGCAGCGCCTGGCGGTGCCGCTCGGTGACCTGACGAGGGTCAATGGCAAGTCCCCCTTGTTCGCCCGGGCTGGACCCCTTATCGACCACTATTTACGTCACTGTGACGCAATGGGGTTGGTCTGGCTGGACCCTGAGACAGTGGGCCGTGCAGTGCATTTGCTCGTTGTCGATCAGCAGGGACGAGCCGGCAAGTCAGAGCCTCCTCGGCGAGGCTTCGAGCTGGTTCGACTCGATCCGCACAGGGCACGTGCGGCCTCGAAGTCCGGCGATGTGCGACATTGACGGTCGGCCGGTGGTGCCCATCGGGCTTCGATCCCCCGAGGAAGGCCTCGCCGTCTTCCCGTGGCCATCACTCCGATTGATGGATAACGTAGATTATCCACGAATTATCGTGATCAACTTATGAATGTCGTTGCAGTCGAATGGCTTCCACTCGACCTACGGCGAACCAGCCTGGTCCGCAGCGTCCCCTAGCCTTGCCCAGCGCTGCGAACCCGCTCTCCCAGGCGCCCCGCCGTGGCGCTCCCCTCGCCCACCACCCTTCCATCCCCTGCCCCGGCGTCGAACGGCCGAGTCGAACGCGTGAGCGATTCGTTCGTCGGAAGATGACTCAGGGGCGCCATCGTGCCGCGTACCCCGGCCGGTCCGCGTAGGGCAGTCCCAGCAGGGCCAGGGTGAGGCATCCGCGTTCGTCCTCCGGCGGGTAGCTGGTGCCGAGGGTGTCGCAGGGGCCTCCTCCGGTGCCGCAGCGGTCGTGCTGCGCGAGCAGGCGGGATTTGAGCTCGCATTCGCGGAAGCCGCGCAGCGGGCCGATGAGGCAGCGGTGGGTGGCGTTGCCGGCCTCTTCATCGCTTCTGGCCTGGCTGTGCAGTTCGAGGTCGATGTCGATCTGGCGGCGCAGGAATCGGACGAAGCGGTCCATCGTGTGAGCTCTCCCCTGGTGCCCCGGGCCGGGTCGGGCCTGGTGGTGATCTCGGTCCATAGCGGGGACGTGCGGGGAACCGAGTGATGACGTTGTTGCGGCGCGATTGTTGATCGGTTACTTCTTTGCGAACTCGTGGCGGCTTGTCGCCAGGAATTCCCGTGAGTGTGATCGGCTGCGTAGCGTGGCCCACCCCTAGGGCACGCGCCCTGTTTCGTGATCGCTGACCGGATTGCGGGAGTGAAGAGAGATGGCACTACGACAGGTACGAGTGGCTCGACGTGCGGTGCTGGCCGGCGGGCTCGCGGTGTCCGCGGTGGGTTTCGCCGGGTTGCCCGCCGGCGCGGCGGTGCGGAGCTCGGCGGCTCCGTCGATCTCCTCGACGTCGGACTGGAACGCGCGGGACGCCTCCGGCTCGATCGAGGTGCTGGACTCCAAGCCGAACAAGATCATCGTGCACCACACGGCGACGCCCAACAGCGACGACACCTCGCAGTCGCACGCCTTCGAGTTATCGAGGCAAATCCAGGACTTCCACATGGACAGCAACGGCTGGTCGGACACCGGCCAGAACTTCACCAACTCGCGCGGCGGGCACCTGATGGAGGGCCGGCACAAGAGCCTCGCCGCGCTGGAGGGCGGTACGCAGCACGTCAAGGGTGCCCACGCCGGTGAGCAGAACTCGGTGGCGCTGGGCATCGAGAACGAGGGCACCTACACCGAGGCGTCGGTTCCGGGGTCGTTGTGGGACTCGCTGGTGTCGTTGTGCTCGTACATGGTGTCGCAGTACGGGATCGAGGCCGGCGCGATCTACGGGCATCGGGACTACATGTCCACGGCGTGCCCGGGTGATGAGCTCTACGCGCGGTTGCCGGAGTTGCGGAAGTCGGTGGGTGCGGCGCTGGGCTTGGCGGTGGTGCAGCCGGTGAGCTGGCCGTTGCTGCGTGCGGGTGCGCAGGGTCCGAACGTCACCGCGTTGCAGATGTTGCTGGGTGCGCGGGGCATGTCGGTGCCGGTGGACGGTGTGTTCGGTGAGGCCACGCAGCAGGCGGCGTCGCGGGTGGCGGTGGAGCGTGGTGCGAGCGGTCCGTCGTGCTTCGCTTCGCGGGTGGCCGAGCCGGGGTTGTTCGGTGGTCTGGCGTGGGAGGGCGTGACGCCGGTGCTGGGTGCGGGTGCTGGTGGTGAGGCGGTGCGCGCGGCGCAGGTGTTGTTGACCTCGCGTGGGCATTACGTGCCTGCTGATGGTGCTTTCGGGGATCGGATGGTGTCGGTGGTGCGTGATTTCCAGGTGGCCAGTGGTCTGGCGGCTTCGGGTGTGGTGGATCGGGTGAGCTGGCAGCGGCTGGTGGCGTGAGGTCTTGTTGTCCCCTGGTGGCCCGGGGTGGATCACGTGCGTGGTCCACCCCGGGTTCTTTCATTCTGGGGTGATGCGGAGGGTGCGGATTTCGAAGGGGCGGAGTTTGAGGGGTGTGTCGGGTGGTTGGGGTGCGTGGGTGGGTCGTTCGAGCAGGTCGGTTCGGGTGATGGTGGTTGCGGGGAAGCTGGTGGTCAGGTGGGTGCGGGCTTGGGCGCCGCGGGCTTCGTAGAGGCGGACGATGACGTCGCCGCTGCGGTCGTCGGCGAGTTTGATGGCTTCGACGATGACGCCTGCGTTGTCGAGGGTGATCAGGGGTGTGACGGGGTGGGTGCCGAGGTGGGTTCGGGTGGGGAGGTTGATGCGGTAGCCCTGGCGGGCGGATTCGGTGATGTCGGTGCCGATGCACAGGGCGTATCGGAGGGTGTGGTGGCCGTGGTCGGTGTCGGGGTCGGGGAATCGGGGTGCGCGCAGCAGGGAGAGGCGGACGGTTGTGGTGGTGGCGCCGTCGTCTCGGGTGTGTCGGGTGACGTCGTGTCCGTAGGTGGAGTCGTTGACGAGGGTGTGTCCGTAGCCGGGTTCGGCGACGTGGATGTAGCGGTGGGCGCAGATTTCGAAGCGGGCGGCGTCCCAGGAGGTGTTGGTGTGGGTGGGGCGCATGACGTGGCCGAATTGGGTTTCGGATGCTGAGCGGTCGGCGTGGACGTCGAGGGGGAAGGTGGCTTTGAGGAGTTTTTCGGATTCGTGCCAGTCGACGTCGGTGGTGATGTCGATGCGCTTCTCCCCTGCCGGGATGGTGAGGGTTTGGGTGATGGTGGAGTTTCCGTGGCTGCGGTGGAGGACGACGGTGTGGCCGTCGATGTCGAGGGAGTCGAGTGCGGTGAGGTCGTGGGTGTTGTGGCGGTAGAAGCCGTCGATGTCCCAGGCGTCCCAGTGGTTGGGGTGGTCGGGGTGGATTTGCAGGAGGTTGGCGGGGGCGGCGAGTGCTTCGCGGTCGGCGGTGTGGTCGTGGACGGTGGTGATGAGGCCGTGGTGGTCGATGGTGGCGCGGATGAGGCCGTTGTCGAGGGTGATGGTGCCGTCGGGTTGGCGTTGTGGGGTGGTGGGTGTGGGGGTGGGTGCGGTGGTGGCGCCGAGGGCGGGGATGTCGTCGTGGGTGTGGGGTGCGGCGTTGAAGGTGATGGGGGTGTCGCCGGGGCCGGTGAGGGTTTGTTGGGCTTGGTTGATGAGGGTGTTGAGCTGGTCGGCGATGTCGGTGTAGGTGTTCTCGGCTTCGCGGTGGACCCAGGCGATGGAGGATCCGGGGAGGATGTCGTGGAATTGGTGGAGGAGGACTTGTTTCCAGAGGGTGTCCAGTTGGTCGTAGGGGTAGTCGGCGCCGGTGTTGAGGGTGGCTGTGGTGCACCAGAGTTCGGCTTCGCGCAGGAGGTGTTCGCTGCGTCGGTTGCCTTGTTTGGTGCGGGCTTGGGAGGTGTAGGTGCCGCGGTGGAGTTCGAGGTAGAGCTCTCCGGTGTAGACGGCGGGTTGGGTGTGGTCGTTCTGGGCGGCGGTGAAGAACTCGGTTGGGGTGTGGAGGTGGACTTGGGGTGAGCCTTCGAGGTTGTGGGTGCGGTGGGCGCGTTCGAGCATGTCGCGGGTGGGTCCTCCCCCGCCGTCGCCGTGGCCGAAGGGCAGGAGTGAATGGTTGGCGTAGCCGTGTTCGGAGAAGTTGTTCTGGGCGCGGGCGAGTTCGGCGCCGGTGATTTCGGCGTTGTAGGTGTCGGCGGGTGGGAAGTGGGTGAAGATGCGGGTTCCGTCGATGCCTTCCCAGTGGAAGGTGTGGTGGGGGAAGCGGTTGGTTTGGTTCCAGGAGAGTTTTTGGGTGAGGAACCAGGTGTTGCCTGCTTGGTGGATGAGTTGTGGGAGTGCGGCGCTGTAGCCGAAGGAGTCGGGTAGCCAGACTTCGCGGGTTTCGATGCCGAATTCGTCGAGGAAGAAGCGTTTGCCGTGGATGAGTTGGCGTGCGAGGGCTTCGCCGCCGGGCATGTTGGTGTCGGATTCGACCCACATGCCGCCGACGGGGACGAATCCGCCTTGGTCGATGTGGTGGCGGACGCGGTCGTAGAGCTTGGGGTGGTGGGTTTTGATCCAGGCGAGTTGTTGGGCCTGGGACATGGCGAAGTGGAAGTCGTGGTGGTCGAGCAGTGTGGTGACGTTGGCGATGGTGCGGGCGACTTTGCGGATGGTTTCGCGGATGGGCCACAGCCAGGCGGAGTCGATGTGGGCGTGGCCGATGGCGGAGATCTGGTGGGCGCTGGGGTGTGCGGGTGCGGTGAGGGCGTCGGTGAGTTGGTGGCGGGCGGCGGTGGCTGTGGTGGGGATGTCGTGGAGGTCGAGGGTGTCGAGCATGCGTTCGAGGGCGCGGAGGATGTGGTGGCGGCGGGGTGAGTTCTCGGGTAGCTGGCGCATGAGCTGGTCGAGTACTTCGGCGTCGTGGTAGAGGGCGGCGGTTTCGGTGTGGCGGATGGCGATGTCTGCTTGGTGGAGTTGGTAGAGGGGTGGGCTGTCGGGGGTGGGTTTGTCGCCGAGGTGGGTGGGTTGGAAGCCGCGGGGTCCGAGGATGTCGGGGTTGGCGGCGGCTTCGACGTAGATGGTGTGGGTGCCGGGGGTGGATGGGAGTGGGAGGTGGGTGTTGAGGGGGTTGATGGCTTTGAGGGGTGTGCCGTCGGGGGTGTAGCAGAGGCCTTCGCATTGGAAGCCGGGGCGTTCGTCGGTGGAGCCGAGGTTGATGAGTGCTTCGACGGTGTGGCCGGCCCAGGTTTCGGGGATGGTGGCGGTGAGGCGGAACCAGGCGGTGCCCCAGGCGGGTCCCCAGGGTTGGCCGATGTGGGTGGGTTGGTAGGTGGCGTTGAGGGCTTGGGTGACGTCGACGGGTTCGCCTGGGGTGTGCCAGACGGCGATGTCCATGGGCTGGGTGTGGGTGTGTTGGGCGGGTTTGATGCGTTGGTGCAGGACGCGGTCGAGGCGTTGTTCGACGATGTGGCGGTCGTCGTGCATGGGGCGGCTCCCTGGCTGGGCGCGTGGGTGTGGTGGTGATCATGCTGGCACAGGGTGGCGTGGGGTCAGAGGTGAAACTTTCTTCGGTGTTGGGTGCGGTTGCCGGTGTTGGGGGGAGGCCGCATGCTCGCGATGTTGGCTTGTCATCGTGTTGTGGAGGGCGGTCTCATGGGGACCTGCGAGGTGTGCGGGAACGAGTACTGGATGAGTTTTGAGGTGCGCACCGTGGGCGGTGGGGTGCACACGTTCGATTCTTTCGAGTGCGCGGCGCAGCGTTTGGCGCCGCAGTGCGAGCACTGCGGGTGCCGGATCTTGGGTCATGGTGTGGAGGCCAGTGGGCGGTTCTTCTGCTGTGCGCATTGTGCGCGGCAGTCGGACGTGGCGGTGGCCGGTGAGTTGCGGGATGCGGTGGGTGCGCATCCGGGCTGATCGCTACGGGGTGTGTTGTGCGGGGTCGCCTGTTCGGGTGTGACTGCCCGCTCATTGTTGTGACCATTCTGTTATGTCACGGTGGAAACACGCGGACGACCTGCGACGACATTCCGGGTGACGGGGGACGAACTCGGCCGGATCAGTGGGTGCCCGCGCATCCGGGTGTTGACAACGAGCGGGAACACCGTCAACTCCACACACAAATCCCTTCTCTGAACATGGAGGACGCCCTATGGCAAATATGGTTCGCTGGCTGGGCGGGTTTTCGCGGGAGCTCGAACGCGCCCGCGCGACGATGCGCAACCCCCGCTCGCAGGCCTACGTGCGGTTTCCGCGCGGATGAGGACCTGGTAGCGCACAACCGAAAATGACTTCACGTCTGCCGTGTTCCCGTTTCCCCGGGGGCACGGCAGACGTCGTTTCGCCGGGGCGGTGCGAGGATGGGCGGGAGTGGTCAGGGGGCGTGGTGTGTCGCGGGATGAGGTGACCGGTCGTCTGCGGGCGGCGGGGTGCGTGTTCGCCGAGGACGAGGCGGCGCTGCTGCTGGGCGAGGCCGGCGAGGATCCGGTGCGGTTGGAGCGGATGCTCGCCGCTCGGGTGTCGGGGTTCCCGTTGGAGCAGGTGCTGGGGTGGGCGTGGTTCCGCGGTGTGCGGATCGCGGTGGCGCCAGGGGTGTTCGTGCCCCGGCGTCGCACCGAGCACCTCGTCGAGCTCGCCGTGGAGGGTCTCGGCGCGGGGGCTGTGGTGGTGGACGTGTGCTGCGGTTCGGGTGCGGTGGCCGCGGCGGTGCGCGCCGAGCGCCCGGACGCGGTGGTGTGGGCGTGCGATGTCGACGAGCGGGCGACGGTCTGCGCGGAGCTGAACCTGCCTGGCGGGCGCGTGGTGACGGGCGATCTGTTCGCCCCTCTCCCCCGCGAGTTGGCGGGGCGGGTGCGGGTGATCACGGCCAACGCGCCCTACGTCCCCAGCGATGCGGTGGCGTTGATGCCTCCGGAGGCTCGTGACCACGAACCCCGCACCGCGCTGGATGGTGGGGCCGACGGCCTGTCGGTGCAGGCGCGGGTGATCGCCCAGGCACCGGATTGGCTGGCGCCCGGCGGTGTGCTGCTGGTGGAGACCTCCCGGGAGCAGGCCGAGCGCACGGCGGGTCTCATGGGCGCGGCCGGCTTGGCGGCGCGGGTGTCGCGCTGCGACGAGCTCGACGCCACGGTCGTGTCCGGCCGCTGGGGTTAGCGGTATGTGGTCTGCCAGGTCCCCGGTTCGTGTCGGGGCCTCGGTTGCCGGGGGACGAGGGCTCACGCGGGCCGATGCGCGCGGCGGGTGCGCGGTGTGCGCACCCGGAGACGAGCACCCGGTTCTGGCCGACTACCTGCGGCGTGGGGCGTGATGGTTCCGGGGAGCACCGCGGCCGCTGCCCCGGGTTCCAGAGCAGCGGCCGCGGGGTGATCGCGAGCTGGGGGTTCTCGTCGTTCAGCTCAGGGCTTTGCGGTGCTTGGCCGCGAGGTTGAGGTACTGCTCGACGGAGAGCTTCAGGGCGGCTTGTTCGTCGTCGGTGAGCTCGCGGCGGACCTTGCCGGGGGTTCCTGCGACCAGGGAGCCGGGCGGGATGTCGGTGCCTTCGAGCACGACGGCTCCGGCGGCGACCAGGGAGCCGGCGCCGATGCGGGCGCCGTTGAGCACGACCGAGCCCATGCCGATGAGGCTGCCGGTTTCCACGGTGCAGCCGTGCAGGACGGCGCGGTGGCCGACGGTGACCTCGGGGTGGATGTCGGCGGGGAATCCCGGGTCGGCGTGGATGACGCTGCCGTCCTGGATGTTGGTGGCCTCGCCGATGGTGATGGTCTCCTGGTCGCCGCGCAGCACCGAGCCGTACCAGATGCTGGCGCGGGGGCCGATGGTGACGCGGCCGATGAGGCTGGTGCCGGGGGCGATGAAGGCGCCGGGGTCGATCTCGGGGGTGATGTCGTCGACGGTCACGGTCAGCGGGTCGTTCAACATGATTCCTTTCAGCTGGTGCGCTGCTGGGCCAGCCAGGCCAGCGCGACGTCGGTGTGTCCGTCCACTGTGTCCTCGATGCCGTCGAGGAAGCTGCGGTCGCCGTGGGTGGCCAGTTCGTCGAGGACGGCCTGGGGGTCGCCGGCGTCGATGATCTCCAGCAGGTGGGTGTGGCGGGCGACGTCGCCGTCGAGGGTTTCGTGCTCCTCGCGGGCGCGGCGGTTGAGCGCCATGGACAGCATCAGCTGGAGTTGCAGGGAGCGGTAGGCCTCTTCGAGGCGGGCGTGTCCGGACAGGCCGACCACGGAGACGTGGAACTCGAAGGAGCGCTCCAGGTAGGCGGGCCGGTCGCCGGCGTGTGCGGCGTCGGTCATGGCCTGCAGGGCCTGCTGGCAGCGGGCGCGGCGGGCGGGGTCGGTGACCGGCACGCCCAGGCGGATGGCCAGGCGTTCGAATTCGGCGCGCAGGGTGCAGATCTCGTAGATGTCGTGCAGCGTCAGCGGGGTGACGATCACGCCCTTGCGGGGCACTTGGCGGACGAGGCCTTCGCGTTCCAGGACGCGCAGGGCTTCGCGCAGGGGCGGCCGGGAGATGCCGAGCTGACCGGTGAGCCGGTTCTCCACGATGCGCTGCCCGCACAGCAGGTCGCCGCCGACGATCATGCGGCGCAGGGTGGCTGCGGCGAGTTCGACGAGGCTGGGTGGCCCGACGATGTGCGGGGCGCTGGTGGTGTTGTCCGCGGATCCGGTCACGAGTCTCCTTCGGTGCTCGGCGTGATCCTATTGCCTCGGGTGGAGCAACCTGGTCCGCCGAGCTTGTCAGCCACGATCTGCCTGCTGTAGACAAAAGTCAGGTGATGCCGATCACGGTAGTCGCCGTGTCGCCCGGCGTGGTGGGAGGCGTGGATTGAGTACCCGATCAGAGTCAGCTCCGCTGGCTGGTGTGCGCGTTGTGGAGATCGGTGCGTTCATGGCAGCGCCCTACGCGGCGATGCAGCTGGCCGATCTCGGTGCCGACGTGGTGAAGGTGGAGAACCCGGCGGGCGGTGATCCGGTGCGTCAGACCGGGCCGTTCCTGCAGGAGCACTCCTCCCCCTTCGTCCGGCTCAACCGCAACAAGCGTTCGCTGGCGGTGGATTTGAAGACCGACGCCGGCAAGAACGTGCTCGACAGGCTCCTGACCGACGCTGATGTGCTCATCGAGAACCTGCGTCCCGGCGCGCTGGAGGCGCTGGGGTTCGGGCCCGAGGTGGTGCGGGAGCGCTTCCCGCGGCTGGTCTACGTCGCGGTGTCCGGGTGGGGCCAGGACGGGCCGTTGGCGTCCCAGCCGGGCCTGGACATCATGGCCCAGGCCCGCGCCGGGCTGATGAGCATCACCGGCGAGGAAGGCGGTGCCCCCGTCAAGGTCGGGGTGCCGGTGTGCGACCTGGTGTGCGGGCTGTACGCGGCGATGAGCGCGATGGCGGGTTTGCGCGCCCGCGAGCACACCGGGCGCGGTCAGGTCGCCGACGTGTCGTTGTTCGAAGCCGGTGCGTCGCTGGCGGTGTGGGAGGCCGGGACGTTCTTCGCCACCGGCGACAGCGGCCGCAAGCACGGTTCGGCGCATCAGAACAGCGCCCCGTACCAGGCGGTGCGCAGCAAGGACGGGTGGGTGACGGTCGGGGCCACGACCCCGAAGACCTGGCCTGCGTTCTGCCGTGCGCTGGGGCTGGCCGAGCTGCTCGACGATGAGCGCTACGGCTCCTCCTACGACCGCTACCACCACCGCGACGAGCTGATCGCCGCGATCGAGCGGGAGACGACGCGGTGGACCACCGCCGGGATCGTGGAGGCGCTGGTGGGCGCCGGGGTTCCGTGCGCCCCGATCGCCGAGACCGCGCAGGTGTTCACCGATGAGCACCTCACCGGGCGGGGGTTCTTCTGGGACGCGCCGCATCCGCAGCTGGGTGCGGTGCGCCAGATCGGCTCGCCCATGCGGCTGTCCGAGACGCCGACGCTGCGGCGCTCGGCGGGCCCGGTGCTGGGTGAGCACACCGGTGAGGTCCTCGCCGAGCTGGGCGTGGGCGAGGACGAGATCGCCGGCTTGGCGCGGGCGGGAGTCATCGCCGAGCCCTGAGGATTGTTGTCGCGGCGCGAGCTCAAGGAGGAGCGATGCGTGCGTTATCCCTGATCATGGCGGTGGCCGCGGTGGCGGGTGTCTGCGCCGGGTGCGGTGGCGGGTCCGGCTCGGAGGACGCGGCGGGCGCGGATCGGCCGGTGGGTCCGGTGACGATGGTGGTGCCCTTCGCCGCCGGGGGTGGCAGCGACATCGCCGGGCGTGCGGTGGCCGACGGGCTGGTGTCGGTCACCCCGGGCTTGAACATCAGCGTGGACAACCGCGAGGGCGGGCAGGGTGCGGTCGGCTACTCCTACCTGCTGGGCAAGACGGGTTCTCCGCAGTACCTGCTGGCCACCGAGACCTCGCTGCTGTCGCTGCCGGCGTCGGTGGAGGTGGCGTTCTCTCACCGCTCGTTCACCCCGATCATGAAGGTCGGTGAGGACTTCACGCTGCTGGTGGCCCGCCCCGACTCCCCCATCACCAGTTGCGCCGATGCTGTCGAGCAGGCCCGGCACCGCCGGGTCCTGGCGGCGATCTCCGGCGCGATGGGGCCGGACGCGGTGGTGTTCTCCCAGATCCGCGAGAAGACCGGCGCCGATCTCGACACCGTGCCCTATGAAGGTGGTGGGGAGTCGATGGCGGCGGTGCTGGGCGGTCAGGTGGAGTTGGCGTCGCTGAACCCCAGCGAGGTGATCGGTCAGCTGCGCGCCGGGGAGCTCAAGGCGCTGTGCGTGTTCGCCGACCAGCGCTACACCTATCCCGAGCTCGCCGGCATCCCCACTTCGGTGGAGCAGGGGGTGGGGGTGGTCTTCGCGCAGTTTCGCGGGGTGATCGCCCCGGGTGAGCTCCACCCGCAGGCGCGGGAGTTCTGGGTGGGGGCGGCGCGGCGCTTCGCCGAGTCCCTCGCCTACCGCGAGTACGTGGCCTCGGAGTTCCTGCAGGCGCGGCCTGCCTTCGGGGCCGAGTTCGGGGCGTATCTGGCCGGGGCGCAGGGCGAGTTGGAGCAGGTGGTGAGCCGATGAGCACCGTGGGTGGGCAGGTGTGGTGGGCGGCCGGGCTGGTGGTGCTGGGCGCGGGTTTCGCGTTGTCCGCCCCGGTCTACGGGGTGTTCGGCGACGAGGGCCGGATCGGCCCGGGTTTCGTGCCGATGGTCGCCGGTGGGCTGCTGGCGGTGCTGGCCGCGGTGTTGCTGCGCCGCCAGTTGTCCCAGCCGGTCGCGGCCGACGAGGCCTGTGAGTCCGGTGAGTCCGGGTCGGGCACCGATGATTTCGGGCGCACGGCCGGGCAGCGGGCGTGGATCCTGCGGCGGGTGTTCGTGCTGCTGCCGGTGACCGTGCTGGCGGTGCCGGTGGTGGGCATGGTGTGCGCGTTCGGCGGGCTGGTGCTGGTGATCTCCACCTGGTTGGAAGGCCGGCGTCTGCTTCCGGCGGTGGCGTTCTCGGTGGCCGCCGCGGGTGGGGTGTGGGTGATCTTCGCGGTGCTGCTGGCGGTGCCGCTGCCGACCGGGATCTTCGGGTTCTAGAAAGGGAGGGGGTGGGCCGGGGTGTGGGAGAACCTGCTGCTGGGTGTGTCGACGGCGTTGACGCCGACGAACCTGCTGTGGTGCTTCGCCGGGGTCGTTCTGGGCACCGTGATCGGGTTGCTGCCCGGGATGGGGTCGGCGACCGGGGTGGCGATCCTGATTCCGCTGACGCTGACCGTGGAGCCGGTCACCGCGCTGATCCTGCTGGCCGGGATCTACTACGGCGCCCAGTACGGCGGGACGATCACCTCGGTGCTGCTGTCGACGCCGGGCGAGGCCGCCAGCGTGGTGACCACTTTGGACGGTTATCAGATGGCGCGGCAGGGCCGGGCCGGTGCGGCGTTGGCGATCGCGGCGATCGGCTCGTTCGCCGCGGCGATCCTCTCGCTGATCCTGCTGGCCGCGCTGGCGCCGCCGATCGCGCAGGTCGCGCTGCGGTTCGGGCCGCCGGAGAACCTCGCGGTGATGGTGCTGGCGCTGGTGACCATGGTGGTGCTGTCCACCGGGTCGACGCTGCGCGCGGCGGCCATGGCCTGCGTGGGGGTGCTCATCGCGTGCGTGGGCATCGATGCCGGCACCGGTCAGGCTCGCTACACCTTCGGCAGCGTCAACCTCCTGTCGGGCATCCCCTACGTGGAGGTCGTCATCGGGTTGTTCGCCGTCGGTGAGGTGCTGCACCAGATCCGGGCCGGTGGGGCGCGGCCGATCAGGGCGGGTTTCCGGGATCTGGTGATCCGCCGGTCCGACATCCGCGATTCGGCCGGGGCGATCGGGCGCGGCAGCCTCATCGGTTTCGCCCTGGGCACCCTGCCCGGCGCCGGATCGACCCTGGCGTCGTTCCTGGCCTACGGGCTGGAGAAGCGGGTCTCGCGCAACCGGGCGAACTTCGGCCACGGCGCCATCCAGGGCGTGGCCGCGCCGGAGAGCGCCAACAACGCCGCCGCCAACGCCAACTTCATCCCCACCCTGACCCTGGGCATCCCCGGCGGTGCCACCACCGCGGTGCTGCTGGGTGCGCTGACCGTCTACGGCATCCAGCCCGGGCCGCTGCTGTTCACCGAGCAGCCCGAACTCGTGTGGGGCCTGCTGGTGTCGTTCTTCATCGGCAACGTCATCCTGCTGGTGCTCAACCTGCCCCTGGCGCCGGTGTTCGCCCAGCTGCTGCGGGTGCCCTACGGGTTCCTCTACCCGCTGATCCTGGTGACCAGCTTCGTCGGCGCGTTCGCCATCGACAACAACTTCTTCTCCGTCGTGCTCGTGCTGATCTTCGGGTTCGTCGGCTACGGCATGAAACGCCTCGACCTGCCGATGGCGCCGCTGGTGGTGGGCGTGGTCATCGGCGCTCTGCTGGAGAAGGCGCTCGTGCAGTCCTCGGCGATCTTCGACGGCAACATGTGGTTGCTGGCCACCCAGCCCATCTGCGTGGTGATCCTGCTGATCGCCGCCGCCATGCTCACCGCACCACTGCTGGCCCGCCACCGCGCGGGAAGGAAGGAACACGCCGATGTCCGATGAACTGCTGGTGGCCGCCGACGGACCCGTGCTGCGGGTGACCTTCAACCGCCCCGCCCAGCGCAACGCCATGAGCTGGAGCATGTACGACGGGCTGGTGGCCGCCATCGAACGCGCCGAAACCGACCCCGACATCCGGGTGATGGTGCTGCGCGGCGCCGGCCAGGAGGCGTTCGTGGCCGGCACCGACATCGCCCAGTTCGCCGAGTTCACCAGCGGCGAGGACGGCGTGGCCTACGAGCAGCGCATGGAGGAGGTCTTCGGACGCCTGGAGGCCGCCAGCGTGCCCACGGTGGCGGCGATCTCCGGCTACTGCGTCGGCGCGGGCATCGCCCTGGCCGCCGCCTGCGACCTGCGGATCTCGACCACCACCGGCCGCTTCGGGGTGCCGGTGGCGCGCACCCTGGGCAACTGCCTGGCCATGAACACCTACTCCATGCTCGTGTTCCACCTCGGCCCCTCCCGCGCCAAGGACATGCTGCTGCGCGCCCGCATGTTCACCGCCCAGGAAGCTCACGAGGCCGGGTTCGTCACCGAGCTGTGCGACATCGGTGAGCTCGACGCGGTCGTGGAGACCATGACCTCCCGGCTGGTGCAGCACGCGCCGCTGACCATGTGGGCCAGCAAGGAGGCGGTGCGCCGGTTGCGGCTGGCGACCATGCCCGACGGGGACGACCTGGTGCGCACCGTGTTCGGCAGCGAGGACTTCCGCAGCGGTGTGCGGGCGTTCCTGGACAAGACCCCGCACACCTGGAGCGGCCACTAGAGCTCGGCGGCCTCCTGCGCGGTGATCTCGGTGAGGGTGTCGCCCAGCTGCAACCAGCGGGTCGGGTTGATCTCGCGCAGGAACGCCATGTCGTGACCGGCCACGATCAGCGCACCCTGGAAGGCGCGCAGCGCGGCGGCCAGGTGCGCGCTGCTGTCGAGGTCGAGGTTGTTGGTGGGTTCGTCGAGCATGAGCAGCTGCGGCGCCGGTTCGGCCAGCAGCACCGCCGCCAGGCTGGCCCGCAGCGCTTCCCCACCGGAGAGGGTGCCTGCGGGCTGGTCGGCGCGGGCACCGGTGAACAGCAGTCGCGCCAGCTGCGCGCGCACCTGGTTGTCGGTCAGCGCCGGGGCGGCCTGGGCGAGGTTGGCGGCCACGCTCAGGTCCGGGTCGAGGACGTCGAGTCGCTGCGGCACGAGCCGAGTGGTCACCGGAACCCGCACCTGGCCCGACCGCGGCTCGGTGGTTCCGGCCAGCAGCCGCAGCAGGGTGGTCTTGCCGGTGCCGTTGCCGCCCAGCAGCGCGATGCGCTGCGGCCCGTGCACGTCCAGATCCAGCAGTGCCCCGGTGTGCGGCAGCACCACCTCCCGCAGCCGCGCCACGTCCCGGCCGGCGGGCACGCGGGTGGCGGGCAGTTCCAGGCGGATCTGATCATCGCTGCGCAGCGCCTGTTCGGCGTGGCGGCGTTTCTCGCGGGCGGCCTGCAGGCGTTCCTGCTGGATCCCGGTGAGCTTGCCCGCGGATTCCTGCGCGGCGCGTTGCCGGGCACCGGCGAGGATCTTGGGCATGTTCTCGGCGGATTTGGCGCCGTTGCGTTTGCGGCGGGCCAGCTTGGTCTGGGTTTCGGCCAGTTCCCGCTGCTGGCGGCGTTCGTCGGCCTCGGCGGCGCGCAGGTCGCGTTCGGCGGCGGCCTGCGCGGTGGCCACGGCCTGCTCGTAGGCCGAGTACCCGCCGCCGTGGAATGTGATCTCGCCCGCGCGCAGTTCGGCGATGCGGTCGACGTCGTCGAGCAGTTCGCGGTCGTGGGAGACCACGATCAGCACGCCGTGGCGCCAGCCGCGCACCGCCTCCCGCAGCCGGTGGCGGGCGGCCCGGTCGAGGTTGTTGGTGGGTTCGTCCAGCAGCAGCACCTCGGGGCGGGCCAGCAGCAGCGCGGCCAGGTGCAGCAGCACGGTCTGGCCTCCGGAGAGCTCGGCGACGCGCCGATCCAGGGTGAGCCCGCCGAGTCCGAGCGTGGCCAGCAGGGCGTGGGCGCGTTGTTCGACGTCCCAGTCCTGCCCGATGGTGTCCAGGTGCTGCTGGGTGACCTCACCGGATTCGACCGCGGCCAGCGCCCGCAGCGTGCCGTCGATGCCGAGGGCTTCGTCGACGCGCACGTCGAGATGGCTGGTGATGGTCTGCGGCAGGTAGGCGGGCGTGCCCGGCACGCTGAGGACCCCGGAGGTGGGGGTCAGTCGGCCGGTCAGCAGGCGCAGCAGCGTGGACTTGCCGCTGCCGTTGCCGCCGATGAGCCCGGTGACGCCGGTGGGGAAACCGGCGGTGACACCGGAGAACACCGGCGTCCCATCGGGCCAGGTGAACGACATCTCGGTGCAGGTCACCGAAGCGGGGGTGGGTGTGGACATGGAGGATCTCGCCTTCGCCGGGCAACGGGTGGGATGCATGTGCGGCGAGCACCACGCGGCGATGATCCATCAGGGCAGCCACCAGCGGGTGTCCCGGTCATCGAGGTCGCTTCCACGCCCACCGGCAACGACAACCCCACGTGGGGGTTGGTGCGGGTGTTCTCGCGTGGTGATCGCGGACCTCAGATGCGCAACGGGCACCTCTCTCGCCGGGGGCAGGACGACAGCGATGCTACCCGCACCCCGGGGCGTGGCGCGCGCGAATTTCTCAGCACATCTGCGCCAGGGCGCACACCGTCTTCCAGTTCCGGCACGTCACCGGGGTGCCCAGGTGGCGTTGCAGGTGCGCGGTGGTCAGCTTCGAGCGGCCCACGCCGTCGGGATAGTGCAGGAACACCTCCCCGTCGGCGGCCCGCGCGGTTTCACCACCGGGCAGCGGCATGGCCGCCACGTGGTGGGCTTCGACCGGGTGCAGCGGGAAGGCGACCTGCAGCTTCGTGTGCTCCACTCCCGGCGCGGCGAAAGGATGACCTGCCGCGGCCAGGGATTGCAGGTGCTCGCCGGTGCGGACCATCACCTCGGTGACCAGGCCCTCGGCGGCCAGCCTCTCCCGCAACGCCGCAGCCACCTCCATGGCGTCGGCGGGTGCGGTGAACACCGCGTTGCCGCTCTGCAGGTAGGTGCGGGGCTGCTGCCAGCCCAGCTCGCCGATCATCTCCCGCAACCGGGCCATCGGCAGCCGCGCGTGCGAACCGAGGTTGACCGCGCGCAGCAACGCCACGAAGGTGCTCACCCGGGAAATCCTGCCACCGCGCCCCGACACCGCCTACTGGCGCGCCCGCGCCAGCGCGTCGTCGACGGTCGGAGCCTGTTCGAACAGCGCCGACAGGCCGGTCAGCTCCAGCAACCTGCTCACCCGCCCACTCCCGGGCACCACCAGCAGCCGCGCTTCGCGGCGGCCCGCGGCGTTGTAGGCCAGCATCAGCAGCTCCAGCACCGCGCTGGAGGCGAACCCGACCTGTTCGAGGTCCACGATCGCGGTGTGCAGGCGGGCGGCGGTCAGGCGCTGGCGCACGATCTCGGTGACGCGCGGCAGGCTGGCCATGTCGATCTCGCCGCTGACGCTGACCACCACCACGCCCCGTTCGGGCCACTGCACGCGCACGCGTAACGCCGACCGCGACGTACCTCGGCCTCGGCCGGGTTCGGCGTCGCCGGCGGTGCGGGGCGCGATGATGCCGCCCGAGCCGTGGGATGCCTGTGCGGGCAAAGATCTGGAGACGATCACGCTACCCCCTTCGTGCTGGACGGGCCGGTGCTGCCCACTCGCGCGCGCCGCGTCAAAACCGCCTGTGCGCTGGGACGATCATCGGCCAGCTGAAGCGGCGACGACCGGGCGAAACCGCTCCACCCACCGTAGGAGCCGCCAGCACCCCGCAACAAGCACTGCCACTTTCGTGTGAAATTCGGGGTGTGTCAGCGCAAGGCGGCGTCGAGGAAACCGGCGATGAGCGCCCACGTCGCCGGAGCCTGACCCGCCACCGAACCCCCGGCGGCGTGCCGCACCCGCCGCGGCGTGAAATCACGCGCCTCGTCGAGGTAGTCGTGCTCGTGCACCCGCCCGCTCATCTCGTAGAGCGTCGCCGGCACCCCAGCGCGCTCCAACGCCGCCAACAGCAGCTCGCTCTGGTGGAAGGGCACCAGCGGATCGGCCGCGCCGTGCAGGATCAGCCACGGCGGGCCACCCCGGCGCACCCACCGCGACGGATCGGCCTCGGCGACCCGGCCGGGCACCGTCTGGATCTCCGCGCCGATCAACCGCGACTCCGGCGAGACGGCATCGTCATGACCGCGACTGCCACCGGTGATCTGGTTGAACCGCTCCAGCGCCCCCTCGGGCATGTGCCCGTCCATCAGCAGGAAATCCGTCGGCCCGTACAGATCCACCACCGCCTGCACCTCGCTGGAGACCGACGCCGGCCCGAGATCACCCTCCAGCGCCACCACACCCGCGGTGGCACCCAGCATGCTGGCCAGCCACCCGCCCGAGGAATTGCCCATCACCGCGATGCGATCAGCATCCAGGCCGTAGCGGGCGGCATGGGCGCGCACCCAGCGCACCGCCGCCTTGCCGTCGTGCACCTGCGCCGGGAAGCGGGCCTGCCCGCTGGAACGCACCGCCACCGCCGCCACCGCGTAGCCGCGCCCGCACAACGCCCGCGCGACCCGCTCACCGCCGGTGTTGCCGTTGTCGGCCAGCCACGCCGAACCGGCCGACCACACCACCACCGGGCACGGGCCGGTGCTCTCCGGCGGCAGGTACAGGTCCATGCGGTGGGCGTTGCCGACCCGGGGCGCGTAGCTGAGATCCCGCATCACCACGTACGGCTGCCCGCTGCCCCGCACCCGCCACCACCTCCACGCCGGAAACGATCAAGAACCCACCATGTCAAGATCGAACCCGTCTGGGAAGACGATCACCCGAACGCACCCGACCTTTGGGCGGGAAGTGGCGAGTTCTCGCCGGGCGCGGCATGCCTGCCCCCGGCCACCGGCCGCCACACCTGGCCCACCGACAACCGCAACTCCCCGTCGACGGCGTCCACGGTGATCTCATCGCCGGCCACGGCCTCACCGCCCAGCACCATCCGCGCCAGCCGGTTGTCCAGCTCCCGGGAGATCACCCGCCGCAACGGGCGGGCACCGAACTCCGGCTGGTGACCGCGCTCGACCAGCCAGTCCACACCCGCATCCGTGACCGACAACCGCATCCCCTTGTCGGCCAGCTGCGCCCGGGTGCGCTCCAGCAGCAGACCACCGATGCGGCGCAGCTGCTCGATGCCCAGCGGCCGGAACACCACGACATCGTCGATGCGGTTGATGAACTCCGGGCGGAAGAAACCCCGCAGCTCCTCCAGCACCACCACCGCCGAGGCCGCCGCGTCACCACCCGAATCCAGGATCCGATCGGCCCCCAGGTTGGAGGTCATGATCACCACCACGTTGCGGAAATCCACCAACCGGCCCTGCGAATCGGTCAACCGCCCCGCATCCAGCACCTGCAGCAACGTGTTGAACACATCCGGATGCGCCTTCTCGACCTCGTCGAGCAGCACCACCGAGTACGGCTGGCGCCGCACCCGGTCGGTCAACTGCCCCGACTCCCCGTAGCCCACATAACCGGGCGGGGCACCGATCAGCCGCGACACCGAGTGCTTCTCCTGGAACTCCCCCATGTCCAGCCGCAACAACCGGCCCGCATCCCCGAACAGCGCCTGCGCCAGCGCGCGAGCCAGCTCGGTCTTGCCCACCCCCGTGGGACCCAGGAACAAGAAGTTGCCGATCGGCCGCTCCGGGTCGGCCAAACCCACCCGGGCCCGCCGCACCGCCTCGGCCACCGCCGCCACCGCCGCGTCCTGACCGACGACCTTGGCCTGCAGCTGCTCCTCCAGCCCCAGCAGCCGCGCGACGTCCTCGGCGCTGACATCGGCCACCTGGATCCCGGTGCGCGTGGCCACCACATCGGCGACGTCGTCGGCGACCACCGTCGGCTCGAACACCGCCGCCGAGCGCACCTGCCCGCCGCGGCGCAACCGCACCCGGCTGCACGCCTGATCCAGCAGGTCCACCGCCTTGTCCGGCAGGAACCGGTCGGCGATGTAGCGCTGGGACAGCTCCGCGGCGGCGGTGAGCGCGGCCTCGTCGATGCGCACCCGGTGATGGCGCTGATACCGCTCCCGCAAACCCCGCAGCACCACCACGGTCTCGGCCACGCTGGGCTCGTCGACCATGATCGGCGCGAAACGCCGCTCCAGCGCCGGATCCTTCTCGATGTGCTTGCGGTACTCCTCGACCGTGGTGGCACCCAGCAGCCGCACCTCGCCGCGCGCCAGCGCGGGCTTGAGCATCGTGCCCGCGTCCATCGACCCCTCACCGGCGCCGGCACCGACGATGCTGTGCAGCTCGTCGATGAACACCAGCACCGAGTCGCGGTTGGCGCGGATCTCGGTGAGCACGTCGCGAAACCGCGACTCGAACTCCCCCCGGTATTTCGCCCCGGCCACCATGCCCGCCAGATCCAGCGACACCACCCGCAGATCCGCCAACGACCACGGCACCTCACCGGCCACGATGCGCCGCGCCAAACCCTCCACGATCGCGGTCTTGCCCACGCCCGGATCACCCACGAACACCGGGTTGTTCTTCGAACGCCTGCCCAGCACCTCGATGGCCTGCTCGATCACCGCGTCCCGGCCCACCACCGGATCCAGATTGCCCGCCCGCGCCAGCTCGGTGAGGTCCATCCCGAACTCGTCCAGCCGCGGCGTCAAGCTCAGCACGCTGCGACCGCCACCGCCCTCACCGAGCTCGATGGCCCGCGCCAGCGCACGCCCGGCCACCGAATCGGCGTCGGCGGCCAACCCCAGCACCACGTGCCGCGCCCCGACCACGTCCGCGCCTTCGGCCAACGCCTGCCGGTAGGCACCCAGCAGCGCGCGACGCGCCGTCGAGGACAGCACCGGCGAGCCCTGCAACAGCGGTTCCTGCACGGCGATCACCGCCGAGCGCACCGCCTCGGCGAGCTCACCCACCCGCACGCCCGAGGACCGCAGCAGCTCGGCGGTCGCCGGAACCTGGGTGACCGCCCACAACAGGTGCGAGCTGTCCAACTCGGGAGAACCCCAGTCCACGGTGGCCCGCACCGCCTTGGACACCACCTCGTGCGCCTGCTCGTCGAGCAGCGCGCTCAGCGCCGCCGACTGCGCGGCCGCCTCACCCGAACCGGCGAGCACGTCGCGAAACAGCGAATCGAAGGCGGCAGAGGAGTCTCCGGCACTGCCGCGATCCAACCGGGCCACCTCCACACACGACGAGCATCGCCCGCCCACCCGAAAACCCGGATGCGGCAGGCGATGTCGAACCTCAGCGGACGAGCACCGACCCCCGCGATACCGGAGGCTCGACCGGTGAACACCTCACCGGGATGCCGCCGCCACCCTCGGTGCCGCTCGCAAAACCCCTGCGCACGGCCCCCACTCGCGCCTGGAAACCCGGCGCCACCGCGCATGATCATTGTGGCACGAGGAATCCGGCGACCCGGGCCCGGGTGCTCGGCGGCTCAGCTGGCGCGCTGTTGTGCCTGCTCTATGGCGTCGGCCAACCGCGACAGCTCCTTGCCGATGTGCGACAGGCGCTCGGACATCACGCTGGCGTGCCCCGACAGCGGCCCCACGTGACCGGCCGCGCGCAGCCACTCGGTGACCCCCGACAGGCCACCGGACATGCCCTCCACGGTCAGCGAGAAACCCCGCATGACCTTCTCGATCTCCTCGACGCTGTGCGCCA
The DNA here is from genome assembly GCF_040677225.1 of Saccharopolyspora sp. NPDC049357. NCBI lineage: Bacteria > Bacillati > Actinomycetota > Actinomycetes > Pseudonocardiales > Pseudonocardiaceae > Saccharopolyspora > Saccharopolyspora sp. NPDC049357. Next base: position 8,462 of record NZ_JBFAQJ010000012.1, on the reverse strand, counting down.
CACCCGGATCGCGCAGCCGCTCGCCCAGCGCCACGGTCGCCTCGCCGACCTGACGAGCGACCTCCGAGGAATAACCCGACTCGGCTCCCGCCTCCTCACCGCGTCTGCCCGAGCGACGCGACGGCGGGCCGTGCTTACCCGCCTGTGACGACGAGTGGTCGGAATGTCCAGCGGCAGTCATAGCGAACCAATCAACCCGAATCCAGTACCAACTCCACCCCGACCACCACGCGCCCGAGCCCTCCGGCACCTGTCGGCCGGATCCCGGGCTTGTCGCAGCACAGGAGTAGGTGCGGAGAGGTTAGCGCGTCGCGGCCGAGCGTGGTGAAGGCGATGCGCAAGCATTATCTTCAGACCCCGCTGAACCCACCGAGATCACCCCCACCCGCCCGCGGCGCCACCAGCCGAGATCACCCACCGGACCCGCCGAGGCGCGCACGGTGATCGGCCTCAGCGCCGCTCGCCGAGCTCGCCCAGCAGCGCGTTGATCTCCTCATCGGTGGTCGCGGCGAAATCCCGGTAGAACTGCCCGACCGCGGCGAAGCCCACCGGTTGCAGCACGCACACCACCGCATCGGCTTCACCCCGCAGCGCCCGCACCGACTCCGGCGACCCCACCGGCACCGCCAGCACCAGGTGCCGGGGCCCGGCCTCGGCCAGCATCCGCAGCGCCGCCCGCGCGGTGGCACCGGTGGCCAGCCCGTCGTCGACCAGCACCGCGTCACGACCGGCCAGCTCCACCGGCTCACCGCGGTAGAGGTGCTCGCGCCGCGCGGCCTCCGCGCGCTCGCGCTCGCAGGCCACCGCCAGATCGTCGAGGTCGAGCCCGAACGACCGCACCAGCCGGTGGTCGTAGCCGGGCGGGCCGTGCGCGGTGACCGCGCCCAGCGCCAGCTCGGGCTGACCGGGCGCGCCGATCTTGCGGGCCACGCACACCCGCAGCGGGGCACCCAGCGCCCGCGCCACCTCGGCGGCCACCGGAACACCCCCGCGCGCCAGACCGAACACCACCGGATCGACCAGGTCCAGGCCGTGCAGGTGCCCGGCCAGCACCTGACCTGCGTGGGCGCGATCGTCGTAGCCGGTCGCGCCGGAGTGCCGGGATCGCGTTCGAGGCATCGTGCGCCCCTTTCCCACCACATCGGGGCCAACCCTGGGGATGCCCACCACGGCGGTGCGGGCAAACCGCCGTCACCGCCGCAACGCGCTCACCCGCAACACCCGCAGCCGGTTGAGCGCCGCGGCCACCTCCAGCGGCCGGGGCACCGCGAAATCACCCACGAACCGCTCGTCGACGGCGGCCACCCCGCGCTCGGCGATGTCGGCGGCCAACACCTCCAGCACCTCGGCGATGGTGGCGCGCCCGTCGAGCACACCTCGCCGCGCGCAGCTCACCAGCGCCAGCCCGATTCCGGTGACCTGGGAGGCGTCGACGATCTGCTCCACCCCGCGCAGCTCCACCGTGGACTCGCCGATGCTCAGCGCGTCGGTGCCGCGGGCGCGGATCTTGGGGCGTTCGGTGGGGATCGAGCGCGGATCGACCACCCGGTGGCCCAGCGGCGGGTAGCCGTCGGCTTCGCTGTGCCGCCCGGTGGGGCGGGCCTGCGAGAGCTCCCGGGCCCGGTCGGTGACATCGCGCGCCCGGTAGGCGTCCATCATCAGCACCCGGTCGGCGACGTCCATGTAGTCACCCGAGCCGCCCATGACCAGCACCGTCGAGACCCCGTGGGTGGCGTGCAGCGGGCGGATGAGGTCGACGAAGGGCGTCAGCGGCTCGGCGTCCTTGGCCACCAGGGCCTGCATGCGGGCGTCGCGGATCATCAGGTTGGTCGCCGCGGTGTCCTCGTCGACCAGCAGCACCCCGGCGCCGGCCTCGACGGCCTCGGTGATCGCGGCGGCCTGCGAGGTCGATCCGGAGGCGTTGTCGGTGGAGAAGTCCCGGGTGTCGGCGCCGGTGGGCAGGTGCGAGACGAACGGGCTGACGTCGACCCGGTGCACGCGCCTGCCGTCCTCGGCGCGGACCTTGGCGGTGTCGGCGCGCGCGACCACCAGCTCGCGGCCGTCACCGGGCACGTGGTCGTAGACGCCCTGCTCGAGGGCGCGCAGCAGCGTGGACTTGCCGTGGAAGCCGCCGCCGACGATGAGCGTGATGCCCTCGGGCACGGCCATGCCGGTGATCTCGCCGCGGTGGGGCAGGCGCACGGTGGCCCGCATCGATTCCGGGGAGGAGAACGCGACCCCGCTGGTCAAGGGACGTTCGTCGATGCCGCTGCGGCGCGGCAGGATCGCTCCGTCGGCCACGAAGGCCACCCAGCTGCGTTCGGTGAGCGCCTCGCGCAGGGCGTGGGTGTCCTCGACGCTGTCGACGAAGGTGCGGGCCTGCTGCTCGTCGGCGGTGGACCAGCGCAGCGCGGCCTCGACCGCCCGGGGCAGTTCGTCGCAGAGGGTTTCCTCGGCGGCGCGACCGTCGATGGTGCGGCCCCTCCCGGGCAGGTCGATGCCCATGCGCACCCGCACCGCGCCCTGGTGGATCTGGCACGAGCTGCGGTCGAGGACCTGCTGGCCGCCCGCGTCGACGCGCAGTCGGCTGTCGCCGAGCGCGCGGTGCAGCCGCCGCACCAGGTGGCCGGCCAGGGCGCGGGCGCGCACCGGGTTGTCGTGGAGTTCCGGAGGCAGGCCGGCGTGGTCGGCATCGACGGTGATCTGCACGCGGCTGGCCGGGGCGTAGGGGTCGGGTTGGACGCGCTGGACCTGCAGGGTGAAGCCGTCGAAGCGCCAGGAACCGGTCAGCGATTTGTAGCGGCCGTAGCTGGCGCCGTGCATGCCGCCCAGTTCCTGGCGGAGTCGCTGCGCGTCGCCGCGGGCGGCGGTGGGGTCGCGCTGCTGCTGGGCCGGGGAGGTGCGGGGGCCGCTGTGCCGGGGCCCGCCCCGGCCGCCGTGTCGCTGTGCCATGCACACAGGGCTACCGCAGCGGCGCCGGAATCTCCAACCGGCCATGATCCAGGCCACAGTGGACACACAGTGGACCGGTGTGGTCTGCGGGTTTTCCCCGAAAAATGCGAAACATTCGCGCGTCGTAATCGGGCGCGGGTGTTGACGCCGGGTTATCCTCTGCGGGCGCCCGCAAGATCAGCTGTCAACGACCTTCCGGGCAGGCCGCGGTGGGTTCTCGCCGCGACCGGCCCGCTCTCACACCGGCACTCCGCCTGGCGGGTGTGCCGGTGTCCCGTGAGGAGGCCAGAGATGTTCCCACCGTCCGGTCGTCACCGGTGTCGCGCGGCATCGCCCCGCCGCAGGGGGTCGCTGGTGTTACTGGCCGTCCTGGCGGCTCTGATCGGGGTCGCCTCCCCGGTGCAGGCCGCCGCACCCCGGCTGGATCCCCATGACACCCACGGCGCGTGGATCGGCTACAGCGCGGGCCGCGAGGCCTCCGGTGAGCGCAGCACCGGCAAGGTTCCGGCCGGGGCGCTGGCGGGCATGGACGTCAGCGGCCACCAGGGCCAGGTCGACTGGCACCGGGCCTACGCCGGCGGGGCGCGGTTCGCCTACGTCAAGGCCACCGAGGGCAGCGGGTTCCGCAGCTCGTCCTACGCCCAGCAGTTCCACGGCGCGGCGGCGGCGGGAATGATGCGCGGCGCCTACCACTTCGCGCTGCCCGACCGCGCCCCCGGCGCGGTGCAGGCGAACTTCTTCGTCGACAACGGCGGTGCGTGGAGGCCGGGGTCGGGCACGCTTCCCGGGGTCCTCGACATCGAGCACAACCCCTACGGCCAGACCTGCTACGGGATGGACCCGGTGAGCATGTCGCGCTGGATCGCGGAGTTCTCGGGCACCTACCACGCGCGCACGGGCCGGGCCCCGGTCATCTACACGACCACGTCGTGGTGGAACCAGTGCACGGGCGCCAATCCTGACTTCGCGGCGCACAACCCGCTGTGGATCGCCCGGTACGCCCCGCAGATCGGACCGCTGCCCGCGGGCTGGCAGTTCCACTCGTTCTGGCAGCACTCCGACGCCGGGCCGCTGCCGGGCGGCCAGGACGCCTTCAACGGTGACTTCGGCCAGCTGGCCGCTTTCGCCGGCTGACCACCGGCGCGCACAGACCGCACAAGAGGTGGGCCGTCCCCTTTCCCAGGGGGCGGCCCACCTCTTGTGCGGTTCAGCGGTGCGTTCTACTTCCCGAGCAGCTCCGGCGGGATGGGCTGGTCGTTGTTGATGGCCTCGAACATCTGGCCGGCCTTCTCCTTGTCCCAGACGATCACCGACCCGCCGTCGGAGTCCTCCCCGAAGCGCCCGAAGGGCACCTGGGTGGTCACCCCCTGGCCGCCGCTGACGTCGCCCATGGCCAAGGCCAGCGACATCAGGTGCCAGATGTGGTCGGTGTCGTTGACCAGGAAGGTCTTGCTCGCCCCGGAGGCCAGCGGGAACAACCGGAACGGGTTGATCAGGGTCGCGGGGCTGGTGCCCTTGTCGACCAGGGCGCCCAGCAGCTTGCGCTGGTTCTCGGCGCGTTCGAGGTCGCCACCGTCCAGCGAGTAGCGGGCCCGGACGAACCCGAGGGCCTGGGCGCCGTCGAGCTCCTGGCAGCCCTGGGGCAGGTGGACGTTGGCCATGGGGTCGTCCATGGGCTTGTCCAGGCAGATGTCGACCCCGCCGACGGCGTCGACCAGGTCGGCGAACCCGCCGAATCCGATCTCCGCGTAGTGGTCGATGTGCACGCCGGTGTTCTGCTCGACGGTCTGGGCCAGCAGCTGCGGCCCGCCGAAGGAGAACGCCGAGTTGAGCTTGGTCTTGCCGTGCCCGGGGATGGCCACGTAGGAGTCGCGCGGGAGGCTGATCAGCGCCGGCTGCCCACCGCCGCTGGGGATGTGCACCAGCATCATCGAGTCGGTGCGGCGCCCACCGGCATCACCGGCGGAGAGCTCCTCGCGCCGGGCGTCGTCGAGCCCTTCGCGGGAGTCCGAGCCCACCAGCAGCCAGTTGCTGCCCGCCGAGTTGCCCGCCTGGCCTTCGAAGTCCAGGGCCGCGGTGCGCTGCAGCATGCTGTCGAAGTAGAACACCAGCGCGCCCAGCAGCACCGCGACGACCAGCAGCCCGATGCCGATGCGCTTGCCCCAGCGGGGCCTGCTGCGCCGCTGGGGCGGCGGGGGTGGTGGCCGGTCGCCGCGCGGGCGCCCGGGTGGGGGTGGCGGCGCGGGGCGCCGTCCCTGAGGGGCCTGCGCGCCGCGATAGTAGTCGTACCTGTCGCCGCCGCCCTGCGGCCTTCGCCTCGGCGGTCCGCCCGCCGACCAGTCGCTCATGCTCACACCTGCGTCGGTTGTTGGCGACGCGTCCCGCACGCGCCGCTGTGTGGCGTGCAGCATTGCAGAAGCACGTCGCGCAGGTGGCCGCCGCTATCGAACAGTGACCCGTGGATCGGAGTTTGCGCTGGTGGTGGGCCCGAGGAAGATCTCACACCCACCACCAGCGCGTCCTCTAGCCTGCCACGGCCGAGCGCACCGCGGTGGCCCACAGTTCGATCGCGGTGTCGACCTGCTCGGCGGTGACGATCAGCGGCGGGATCATGCGCACCACGTTGCCGTGCGGGCCGCAGGTCAGCAGCAGCAGCCCGGCTTCGGCCGCGGCGGCGTGAGCGCGCGACGCGGTGGCGGTGTCCGGGGTGCCCTCCGGGGTGGTGAACTCGTTGCCCAGCATCAGCCCGAGCCCGCGCACGTCGCCGATGACCGGGTGGTCGGCGGCGACCTTGCGCAGGCCTTCGACCAGCCGCGCGCCCTGCTCGGCGGCGTTGGCCACCAGCCCTTCCTGCTCCACCACGTCCAGGGTGGCCAGTGCCGCGGCGGCGGCCACGGCGTTGCCGCCGTAGGTGCCGCCCTGCGATCCGGGCCAGGCCTTGCTCATCAGCTCCTCGCCCGCGGCGATCGCCGAGATCGGGAATCCGCTGGCCAGGCCCTTGGCGGTGATGAGGATGTCGGGGCGCACGCCGGCGTGGTCGTGACCCCAGAAGCGGCCGGTGCGCCCGACACCGGTCTGCACCTCGTCGACGATGAGCAGGATGCCGTGGGCGTCGGCGCGCTGGCGCAGCCCCGCCAGGAACTCCGGGGGCGCGGGGATGTAGCCGCCTTCGCCGAGCACGGGCTCGACGATGATCGCGGCGGTGTCGCGCGGGGAGCTCTGGGTGACCAGCAGCTGGTCGAACTCCGCCAGGGCGCGGCGCACGGCCTCCTCGGTGCCGCACTGCTGGCGGTAGGGCTCGGGGAAGGGGGTGAACACCACTCCCGGCATCATCGGCCCGATCCCGGCGCGCACCTTCACCCCGGAAGAGGTCAGGGCGGCCGCGCCCATGGTGCGGCCGTGGAAACCACCCTGGAAGGCGATGATGTTGGCCCTCCCGGTGGCGTGTCGCGCCAACCGGACGGACGCTTCAACCGCTTCACTTCCGGAGTTGACGTAGAACAGGCGGTCCAGGCCCTCGGGCAGGACCTGGCCGAGCCGTTCGGTGAGGTCCAGCAGCGGCCTGTGCATCACCGTCGTGTACTGGCCGTGGATGAGGGTGCCCACTTGGCGCTGGGCGGCCTCGACCACGCGCGGGTGGCAGTGTCCGGTGCTGGTGACGCCGATGCCGGCGGTGAAGTCCAGGTAGCGGCGGTCGGACTCGTCGTAGAGGTAGACCCCTTCGCCGCGTGCGGCCAGCACCGGGGTCGCCTGCTTGAGCGCCGGGGAGAGCTCCGTCATGATCGACTCCAAGCGTGCAGAATGTAGGATTGTTGACAATCTAGGCAGTCATGCAACCATCAGCAACACCCGGTGTCCACCACCGAAGCGCACTAGGTTGGCAAACAAGCACATCCGTCGACACCCAGGAGGGTTCGCGCAGCGATGACCACCACCCCAACGCATCCCCGCGAGGCGACCGTCGTCGAGGCCGCCCCCAAGCAGCTGCTCATCGCCGGCAAGTGGCGCGACGCCACCGGTGAACGCACCTTCGCCGTCGAAGACCCCGCCACCGGCGCCACCCTCTGCCACGTCGCCGACGCCTCCCCCGACGACGCGCTCGCCGCACTCGGCGCCGCTCACGACGCCCAGGCCGACTGGGCCACCCACCCGCCCCGCGAGCGCGGCGAGATCCTGCGCCGCGCCTACGAGATCATCATCGAGCGCCGCGAGGACCTCGCCCTGCTCATGACCCTCGAAATGGGCAAACCCCTGCCCGAGGCTCGCGGCGAGATCACCTACGCCGCCGAGTTCTTCCGCTGGTTCGCCGAAGAGGCCGTGCGCATCGGCGGCGACTACGCCGTGGCCCCCAACGGCTCCGGCCGCTTCCTGGTCACCCGCCAGCCCGTCGGGCCCGCACTGCTGATCACCCCGTGGAACTTCCCCATGGCCATGGGCACCCGCAAGATCGGCCCCGCCATCGCCGCCGGCTGCACCTCGGTGATCAAACCCGCCCACCAGACGCCCCTGTCGATGCTCGCGCTCGCCGAGATCCTGCGCGAAGCCGGACTGCCCGACGGCGTGCTCAACGTCGTCACCGCCACCGACGCCGGCGCGATCATGGAACCGATGATCCGCGACCCGCGCGCCCGCAAGCTGTCGTTCACCGGCTCCACCGCCATCGGCCGCAAGCTCATCGAGCAGTCCGCCCAGCAGGTCCTCAAGGTCTCCCTCGAACTCGGCGGCAACGCACCGTTCCTGGTCTTCGACGACGCCGACCTCGACGCCGCCGTCGAAGGCGCCATGCAGGCCAAGATGCGCAACATCGGCGAAGCCTGCACCGCGGCCAACCGCTTCTACGTCCACGCCGACATCGCCCAGGCCTTCTCCGACAAGCTCGCCGAACGCATGTCCGCGCTGACCATCGGCCGCGGCGTCTCCGACGACATCCAGGTCGGCCCGCTCATCGACGAAAAGCAGCTGGGCAAGGTCACCGACCTGGTCTCCGACGCCGTGGCCCGAGGAGCCCAGGTCGTCACCGGCGGCGACCGGCACGGCGGCGACGGCTACTTCTACACCCCCACCGTGCTCACCGGCGTGCCCGAAGGCGCGCGCATGGCCAGCGAGGAGATCTTCGGGCCGGTCGCCCCGATCACCACCTTCACCGACGAGCGCGACGCCATCGCCAAGGCCAACAACACCGAGTACGGGCTCGTCAGCTACCTCTACACCCAGAACCTGCAACGCGGCCTGCGCGTCACCGAAGCGCTCGACACCGGCATGGTGGGCCTCAACCAGGGCATCGTGTCCAACCCGGCCGCCCCCTTCGGCGGGGTCAAGGCATCCGGGCTGGGCCGCGAAGGCGGCAAGGTCGGCATCGACGAGTTCCTGGAGACCAAGTACGTCTCCATCGGCGGCCTCTGACCCACCGCGCACAAACGGGTGTGGGGCTGGTTTCCCGAACCATCCTCGTGACCTCCCTGCGTCAACGGCGCGGGTCGAGGGGAACACCGCTGCGACGCGGTGCTGGG